>NZ_JBFRFQ010000039.1:0-68336 GCF_052114905.1 Nocardia sp. 2TAF39
AGCGTTGCCGCGCTGGAGAAAGACGTCCGCGCCTGGATCACCAACTGGAACGAGAACCCCAAACCCTTCGTCTGGCGCAAAACAGCCGAGGAAATCCTCGACTCCCTAGCGAAATATATGGCGAAAATTTCGGGACCGACACACTAGTGCGCAACGCTTCGAGGAGAAGGCGATGTTTCTCGCGGACACTCAGATCGACGGCGGCTGGCAGCGCGGGCAGAAGTAGATGCCGCCGTTCGGCCCGGGTGGTGTCTGCGTCACCGAGCATATGTACCAACAGGGTTCAGTGGTTGGTGACTCCGCCTTCACGCGGCCACTTGCCCGGTCGGCGTTCGGAAAGTTCCAGGGCGCGCCGGCAGCGGCCCGGGTCGGACCGGGTGTTGTCATGATCGCCTCGCCGCGCCCCGCGCTGTGCACAGGTTGTCGAGGGTAGCTTGCATGGCAACCGCGGTGGCGGTGGGCTCGATGCCGAATCTTGTGGTGGCAGCGGCAGAATCGAGCACGAACGGCCGGTCGAACTGATACCGCACTTCGCGCATCTCGCGGGCATTCGAATTGAACAGGCCCGCGGCCCACAGCACAGCCGCGGGCATGCGGCGCACTCGTGCGAGCGGTGCGCCCGCGAGGTCTGCGGTCAGTTCGGCGAGGGCGCGTACCGACAACGGTGGCGCGGTGGGTGCGTGCCATGCTCGGCCCCAAGCGGTTTCGTCGTCGGCGACAGCCACGAGGGTCCGCGCCATGTCATCGATGGCGGTCCAACTGTGCGGCGCATCCGGATCGCCGGGGAACAGCCCCTGCTTTCCCGCGCGGACGGCCGGAAGCACCATGACCGTGAACGCCGAATTCGCTCCGGCACCCAGGTAATCAGATCCGCGCACCTCGGCAGTGCGAATACGGCCCGCTCGGTGCGCGGTCAACGCCGCATTCCAGAGTTCGGCTCGCGTGCGACCTTTCGTGGAATTGGGACGGAGCGGATGTTGCTCGGTGATCGGTGTGTCGACCGCGCCGTAGCCGTAGAGGTTGCCGACGGTGACAAGCACTGCTCCGGTCTTCTCCGCGGTGGAAATCGCGGATTGGATCAGCGGCGGGAAGTCGGTGGTCCACCGGTGGTATTTGGGTTGGGCGCACTGATAGATCGCGGTAGCGCCCGCGCTGTGCGAACTGAGATTGGACGAATCGGTAGCGTCGGCGG
Source organism: Nocardia sp. 2TAF39 (assembly GCF_052114905.1). Taxonomy (NCBI): domain Bacteria; kingdom Bacillati; phylum Actinomycetota; class Actinomycetes; order Mycobacteriales; family Nocardiaceae; genus Nocardia; species Nocardia sp. 2TAF39. Next base: position 1,193 of record NZ_JBFRFQ010000039.1, read on the forward strand.
CGATCCGCTCGATCCGTGGGTGTTGTGGTCCGGTGCCGCGGCGAGTGATGAGGCGAACCTCGTCGCCCCGATCGGCAAGCAGCATTGCGGTGGCCGAACCCACCGGACCTGCTCCGAGGACGATGTGAATGGACATGTTCTGTGATCCCGTCTGGCGTTCCGATTCGAGAACACTGTTCTCGACGACTCGGATTACGATAAGCGCGAACGGTGATCTATGTCAAGAACAGCGTTCTCGAAAAGGTTCGTTGTTCTTCAGGTGGTTAGTTTTCTCTACACTGCGGGTATGTCCGCACCGTCACTGCGCGCTCGGGTCCGCGCCGAAATGACCGAGGAGATCAAGGCGGCCGCTCGGAAACGGCTGGCCGTCGACGGCGCGAACCTGTCGCTGCGCGGTGTAGCCCGGGACATGGGCATCGTCGCCTCCGCGCTCTACCGGTACTTCCCGAGCCGCGACGATCTGCTGACCGCCCTGATCGTCGAGGCCTACCAGTCCCTCGGCGTGGCCGCCGCGGCAGCGGCCACGCAGGCTCCTGCGCACGAGTATCGCCGGCGGTGGTTGGCGGTTTGCTCGGCCGTGCGTGACTGGGCCACTGCACACCCGGCCGAATACGGGCTGCTCTACGGCAGCCCGGTGCCCGGATACGATGCGCCGAAAGACACTGTCGCCCTGGCATCGAAGGTGGTGCTGCTGCTGGCCGCCACAGCCACCGACGCCGTCGCCGCGGGCCGCCTCGATCCCGCGCCACTGTCATCACCCCTGCCCGAACCGGTGCGCGCGGACCTGCGGGCACTGATCGAACAGCAGGCATCCGACCTGCCCGAGGAAGTTCTCGACCGCGTCTTCGTCGGCTGGACCCAACTGTTCGGCCTGGTCACGTTTGAAATCTTCGGTCGGCTCGATGGCACCATCGAGGCCCGCGCCAACTACTTCGAGCACCACATGAACCTGATGGCCGACCTCGTCGGGCTATAGGAAGCGGACTCACAACCCTGATCGTTGTGCCCACTCTGTCCAGCTGGGCTGTCGATCGACTAACCGGCTGTGGAACGACGCCAACGCACGGCACGCGCATCTTATGCGGATGCTCGAGCCCGCAACTCGCCGCAGGCGTGGCGTAGAGCCGTCGACCATGTGCGGGAGAGTGCGGCCGAGCCTGTTCGGGCGGTTCACGTGCGACCTGGGCCGGATTCTGGACCGGCCACGGTCGAACAGGGACGCGTAGATGTCAGTTGTGGGAGGATCGACGTCGTGATCGACTGGCTCGCAACGGATTCCGCACCGGCAGAGTTGAAAGACTACTTCGTGCTCGCGCAGCGGCCCTTTTCGCACCCTATTTATTGATCTGAAGGTCGAGAAAGGAAAACCTCATGGACCTCGGACTTGCCGGCAAAACCGCCGTTGTCACTGGAGCGAGCCGCGGAATCGGTCTAGCCGTCGCGGCAGCCCTGTCGGCGGAAGGGGCACGGGTGCTGGGCGCGGCTCGGACTATCTCTCCGGAACTGGAAAAGGCCAGTGTGGCAGCCGTTTCCGCTGATCTGTCGACGCCCGATGGTGCGACCGCAGTAGTGGACGCGGCGCTTTCGGAACTCGGTGGAATCGACATCCTCATCAACAACGTCGGTGGCGGCGACGCCCAGGAACTCGGCTTGGGCGGCTTCCTCGACATCGACGACCGGCAGTGGCGAAACCTCTTCGACCTCAACTTCTTCAGCGCCATCTGGGCCACGCGGGCAGCGTTGCCCAGCATTCTCGAGCGACGAGGCGCGATCGTCAACGTGTCCTCGATCTTCGCACAAGTACCAGCGATGGGTCCGGTTGGTTACAGCGAAGCGAAGGCCGCGCTGACCAGCTTCGGCAAGCGGCTCAGCGAGGAATTCGGCCCGCAGGGTGTGCGTGTGAACACCGTTTCCCCCGGCGTGGTCGGCACCCCACTGTGGCGTGGCGTCGACAGCTTCGGTGCGATGCTCGCGGCGGCCAACGATGCAAAGCACGACGAGTTCCTCGCCGCCATTCCCGAGCTGTTCTCCATCGCCTCACTCCGGATCTCCGAGCCCGAAGAAGTTGCCGCGTTGATAACGTTTCTGGTGTCAGACAAGGCCGCCAACATCGTCGGCGCCGACTATGTCATCGACGGCGGCACCCTGAAGAACGCGTAGACCCACGGCCGCGACGAAACGGCAGCTCGTGGCTGGAGCAGCCACGAGCTGTTCGGGCTTCACACCCGATCCCTCTTGGCGAACGCGCTATGATGCCGGTTACCGCGCTGACCCAACGAGCTTCCTGCGAGCAGTGGTCGTTAGGGCCGGGGAAGATGCTTCTGCTCAGTTCACGCCATACGCGAGAAGCCGTGGGTGTCAAGCAAGATTACGCCGCAGCATTAACCGATAGGCGACATGACCAATCATGGATGAAGCCAACGGGTTTCTGTCGGTAGCTGCTGGTACAACGCGTCCATGTCTGAGCAGACACCGGACAGTTCGGCACGCAGGCCTCGCGTTGGACCAGGTAGCCGCCGAACTCGACCAGACCGCATACCGCGACACCGTGCGCCCCGAAAGCCGAACCCCGCTTCGCAGCCACAGGCTACAACCTCGGCAACATCAAACGCTCCCGCATCCTCGACGTGGTCGCCACCTCGAACACGCGGCGAATAGACGACGACTGCACCCAGTGCATGCCCAGCTCCCGCACCGGCAATACCGTCGTCCACAAGCTCCTCGACGACATACACGCTGGTGTCGGCCTGGACGAGCAGCCGTTCGTCTAGCGGTTCTCAACCCGCTGGAGCAGCGCGGTCCGCGTCACCGCCGCCAGGCCACGAACGAGCAGTCCAGCCGCTACAAGCGGTGCGAACATGATCCACGGTGATCTCTTGTGGTAGTCGCAGTAGAACCGGAGGGCGCTGCGGTGGTGAGAGCGGACTTTTCGGAACGGCGCGGACCGCATACTGCCGCCCTCTCGGTGGCGGATCTCCACGTTCGGGTCGAGTACGACCCGCCATCCGCCCCGGTGCATGTCGAGGGCCATCTTGGTTTCCTCGAAGTAGAGGAAGTAACGGTCGTCGAACCCGCCCACCGCGTCGAACGCCTCGCGCCGAAACAACATGCAGCAGCCAGAAATCCAGTCCACATCGCTCACCTCGGTGACGGGCTCACCGAAATAGCGGCGAGTCGCCGGATTGCCCGGCCACATCACGCCCAGCAGCGCGTGAGCGATGCCGACCGCCAGCGACGGGAACCGCCGCCCGCTCGGGTACAGCGTGCCGTTCAACCGCGCGATACGTGGACCGATCATACCGATCCGTTTGTCGACATTCGCTGTCTCGATCAGCGCCGCGATCGAACCAGGTGTGAGTTTGGTGTCGGGGTTGGCGATGAGAATCCACTCTGCACTGGTCGCCGCGGCGCCCTGATTGATCGCTGCGGCCAGGCCGACATTTCGGGGGTTGCGAATAACCCGGCCGCCGAATTCTTCGACAATGCCGGCGCTGCGGTCGGTAGAGACGTTGTCGACGCCGATCACATCGACCTCGTATGACTCCACCGCCGCCGGAAGGGTCTCCAGGAATCCGGGTAGATCCTCAGCGCTCTGGTAGGTGACCAGGACCAGGCCGACAGTCTTGTCATCCGAGCTGGGCATGTCGGCGAACTTACACCCTTCGGCCTACGCCGCACCGTCGATAAGTCGGGCGAATTGAGCCGTAGGCGTGTCGAGGAGTCGCCGACTGTGCGTGAGGGTGGCGGAGCCCCCGTTCGGGCGCTCTCGGCGGATTGCGCGGTGCCCACCCGCCCTGGCCTGTTGATGCGTTGCAAACGCCGCCAGGTGCCACGACGTGTGCGTGACGGCGTTTGTCGGAACACGCCGGTGCAACCAAAGTATGTCCGATCACACCCGTTTGCCCGGCTAGGTGACCGCTGAGCGGTGCTAGCTCGCTTTCCGAGGCGGGCCGCATCGCGCCGGACCGGATGCGTTCCCTCGCGACGAAGGTCCGGGATGCCGGAGCTGTCTACGACGCGGCTGCCGGATCCGCCGGTCGAGTAACGACATGTCGCTACGGTATCCACTGACACGCGGCGTTGTGCGTGCTGCAGCTGAGTGTGCCCCGGTGGCTACGCGGGTGGTTACAGCCAGGTGTCCAACGTTGTCGTGGTGAGGAAGTGTTCGAGGTCGGCGCGCCAGGGGGCCGGGGTGGTCTTCTCGGGTTCGATGGCGGTGTATTGGCCGCGGTAGAACAGCAGGGGTCGGCCGGAGGTTGTCGTCTCGGACATCGCCTGGACGCGGCCGATCACGATGTAATGGTCGCCGCCATCTACAACACTGTCCACGGTGCACTGGATAGTGGCCAGCGCGTCGTCCAATAGCGGAAGGTCCAGGTCGGAGGTGTGCCAGGTGGCGTCGGCGAACTTGTCGGCTTCGCGGGAGCCGAAGCGGGCACACACCTCGCGCTGTTCTTCGGCGAGCACGTTCACGCCGAAACGCCCGGACTTCTCGATCGCCGCCCAGGACCGGGACGCCTTGGTGGGACAGAAGAGCACGAGTGGCGGCTCGAGCGAGAGGGCGGCGAAGGACTGGCAAGCGAAGCCGATCGGGGCCTGGTCGCCGTCGAGGGTGGTGATCACCGTGATGCCGGTGCAGAACTGCCCGAGCACATTTCGGAACTGCCGTGGATCGATCTCGACTCGCCCGTCCGCGGTCATCGTTCGCCTGCCCTCTCGGTCACTGCTGCCGCTGCCCGACGGTGAAGTCGTGGCCCCACAGACTCACCGCGGTGGATTCCCTGGCGATCCAGTCGCTGTCATCCACTTCCATACCCTCACAGCCGAATTCGACGTCGAATCCGCCCGGTGTCTTCATGTAGAACGAGAGCATCTTGTCGTTGACGTGCCGCCCGAGCGTCGCCGACATCTTGACCTTCTTGCGCAGCGCGCGGTCCAGGCACAGCCCGACGTCGTCGGCGTTGCGCACCTCGAGCATCAGGTGCACGATGCCGCTCGGCGTCGGCATGGGCAGGAAGGCCAGCGAGTGGTGACGCGGGTTGCAGCCGAAGAAGCGCAGCCAGGCGGGCTCGCCGTCGGCCGGGCGCCCGACCATCTGCGGTGGCAGCCGCATCGAGTCGCGCAGCCGGAAGCCGAGCACGTCGCGATAGAACTCCAGCGCTGCCTTGTCGTCCTTGGTGCTGAGCACCACGTGCCCGAGCCCCTGCTCCTCGGTGACGAACCTGTGCCCGTAGGGGCTGACCACCCGGCGATGCTCCAGTGCGGCACCGTGGAACGCCTCGAGGGTGTTGCCGGAGGGGTCGTCGAAGCGGATCAGTTCGTAGACTCGGCGGTCGGCCAGTTCCGCCGCGGCGCCCTCTTTGTAGGGCACGCCGGCCGCGTCCAACCGGTTGCGGATGTCCTGCAGCTCTTCGGCATTGGCGGTCTCCCAGCCCGAGAGCTGCAGCTGGTCCTTCGTGCCGGGGACGATCACCAGCCGGGCCGGGAACTCGTCCATGCGCAGATACAGTGCCTCCGGGTCGGAGCCCTTGCCCTCGACCATGCCGAGCACCTTGAGCCCGTATTCCCGCCAGGCGGCCATATCGGTCGCCTCGATGCGTAGATATCCCAGTGAGCGGATTCCCATCACTTCTCCTGTGTCCTGCGGGAGTTCCCGCACCCCGTCGGCACGATGAGCGCTTCGCGATTGTGTCTCATCGAGCCTCCTGTGTCTTGCGGGAGTTCCCGCACCCCGTCGGCACGATGAGCGCTTCGCGATTGTGTCTCATCGAGCCTCCTTGACGCCCGCGAGGAAATCGATGGCCAGTCGGTTGAACTCGTGAAACTTCTCCAGCTGAGCCCAGTGCCCGCAGCCGCCGAAGACGTGCAGCTGCGCGCGGGGGATCACCTTCGTCGCCACGAGCGCGCCGTCGAGCGGGTTGACCCGGTCCTCGCGACCCCAGATCAACAGCACCGGCTGACGCAGCTTATAGGCGTCGCGCCAGAGCATGCCCTTCTCGAAGTCCGCTCCGGCGAACGACTTACCCATCGCGCGGGTCGCCGCCAGCGCTTCCGGCGTGCTCGCCGAGGCGAACCGCTCGTCGATCAGATCGTCGGTGATCAGCGACTGGTCGAAGACCATGATGCGCAGGAATGCCGCCAGGTTCTCCCTGGTCGGCTCGTAGTTGAACGTGGAAAGAAGCTTCACGCCCTCGGTCGGATCCGGCGCGAACAGATTGGTGCTCAGCCCGCCGGGGCCCATCAGGATCAGCTTTCCGGCCCGATCCGGGTAGTCCAGCGCGAATCGCACCGCGGCGCCACCACCGAGCGAATTGCCCAGCAGGTGTACTCGCGAGGTGATCTCCAGGTGGTCGAGCAGATCCTTCAGCGCCGAGGCGCTGTGCACGAAGTACTGCGGATGCTCGGTCGGCTTGTCCGAGCGGCCGTATCCGGGCTGATCCACGGCGAGCACATGAAAATTCTGCGCGAGCACGGGGATGTTGCGTGCGAAGTTCGACCACGAGGACGCGCCAGGGCCGCCGCCGTGCAGCAGGACGATTGTCGGGCCGTTGCCGATGCCTGCCTCGTGGTAGTGCAGCCGCAGGTCGGGGCGCACTTGCGCGTAGCGCGAGGTCGATTCGGCGGTGAGTTCCACGGTTGAGGTCACGATTCCCCCTACACCATGCCGTCGGTGACGGGCAGCCCGAACTCGTGCGTGCCGTACATCAGGTACGCACGCTCGGGATCGTTGGCCGCGTGCACCCGGCCGGCGTGCGCGTCACGCCAGAAGCGTTGCAGGGGAGTGTCGTTCGCCAGCGCGGTGGCACCGGAGCTCTCGAACAGCTTGTCGATGGCGGCGATCGAGCGGCCGGTGGCCCGCACCTGGTCGCGCCGGGCCCGCACGCGCAGATCGAACGGAATCTCCTTGCCCGCCACCAATAGCGCGTACTCGTCGGCCACGTTGCCCGACAGCTGCCGCCATGCCGCGTCGATGTCGCTGGACGCCTCCGCGATGCGCACCTTGGCGAACGGGTCGTCCTTGGCCTTCTCGCCCGCGTAGGCCGCGCGCACGCGCTTGCCCTGGTGCTCGACGTGCGCCTCGTACGCGCCGTAGGCCATGCCGACGATCGGGGTGGAGATGGTGGTGGGATGGATAGTGCCCCAGGGCATCTTGTATACGGGATCTGAATTCTGTTCCAGACCAGGCGATTTCAGCTCACTCATAGCACGGAAACTCAGGAACCGATGTGTGGGCACGAAGATGTCCTCGACCACCACGGTGTTGGAGCCGGTGCCGCGCAGTCCGACTACGTTCCATACGTCATCGATGCGGTAGTCGTCGCGGGGGATGAGGAAGCTGCCGAAGTCCACCGGCTTGCCGTTTTTGATCACCGGACCGCCGAGCACCGCCCAGGTCGCGTGGTCGCAACCGGACGACCAGGCCCACGCGCCGTTGACGAGGTAGCCGCCGTCGACGACCGTGCCCGCACCCATCGGCGCGTAAGACGAGGAGATCCGCACCTCGGTGTCCTCGCCCCAGACGTCGTCCTGCGCTTGCTGCGCGTACAGCGCCAGATGCCAATTGTGCACGCCGACAATGCCTGCTACCCAGCCGGTGGAGCCGCACGCGCTGGCGATTTTGCGTACGGTGTCGTAGAAGACCACCGGATCGGCCGCGTGGCCGCCCCATTGCTTGGGCTGGAGCAACCGGAAGAAGCCGGTCTCCTGCAACGCCTTCATGGTTTCGTCGGGGATGCGCCGCAGGTCCTCGGCCTCCTGCGCGCGCTCGCGCAGCGTCGGCAACAGCGCTTCGACCCGTTCGGTCACTTCTTGCGTCATCTCGGGACCCGCTCCTGCCTGGTCGATTGATAACCAACTCTCGTTTGCCTCTGAGACTAGAACAGGTTCCTATTTATGTCGAGAACCCGTGTTCACCCCATGTCGTGAATGGACCCATGCAGGAAGTGGGGTGAATCGCTGGCGTCAAGGGCGGCAATTTTGTAACGTGTTCTAGTACAGAAGGAGGAGGAATCGCGATGGCAGTTACCCCACCGCCGCCGAGTGACGGGCCCGGAGGCGGCAGCGTGCGTAACCCCGCGGGGACCCGCGAGGCGGCCCGTCCAACACCGCGGAGCGGTGCGAGGGTCCGGGATCTGGACGTCGGCACCACGCCGACCCGGTATGCCCGGGGATGGCATTGCCTGGGCCTGGCCAAGACGTTCCGTGACGGCAAGCCGCACGCGGTCGATGTGTTCGGGACCAAGCTTGTCGTCTGGGCCGACAGCCACAGTGAACTGCGGGTACTCGACGCCTACTGCAGGCATATGGGCGGCGACCTGACCATGGGCGAGGTCAAGGGCGACGACATTGCCTGCCCGTTCCACGACTGGCGCTGGTCGGGCACCAACGGCAAGTGCACCGCGATTCCCTACGCGCGGCGGGTGCCGCCGTTGGCACGCACCAGGAAGTGGACCACTCTGGAGCGCAACGGCCAGCTGTTCGTCTGGCACGACCACGAGGGTAGCCAGCCACCGCCCGAGGTCGCCATCCCGCACATCAAGGGCCCCTACACCGACGCGGACGGCAACCCCACCGAGGAACTCGACAGCGGATGGACCGACTGGACCTGGAACTCGATGCTGATCGAGGGCGCCAACTGCCGCGAGATCATCGACAACGTGGTCGACATGGCCCACTTCTTCTACATCCACTTCGCCTTCCCGACGTACTTCAAGAACGTCTTCGAAGGCCACATCGCCACCCAGTTCCTGGAGACCAAAGGCAGGCCGGACATCGGCATGGCCTCCAAGTACGGCGGTGACACCCTGCTGAAGTCGGAGGCGTCGTACTTCGGGCCGTCGTACATGATCAATCCGCTGATCAACATCTACAGCGGCTATGAAGTCAAGAGCGTACTGATCAACTGCCACTACCCGGTTACCCAGGACTCCTTCGTGCTGCAGTGGGGTATCACCCTGGAGAAGCCGCAGGGCGTCGAGGGCGAGATGGCTGACCGGCTGGCGGCGAAGATGACCGAGGGCATCAGCGTCGGCTTCCTGCAGGACGTCGAGATCTGGAAGCACAAGTCCAAGGTCGAGAACCCGCTTCTGTGCGAAGAGGACGGTCCGGTCTATCAGCTGCGTCGCTGGTATGACCAGTTCTATGTCGACCTGGCCGACGTCACCGAGAAAATGACGCAGCGCTTCGAGTTCGAGGTGGATACCAGCAAGGCGAACGAGGCGTGGGAAGCCGAGGTCGCGGAGAACCTGCGGCGCAAGCGCGAGGTCGAGGAAGCCGAGGCCAACGTCTGATGGTCACCTGGGCGAAGGCACCCGATTTCGCCGACCAGCCCACTCGGCGGGCCGAAGTGCGCGCCCAGACCGTGGTCGACAAGCAGCGCTACCTGGAGGACGGCCTGACTCCGCTGCGGTGTCAGGCCTGCCGGAGTGAGGTGCTGGTGCGCAAGAGCAGTTCGCACCAGACCTCGGTGCAGTGGACCGACAACCCGGCCAGCCACTGCCCGGTCTTCGCCGAGCTGAGCGCGAAAGGCTTCGGGCCAGGTCGTCCCGACTCCTGCCCGCAGCTGGAGCGCACCATCAAATGGGCCGTGGACGAGGGCGTGCTCGAAATCCCCGAGTAACCCGGCTACGCGCGCGCCGTCCACGCGATCGGTTCGCCTGCCGATCGCCGTGCCGGGCACCGCGCTGTCGCGGCCGTGCCGTGATCCCGCTACCTTGACGGAAACAGAAAGACCGGCGTGCCGGATCGGATCCGGCGCCGCAGGAGGGAGTTTCCGCGATGCTGGTGCGGCATCTGGACTGCGCGACGATGTGTCCGGTCGGCGGGCGCGCGCTGCTCGGCAGCGGTGGGCTGCTGACCGGCGCGCTGGTCGGCCACTGCCTGCTCGTGGAGACCGCCGACGGGCTTGTACTGGTGGACACCGGGTTCGGTATGGCCGATGTGCTCGACGCGAGCAGGCTCGGCGCCGGCACCGGACGACTGCTGCGGCCCCGGCTGCGTCCGGAACAGACCGCGTTGCACCAGATCCGTGCGCTCGGCTATCGGCGCGAGGATGTCCGGCACATCGTGCTGACCCATCTCGATCTCGATCACGCGGGCGGGCTGTCCGATTTCCCGGACGCCACCGTGCACGTCTTCGCCGATGAACTGGACGCCGCGACCCAGCGTCCGACCCTCGGCGAGAAGCTGCGATACCGGCAGTGCCAGTGGGAGCACGGACCCCGCTGGCTCGCACACGAAACCGGCGCCGATTCGTGGTTCGGTTTCACCGCGGTGCCGGTGCTCGAGGACATCCTGTTGATTCCGCTGATCGGGCACACCCGAGGGCACAGCGGCGTCGCGGTCCGGCAGAGCGACGGCTGGCTGTTGCACTGCGGCGACGCCTATTTCCATCACAAACAGCTGGCCTCGACGAAGGCGCGTCCGCCGGTCGGGCTCGGCGTCTTCGAGGTGCTCGCGAGCACCCTGGGACGAGCCAGGGTGGAGAACCTGGAGCGGTTGCGCACGCTGCGCGCCGAGTACGGTGACCGGGTGCGGATGTTCTGTGCGCACGACCCGCACGAGCTCGCCGAGCTGGCTTCGGTTGCGGTGCGCTGAGTTCAGGCCATCCGGAAGTCGGCGAAGTCGAATCCCGGCGAGACGACGCAGCTGACCAGCGCATAGTCCTCGCCCGCGGGCCGGGCCGCCTGGCTGACACCGCCGGGCACCACCGCTTGCAGCACGTGTCCGTGCTCCACGTCGGGGCCGAGAATTACCTCCTCGCCGCCGATGCTCAGCGCCAGCGGGCCGCCGCGATGCCAGAGCCACAGCTCGTCGGAGCGCACCGTATGCGGGGCCGACCGCTCGCCCGGCAACAGCAGGAAATAGATACCGGTCGCGCTCGCGCGCGGACCGTCGTAGCCCGCCGGTGCGAATTCGACTGCGCTGCGCCAGGTCTCGCGGTACCAGCCGCCCTCGGGGTGGGGCGAGAGATCGAGTGCGACGGCGAGTGGCGGTCGGTTGTCGGTCATCATTCGACTATGCCCGCTCGATCCGCCTCGATGTGCCAGGTGATTCCGAACGGCGCCAGCGCGTCGAGGAAGTCGGCCGCGTCGAAGGCCTCGGCGGCGGCGAGCGCACCCGGCCGGGTGGCGCCTTCGGCCAGACGGACGGCGGTCTCGACCGCCATCAGCGCCGAATCACGGTAGGAGTCGACACCGCTCACCACACCGCGGACTGCGCGGCCGTCCGCGCCGAAGGCATCGACGACCAGGTCGTAGCGCAGGTCCGCGCTGGGTGTGTCGGGCAGCGAGTCGATGATGTCGGCGGTGAACCCGCTCAGCGTGTCGAGGATCGATGTGGCAAGGACGCCCTCGACGTAGGAGACGTCCGAGTGCCGGGGGATGGTCAGGACCGGCGGCTGCGGGAACTTCGCGACCGCCGTCGGCTGGGTGTCGCCGGGAAACGTCATCTTTCCGTGGCGTGCGGTTGCGCCGGTGCGAAATGTGCCGTCGGCGTAGTGCCAACCACCGCCGCGGAACCAGTCCAGGCTGGCGAAGACCGTCTTTGCGCTGCCCTTGGACCCGTTGCCGCCGCTCTTGCTCAGGTGGCTCACCACCACCTCGGCCGGTCCGGCGGCTTGGCGGGTGGTGAGGTAGCCGAGCAGATCACCAGGCAGATTGCTGTCGGTGATGCCGGAGACCACGCTGACGCCCGCCGCCTCGGCGCGCGGGCCGAACTCCTCGAAAACCCGCTGCAGGAACAGTTGCTCGCCGGACATGTCGGTGTAGTGCGCGCCCGCGTCGATAGCCGCCGCGAGCACTGCGGGACCGTGGGTTACGTAGGCCGGCAGGCTGCTGATCACCACATCGGCGTCGGTGAACGCCGCGACGAGGGCCGCGTGATCGGTCAGGTCCGCGACCCGTACCTCGGCGTCGGGCAGGGCCGCGGCTGTCGCGGCGGCCCGGATTCGATCGGCGTTGCGACCCACCAAAACTGGAATGATGTCGCGGCGGCGCAGTTCGGTGAGCAGGTAACCGCCGGTGTGGCCGGTGGCGCCGTAGACGGCGATGGTCTTGGTGGGTCCGGTGGTGTTGGTCGATGTCATGAATCAAAATCTATGACTGGCAGATGAGTAAACAAATGGCTGCATAGCTCATTTGTATGCCTGAAGCGCTCACTCTGGGAGTGCTACGGTGGATCTGTGGACATCCTGAGCGAGACCGTCGCGGCCATCCGCACCGGCAGTCCGACCTCCGGCCTGTTCATCCGGCACGCCCCATGGGGCCGCAAATATCCCGTGGTGCCCGGCGCGGGCTTTCACGTCGTGATGCAGGGGTCGTGCTGGGTGGCGCCGCCGAGCGGCGAGCCGATGGCGCTCGGGGTCGGGGACGTGCTGTTCATGCCGCGCGGCGCCGATCACGATCTGGTCGACAGCCTGGACAGTCCGGTCACCGAGACGGCTTTGCCCGGGGAGCCGAGGGAGATTGTCGGGCCGGGCGTGCGGACCGCGCTGCTGTGCGGTGCGTACGAACTGGGCAGGCAGCGCAGCCACCCGATCCTCGACGATCTGCCCGAATTCATCCATCTCCCAGCGCGTCCCGGTCGTCACCCGGCGCTGCGCGGCGCCGTCGATCTGCTGGCCGCCGAGATCGCCGAGCCGAGACCCGGCAGCGACGCCGCCGTGCCCGCGCTGCTGGAAACGCTGCTGCTGTTCGTCCTGCGTGCCTGGTTCGACGAGCAAGCCGACGCGCAAACTACGGGCTGGGCAGGCGCTTTCGCCGATACCGCGGTCGCAGCGGTGCTGCGCGCAGTGCACGAGCAGCCCGCGAAGGCGTGGACCGTTCCAGATCTCAGCGATGTAGCGGGCGTCTCTCGCGCCACCCTCGCCCGCAGGTTCACCGCGACCGTCGGCGAGCCGCCACTCGCGTATGTGACCCGCTGGCGCATGCTCACCGCCGCCCGCCTGCTCCGCGAAACCGACAGCGGCCTCGGCAGCGTGGCCCGTCAGGTCGGCTACACCTCGGAATTCGCCTTCGCGAAGGCATTCAAACGCGAATACGGTCTGGCCCCAGGCCGATACCGCCGCGCAGAGGACAACCCGCCGCTGGTCGCGGTCTGATCAACCGGCCCGCGCCGCCACCGCGACGGCGACGACGCGGCACTGGCCGATGGTCTCGCGGGCTACCGCTGACGTCCGTACGACCGAGGGATCAGCTGAACGGTGAGTGGGGCCGTTCCTGGAGTTCGCCGTCGACGTAGATGTCTACCTTCTCGTTGTAGAAACAGACGAGGCCGGCGACTTTCTGGCTTTCCGGCAGCGGGGTGCGGTAGCCCCAGGCGTAGTCGGGATATTCCTTGTCGGCGATGCGGACGGTCCAGTAGTCGGCGGTGCCCTTGTAGGGGCAGCTGGTATGCGTGTCGGATGGCTTCATCAGGTCCATCCGGGCGTCGGTCATCGGCAGGTAAAACCGTGCGGGCAAGCCGGTTTCGAAGAGGATGCGCGGCGAGTGCGAGTCGGCGATGGTGATGCCGTCGATCTCCACTCGCACGTGTCGCGAACTGGACAGGATGTCCACACGAGAGTACGGATCTCGCGGGTGGACGTAGACCGGCTCGTCCTCCTCGAACCATTCGTCCATCGCGTTCCACTCCAGTCGAACCAGTTCGCGCAGTTCGGCGAGCGGTGAATCGTGATACCGCGCCGCCGCTCCGGCACCGGTCGTGCCGTCCACCACGACGTCGTAGCCGGTGGCATCGCCGCGGCTGGGGGAGTGCTGGATGGTTCCGTTCGGCTCGAGCTTCGCGCGCACGTCCGCGACGGGCAGATAGTAGGTCGGATAATGCGGGCTCTCCCACACCAGCACCGGCCTGGCGGAGTCGGCCACCAGCTGCCCGCCCAGATAGACCCGCACCCGCTTCTGGCTGGTCTCGACCCTGACACGTCCCCGCTTCGCTTCGGTCATATCTCCCGACCGTACTCCTCGCGGCGGCCGGCGCACGGCCCGAAAACGACGGAGGCAGCCACGCTCGTGGCTGCCTCCGGTATGCGCCGGGTCAGTCGTCGCCGACCGTGATGGCCTGCGCTTCCTCGATGCTGTGCGGCGCCGGGTCGTGGTCATCGATGTGCGCGAGGGCCGCGCGGCCGGCCAACAGCACAACCACGGCGGCCGCGGTGCACGCCGCGCCGACCCAGAACGGCAGCGCGATGCTGTGCTCGCCGAGCTTGCCTGCCAGGTACGGCGCCGCGGCGCCGCCTGCGAAGCGGACGAAGCTGTAGGCCGCCGACGCGGTCGAGCGCTCCACCGGCGCCGAGATCATCACGGCCTCGGTGATCAGCGTGTTGTTCACACCCAGGAACAGGCCCGCCAGCACTGTGCCGACGATCAGCACCGGCTTGTGCTCGGCGAACACCGCCATGACCGCCAGATCCGCCGCGAACAGGCCCAACGCGAGCCCCATCATCGGCAGCGAACCGAATCTGCGCTGCAGTCGCGGAGCGAGGAACACCGACGCGAGTGCCAGCAGCACTCCCCAGCCGCAGAAGATGAAGCCGATCGCGTAGGTGCCCATGTCCAGCGGGAACGGTGTGTACGCGAGCAGGGTGAAGAAGCCGAAGTTGTACAGCAGCGCGGTCAGGCTGACGATCAGCAGCCCGCGGTGGCGCAGCGCCTGGAACGGCGCAGCGATCGAGGTGTGGCGCGTGGGCTCGGTGCTCTCCGGCAGCAATGTGACGATGCAGACCAGCGCGATGGCCATCAGCACCGAGACGCCGAAGAACGGTCCGCGCCAGCTGATTCCGCCGAGCACACCGCCGACCAGCGGACCGGTCGCGATGCCGATGCCGAGGGCCGCCTCGTACAGGATGATCGCGCGGGCAACGCCGCCGCTGGCCGCACCGACGATGGTGGCCAGCGCCGTGGCGATGAACAGCGCGTTGCCCAGACCCCAGCCCGCGCGGAAACCGACGATCTGCGTGACCGTGTCCGACATACCGGCCAGCGCCGCGAACACGATGATGATCGCCAAACCGGCCAGCAGCGTCTTCTTGGCGCCGAACCGGCTGGACACCACGCCGGTGATCAGCATCGCCACGCCGGTCACGAGCATGTAGCTGGTGAACAGCAGCGACACCTGTGACGGCGAGGCGTGCAATTGTTCGCCGATGGGTTTGAGAATGGGATCGACCAGGCCGATGCCCATGAATGCGATCACGCTTGCGAACGCGACCGCCCACACGGCTTTGGGCTGCTTGGTGTTCGCTGTGGTGTCCGCGCCTGCCGCGCGGGCGGGAGCAGAAGTGCTCATCGGTGTTCCCTCGATATCGGATTGTGCTGTCGCGTAGCCGTTTTCAAGGCCTCCAACAGTTCGTGTAGTTCGGCGTCCAGCCGCATGAGGCGCGCGGTGTCGAAGCCGGAAAGACGTCCGCCGATCGCGTCGGCGAAGGCTTGGCGGGACTGGGCGAGCCGGGTGCGGCCGGCCGGGGTGAGCTCGACGACTACGGCTCTGGAGTCGTCCGGATCCTTGCGTCGGGTCGCGAATCCTTCCGCGACCAGCTTGCCGATCAGCACCGTTGCTGCCGGCTGTGAACATCGGTCGATCCTGGCGAACTCACTGACCCGTACGGCACCGTGTTCGTCGAGCACCGCGAGTGCCCGCAACATGGCCCGCGGCAGATCGTCGCCGCTGATCACCCCGGCCAGCCGAGTGAGCCTGCCCGCGGTGACGAGGAGATCGACGACGATGTCATCCGCTGTGGTCACCTGAGCATGCTGCACGCGATTATTATTACATAGGCTAACTATCTATTTCTCGTGACGTCGGCCATGGTGGTCGGTCGAGTGCGCGGTGGAAGGTTCCCGCGGCTCGCGGTCGCCGACGCCGAGTCGCGAGCCTGCCCCATCCTTCGGTCGAACCACGCCGCGACCGGGGGCAGTCATAGTGAGACCGTTGCCCGGTCTCACACCGACTGCATCGGCCGCCGCGGCGTGCCGAACAACTGTGCATCCCCGTGCGCGCGCTTGAAGAACAGATGCGCGTCGTGCTCCCACGTGATCGCGATGCCGCCGTGCAGCTGGACGGTCTCGGCCGCGATGGCGGTGAGCGCCTCCGAGCAGTGCACGCGGGCGGCCCAGACGTCCTCGGCGGCCGACGGGCTGTTCGTCGCCACGGCCGCGGTGGCCGCGACGGACGCGGACCTGGCCGACTCCAGCAGCACGTACATATCCGCCATGCGGTGCTTGAGCGCCTGGAAGCTGCCGATCGCGCGGCCGAACTGCACCCGAGACTTGGTGTACTCCACCGTCATCTCGAGGCAGCGTTCCGCGGCACCGACCTGCTCGGCAGCCACAGCGGCCCAAGCGATTTCGCGCAGTCGCGCGATGGCCGCCATCGGATCGCCGGAGCCGAGGCGGTGGGCGGGCGCTGCGGCGAAAGCGATCTCGGCGAGCCTGCGGGTGGGATCCATGGTCGGTGCGGACCGCAGGGTGATGCCCGCGGCGGTGGGCTCGACCTCGAAGAAACCGGTCGGGGTCACGACGACGAGAGTGTCGGCGGACATCCCGTCGAGCACGTAGTGCGCGATGCCGGTGATGGTTCCGTCCGCTTCGCGGACGCCGAACTCGTCCCAGCCGCTCTCGTCGGCCCAGCAGACCGCGATCGTCCTGGTGCCCTCGGCGACCCCCGGCAGCAGCCGCGCACACGCCTTGGCATCCTCCGACAGCAACACGGCCTGCGCGCCGAGCACGGCCGAACCGAGCATCGGCACACCCGCGAGTGTTCGGCCCACTTCGCCCACCACCAAAAGGGATTCGACCAGGCTGGCGCCGAAACCGCCATACTCCTCGGGAATGGCCAGCGCGCCCACCCCGATCTGCTCGGACAGCAGCCGCCACAGCGCTGGGTCGTAGCCCAGCTCGGTATCCATCGCCGCGCGCACCGCGGCGGACTCGGCATGCTTGGTGAGCAGCGCCCGGACCGACGCGATGAACTCCTGATGTTCGGAAGTACTCATGACCGCACCTCGCTGGCGCCCGGCACTGTCATGCGCACGCGCGCTGTGTTGATGGTTCGCTCGCTGCGCTCACTCATGACCGCACCTCGCCGGCGCCCGGCACCGTCATGCGCGACGTGCGCTGTGTTGGTGATGTTCTCGCTGCGCTCACGCGGTGCCTCGCAGTGCGCGGTCTTCGACGGTGTCGTCGCGCAGCGCGCGAGCTATCCGGGAACGATGCAGATCCGGTGTGCCCCAGGCGGAACGAAGCGCCGTCACTTTGGTCAGCCACAGCGACAGGTCGTACTCGGCGGTATAGCCGATCGCGCCGTGCACCTGCAGCGCGGCCCGCGCCGCCAGGTAGGCCGCGTCGCCGCAAGCGATCACGGCGGCCGACACGTCACGGGCGCGGGTCGGTTCGCTCATGGTCAGCGCGGCGCGGAAGAGTAGTGGCTCGGCAAGGTTCAGCCCGATCAGCACGTCGGCGAGCTTCTGTTTCACAGCCTGGAATTCGCCGATCGGCTTGCCGAACTGCTTGCGCTGCTTGGCGTATTCGGTGGCAGCGTGCAGCAGCGACCGTCCCGCGCCGAGCAGCTGGGCCGCGCAGGCCAGCGCGCCGGTGTCGAACCCGGCAGTGGCGGCGTCGCGCACCTGCGGCCCCGCGGCGACCACGCCGTCGGCGTCGACGGCGAACAGCCGGCGCGCGGCATCGACCGACCGCACCAGGCCGGCGCGATGGCCGGTGCTCAGCTGCGTGCCGTCGGCGTACAGCACGACCTCGGCGGTGTCGGCGTCCAGCGCGACGCTGCACTGGCCGGGTGTCGCGAAGGCCACGGTGCCCAGCGCCGCGCCCCCGGCGAAGCCGGGCAGCCACCGTGCCGCCAGGCTCTGGTCCGGAAGTGCTTGCAGCAGTGCGGGTATCGCTGCGGCGCTTTCCACGAGTGGGCCAGGCGCGGCGGCCCTCCCGATCTCCTGGAACGCCACGACGAGATCGATCGGTTCGGCGCCGACGCCGCCGTGTTGCTCGGCGACGGCGAGGCCGAGGACACCCGCCTCGGCCAGCTGTCTGATCAGTGCCCGGCCGGGGCGTGGGTCACCAGCTGCCCAGGCGCGCGCGACATTCGGCGTGCGTCCCGCGTCGAGCAGCTTGCGCAGACTCGCGCCGAAGTCGAGTTGTTCGGGACTGAGCGCAAATCTCATCGAGCGCTCCCTTCCATACGCGACTCCCGCGTCGTAGAAGCAGACCAATAGATGGCTCGAGACGGGTAGTCGCCGGACAGGTATTGCACACTCATCGGCTGCTTCCTCTCGGTAGTCCGAGCAGCCGCTCGGCGATGATGTTGCGCTGAATCTCGTTGGTGCCCGCATATATCGGACCGGACAGCGCGAACAGATATCCGTCGGTCCACGGCCCGGACCGCTCGGCCGCCCCGCCGAGCACCGCCAGCGCGGTCTCGTGCATGGCGATGTCGAGTTCGGACCAGAACACCTTGGTGATCGAGGATTCCGCGCCCAGCTTGCCGCCCTCGTCCAGCCGGGTGACGGTGCCGAAGGTGTGCAGCCGGTAGGCCTCGCTGCCGATCCAGGCGTCCACCACGGCGTCGCGCTGTGTGGTGTTGGTAGCGTCGCCGCTGTCCAGCCACAGATCGATCAGCCGTTGCGCGGTGGCGCTGAAACGGCCCGGGCTGCGCAGCGAGAGGCCGCGCTCGTTGCTGGAGGTGCTCATCGCGACCCGCCAGCCCTCGCCCGGCGCGCCGATCACGTCGCGGTCGGGCACGAACACATCGTCGAGGAAGATCTCGGCGAAGCCGGGCTCGCCGTCCAGCTGTGGGATCGGGCGCACCTGCACACCGTCGGCGGTCAGCGGGAACATCACGTACGTGAGGCCCTTGTGCCGCTCGGCCTCCGGATCGCTGCGGAACAACCCGAACGCCCAGTCCGCGTAAGCGGCGCGCGAACTCCAGGTCTTCTGGCCGCTGAGCAGCCAGCCACCGGTGGTGCGGCGGGCGGTGGAGCGGATGCCCGCCAGGTCGCTGCCCGCCTCCGGCTCGGACCATGCCTGCGCCCAGATGTCGTCGCCGCGCGCCATCCGCGGCATGATCCGCTTCAGCTGCTCGGGCGTGCCGTGCTCGAAAAGTGTCGGCGCGAGCAGGAAGATGCCGTTCTGGCTGACCCGCCCCGGTGCGCCCGCGGTGTAGTACTCCTGCTCGAACAGCACCCATTCCAGCAGCGAGGCGTTGCGTCCGCCGAACTCCTCCGGCCAGGCGACCACGGAGAGGCGCGCGTCGGCGAGGGTGCGCTCCCACCCGCGATGCGCCTCGAAGCCGGCCTTGGTGTCCATCGAGGGCAGCGGTCGGGTCGGCTTGTTCGCGGCGAGGAATTCGCGGACCTCCCGCTGAAATTCTCGGGTCGCCTGGTCGAGATCAAGATCCACTACGTTGTTCCGTTCTGTTCTGCGGTGCTCGCCGTGGCCTTCATCGACTTGGCGTTCATGCCGCCCAGTGCGTCGGCGCCGACTTCCGCGTTGTGCGCGTGTGCGAAGTGGTGCAGCCCGAAAACCGAGTCCATCCCCGAACGCATACCCATCAGGTCCTCGGCTTGGTTGACTGCCTTCTTGGTCAGTGCGAGGCCGAATTGCGGCATGGTGGCGATCTTTTCGGCGAGCGCCATGGTCTCGGCCTCGAGCTCCGCGCGCGGCACCACCCGGTTGACCATTCCCCATTCCTTGGCCTGCGTTGCGCCGAATCGATCGCCGGTGAACAGGAACTCTTTGGCTGCGCGCGGGCCCATCACCCAGGGGTGCGCGAAATATTCGACGCCCGGAATGCCCATTCGGACCACAGGGTCGGAGAAGAACGCGTCGTCGGAGGCGATGATCAGGTCGCACACCCATGCCAGCATGAGCCCACCGGCGATGCAGGCGCCCTGCACCATCGCGATGGTCGGCTTCGGAATATCCCGCCACCGCCTGCACATGCCGAGATAGACCTCGAGTTCGCGGGCGAAACGCTGGTCGCCGCCGACCCGGTCGACGTGGTCCCACCACAGCGCGGCCTTGTTCTGGTATCGCACGTGGTGGTCGCGGCCAGGGGTGCCGATGTCGTGCCCGGCGCTGAAGTGTTTCCCGTTGCCTGCCAATACGATCACCCCCACCTCGGGGTCCGCCACGGCGCGCTCGAAGGCGGCGTCGAGTGCGTAGGTCATCACCGAGTTCTGCGCGTTGCGGTAGTCCGGCCGGTTCAGCGTGACAATCGCGACGCGGCCCCGCGTCTCGTAGGTGACGACTTCGCCCTCGTCGGGGATTGCCGGTTCCGACATTACGACTTCTCCTCACGTAATTGACGCTTGAGCACTTTCCCGGCGGCGCTGTAGGGCAGCTGATCTCGGAACTCGACGAACCGCGGCACCTTGAAGTTGGCCAGCAGGGCGGTGGCGTGGGCGAGCACCTGCTCCTCGGTGAGTCGCGAGCCGGGCTTGCGTACCACGTACGCCTTGCCCACCTCGCCCATCCTGGTGTCGGGTACCCCGACGACGGCGGACTCGGCTACCCCGCCCAGTCGGGCCAGCGCCTGCTCGATCTCGGCCGGGTACACGTTGAAGCCGCCGGAGATGTACATGTCCTTGAGCCGGTCGGTGATCGTCAGATACCCGCGGTCGTCGAGCGTGCCGATATCTCCGGTGTGCAGCCACCCCTCGGTGTCGACGGTCTCCGCCGTGCTCACCGGGTCGTTCAGGTAGCCGAGCATCACGTTGGGCCCGCGCAGCAAGACCTCACCTGCCTCGCCGAGTCGCAATTCGAAGTCCGCGATCGGTCTGCCGCAGGTGTTCGCGATGGTCTCGGCGTCGTCGTCGGCGCGGCACATGGTGCCGAATCCCGCGGCCTCGGACAGACCGTATGCGGTGATGACGACGTCGAATTCGAGTTCCGAACGCATCCGCTCGACCAGCACGACGGGCACCGTCGCCGCGCCGGTGACGGCCACCCGCAGCGTGCTCAGATCGTACTTGTCGCGCTCGGGGAAGTCGACGATCGTCTGATAGATAGTCGGCGGCCCCGGCAGTACGGTGACCTTCTCTTCGGTGACCAAGCGCATGGTCTCCGGTACGTCGAAGGTCGCCTGCGGGATGATCGTTGCCCCGGTGACCAGGCAAGCGAGGATGCCCGCCTTATAGCCGAAGTTGTGGAAGAAGGGGCTCACCACCAGATACCGGTCGTCACCGCGCAGCGTCGCGCATTCCGCCCAGGCCCGCACCACCGACAGCGCCTGCCGATGCGCGACCAGGGTGCCCTTGCTGCGACCGGTGGTGCCGGAGGTGAAGAGGATGTCGGAGATGTCGTCGGGGCCGATCGCCGCGGCGCGTTCCTCCGCCTCGGCCACCGTGACCGGTTCGGCGACGGTCGCCAGCTCCGACCAGTCCAGAGCGGCGATGTCGGTGTTCTCGCCGCCCGCCTCGACCGGAATGACCACCACCGTGTCGATGGCGAGATCCCGTGTGGCAGAGCGCAGTTCGGCGAGCCGGTCGCGGCCGAGGAAGTTCCCTGCGACGAAAAGGGCCTTTGCCTCCACCCGGCCGAGCATGTCGGCGGCCTCGTCGGCGACATAGCGGGTGTTCAACGGCACCAGTGCCGCGCCGGCGTAGTGTGCGCCGAGCGTGGCGATCACCCAGTGGTGGGTGTTGGGCGCCCACATGGCCACCCGGTCCCCGACGCGCACACCGCGCGCGATCAGTGCTCGCGCCACCTCCTGGACGGCCTCGAGCAGCTGCGTCCAGTCCAGCCGGACCGCACCGTCGGCGATGGCCGGTGTGGCGCCGAACGTGCGGGCGGCGTGGTGCAGTGCCATCGGTGTCGTTTGTGCAGGGGTTGTCACGGTTGTCCTCACCGTCCGTGCGAGCTACTCATGTCCGCACTCTACAAAGCAAGTGCTTGGTAGGTTATCCTACCGGCGTGGGTGCGATCCAGACCTCAGAATCCGACACCGCCGCGCCGGACGGGCGGTTTTCCGCTGCGCAAGACGCACAATTCGCCACCGAGGTGCGCGAGTGGCTGGCGGAGAACCTCGACGGAGAATTCCGTGAGTTGCGCGGCCTCGGCGGTCCCGGCCGAGAGCACGAGGCCTTCGACGAGCGTCTCGCCTGGGACCGGCACCTGGCCGCGGCAGGGTGGACCTGCCTGGGTTGGCCCAAGGAGTACGGTGGCCGCGCGGCGAGCGTGCGCCAGCAGGTGATCTTCCATGAGGAGTACGCCAAGGCCCACGCGCCCGCGCGGGTCTCGCACGTCGGTGAGGAACTGCTCGGGCCCACCTTGCTCGCGTTCGGCACCCGAGCGCAGAAGGACCGGTTCCTGCCGGGCATCCGCGCGGTCACCGAACTGTGGTGCCAGGGCTATTCGGAACCGGGAGCGGGTTCGGACCTGGCCGCGATCAGCACCGCTGCACACCTGGACGGCGGCGAGTGGTCGATCAACGGTCAGAAGATCTGGACCTCGCTGGCGCACGTCGCGGACTGGTGCTTCGTCGTCGCCCGCACCGAGCGCGGCTCCACCAGGCACAAGGGCCTGTCCTACCTGCTCGTCCCGATGAAACAGCCGGGCATCGACGTGCGTCCGATCATCCAACTGACCGGCACCTCGGAGTTCAACGAGGTCTTCTTCGACAACGCGCGCACCGCGGCCGACCTGGTGGTCGGCGAGCCCGGCGACGGCTGGCGCATCGCCATGGGCACACTGACCTTCGAGCGGGGCATCTCCACGCTCGGTCAGCAGATTCGGTTCGCGCGTGAGCTGGCCGATGTCGAGGCGCTGGCCCGTCGCACCGGCGCGGCCGACGATCCGCTGATCGCCGACCGGATCGATCGGGCCTGGGTCGGGCTGCGGGTTCTGCGTGCGCACGCGATGCGCACCATGGAGGGCGCGGGCGTGGACGATGGGGGCGGCCAGGCGTCGGTGGCGAAACTGTTGTGGGCCAACTGGCATCGCGGCCTCGGCGAGCTGGCCATGGCCGTGCTCGGCGCGCGAGGGCTGGTGGCGGGCGAGGACGATCTCGACGAATGGCAGCGGCTGTATCTGTTCACCCGCGCCGACACCATCTACGGAGGTTCGAACGAAGTGCAGCGCAACATCATCGCCGAGCGCGTGCTCGGCCTGCCGCGCGAGGCGCGCCCGTGACGGGGCCGCTGTCGGTCGCCCCCGCGCCCGTTCCAGGGCACGGCCTCCTGACCGGACGCACCGCTGTGATCACCGCCGCCGCGGGGACCGGCATCGGCTCGGCCACCGCGCGCAGGCTGCTCGCCGAAGGCGCTGACGTGGTCGTCTCCGATTGGCACGCGCGGCGTCTCGCGGAGACCGCGACCGAGCTGGCCGCCGAGTTCCCGAACCGGCGGGTCGCCTCGATCGCGTGTGACGTGCAGAGCACCGCGCAGGTCGACGCGCTGGTGCGCGGCGCTGCCGAGGCCATCGGCCGGATCGACATCATGGTCAACAACGCCGGGCTCGGCGGTGAGACGCCGGTGGTCGACATGACCGACGAGCAGTGGGACCGCGTCCTGGACATCACCTTGAACGGCACCTTCCGCTGCACCCGCGCAGCGCTGGGCTACTTCCGCGACGCCGGCCACGGCGGCGTGATCGTGAACAATGCCAGCGTGCTCGGCTGGCGCGCGCAGCACGGCCAGGCGCACTACGCCGCGGCCAAGGCCGGTGTGATGGCGCTTACCAGGTGCAGCGCGGTCGAGGCCGCCGAACTCGGCGTCCGGATCAACGCCGTTGCGCCGAGCATCGCCAGGCATGCCTTTCTGGACAAGGTCAGCTCGACCGAACTGCTGGACCGGTTGTCCGAGCGCGAGGCATTCGGTCGCGCGGCCGAGCCGTGGGAGGTCGCCGCGACGATCGCGATGCTGGCCAGCGACTACACCTCCTACCTGACCGGCGAGGTGGTCTCGGTCAGCAGCCAACGCGCCTGAGAGTGGGCGGCTGATCGAGGTGTGAAAACGATGGGGCGTCGGCTGACCGGGTGTGCCATGCTGGGTGGGATTACATCTCGCACTCGCCAAGGGGGCGATGGCTATGGGCCTGGATCGCCCACCTGCCCGCGAACAATTGGAACTCGAATTGGTGCGCGAAGTCGTGCTGGCCAGACGGCGGCTGGACAGCTTGATACTTTCCGCGCTCACGCTCGGAGCCGAGCTCATCGAGCACACCTCCGAATCCGCGACCGCAATACGTGCCGCGCAGATTCTCGAGGAACATGCCGTCGACGAAGGCGAGGTCGCCCGTGACCCGCGCGGCGCACTGCGCGCCGATCTGGCCCGCGATCGGGAGCGCGCCAGACGCATCGGGCTGAGCTCCGAATTCGACACTTCCGAAATCGAAGAGGATCGGCGCAGACAACGCCAGTACGCGCTGCTGTGCGAGGTCCGCGCAGATCTGCTCGCCGTCGTCGCGAAGTGTCGGAAGTTCCGGTTCGACCGGGTGGCCTTCGCGGACGAGGTCGCCCGGGGTCTGTGCGCCGCCACCGACAAGCTGGTGCTCGCCGCGGACATGGATACCTATCGTGCCTGGCAGCGCGGCATGCTGCTCAAACTGATCGAGGAGCCGATGCGCTACGGCCCGCCGCGGGTGATGGCCACGGTGGACGCCGGACCGGGCCGCGGCGAGCTCACCGTCGAATGGGACAGCTGCGAGCGTCGTCTCGCACTCGTCACGCGGATGGCCAGGGCCGGTGTGTCACCGGTGGTGATCTGTGATCGGCTGCTCGCCGACCTGTCGGTCTCCTCGCCACTGCGCTACTCGGCGCGCTGAGGCACGCACCGCACCGCTCGACCAAGCAAATGCTTGGTTGTATTATGTGCCACGTGACCGCACCAGACGCATCGAAATCAGCACGGCGCAACGAACTGCTCGCACTGGCTGCCGAACTGTTTGCCGAGCGAGGACTGCGCGCCACCACGGTGCGCGACATCGCCGATGCGGCCGGAATCCTGTCGGGCAGCCTCTATCACCATTTCGATTCGAAGGAGTCGATGGTGGACGAGATACTGCGCGGCTTCCTCGATGACCTGTTCGGCCGCTACCGCGAGATCGTGGCCGCCGGGTTGAGTTCGCGTGACACCTTGGAAGCCTTGGTGCTCGCGTCCTACGAGTCGTTCAACCGCTGGCACGCCGCGGTGGCTATCTACCAGGCCGAGGCCAAGCGCCTGCGCACCGCGGAGCGGTTCACCTACATCGCCGACTACAACCGCGAATTCCGCGAACTCTGGCACCGGGTGTTGACCAACGGCGTCGAGGACGGCAGTTTCCGGCCGGAACTCGACGTCGAACTGGCCTACCGGTTCCTGCGCGACACGGTGTGGGTCGCGGTGCGGTGGTACCGGCCAGGTGGCGCCATCACCGTCGACAACCTCGCCAAGCAGTACCTGACCATCGTGCTCGACGGGCTCACCGTCCCCGAGCGCACCACGTAGGAGTCCTTACATGTCAGCACCTTCCGCGTCCCGTCGCCCTTACTCCCCCCTGCACGACGCCTACGTGATCGATGCGGTCCGCACCCCGGTCGGCAAGCGTGGCGGCGCACTGGCGGGTGTGCACCCCGCCGACCTCGGCGCGGCCGCGCTGCGCGGTCTGTTGGACCGCACGCCGATCGACCCTGGCAGCGTGGACGACGTGGTCGTAGGTTGCGTCGACAATGTGGGGCCGCAGGCGGGAAACATCGGCCGCACCATGTGGCTGACCGCGGGCTACCCCGAAGAGGTTCCCGGTGTCACCGTCGACCGGCAGTGTGGATCCAGCCAGCAGGCCATCAATTTCGGCGCACAGGCCATCATGAGCGGAACCGCCGAGGTGATCATCGCGGGCGGCGTGCAGAACATGAGCGCCATCCCGATCTCCGCGGCCATGCTCGCGGGCAAGGAGTACGGCTTCGAGTCGCCGTTCGTCGGCGCGCAGGGCTGGGACCACCGCTACGGCACCGGCGAGGTGTCGCAGTTCCGCGGCGCTCAGCTCATCGCCGAGAAGTGGGGCATCAGCAGGGCGGACATGGAACGGTGGGCGTTGCGCAGCCACGAGCGGGCACGCGACGCCATCAAGAACGGCCGCTTCGACAACGAGATCGTGCCGGTCGGCGACTTCTGGATCGACCAGGGCCCACGCGAGACGAGCCTGGAGAAGATGGCCACGCTGCCCGCGCTCGCCGAGGGCAGCCCGCTGACCGCCGCTGTGGCGAGCCAGATTTCCGACGGCGCCAGCGCGACGCTGCTCGCCTCGGAGTGGGCGGTGCGGGAATACGGTTTGACGCCGCGGGCGCGCATCCACCATGTGAGCGCGCGCGGCGCTGACCCGATCTTCATGCTCTCCGCGCCGATTCCGGCCACCAAATGGGCGTTGGAGAAGACCGGCCTCACTATCGACGACATCGATGTGGTGGAGATCAACGAGGCGTTCGCGCCGGTTGTGCTGGCCTGGTTGCAGGAGACCGGCGCCGACCCGGAGCGTGTGAACGTGAACGGCGGCGCGATCGCCCTCGGCCACCCCCTCGGCGCCACCGGCGCCAAGCTTTTCGCGACGCTGCTCAACGAACTGGAGCGGATCAACGGGCGCTACGGACTGCTGACCATCTGCGAGGGCGGCGGCACCGCCAACGTCACCATCATCGAGCGGCTGTCGCACTGACTCCGTACCGCCGAGCGGCACGTCGGGCAAAGGTGCCGCTCGGCTGTACATTGGGCTGTGGGCTACTCGTCGCCGCCTTTTCCTTTGCCTTTTCCCTTCCCCTTGCCCTTCCCTTTTCCTTTCCCCTTGCCTTTCCCTTCGCCGTCCGCATCACCACTTCCGCCGCTCTTACCACCCTCGTCGGACACTTGACCGGAGTTGTTGTCCTGCGCAAGATATGCCACAGTGCCGCTGGTCATTTCGCTCGTTGCGGGCAGCGCGGCAAGTCCTGAAGTCAGCGCACCGGCAGCGACCGCGGCAATCGATACGACGGCTCGAACAGATCTGTTTCCCACTACCAAACCTCCCTGTCGATCGGTTTCGTTTGTGGAGCAGGGGAAAGCTAGCACCGCCGATTACTCGAGCCCTGCGGCACGCCGGGCAGCATCACCCGTCGTGATATGGCCGACACTCCACCGTGATCCGTATCCGAGTTGTCCCCATAACGGGCCGAACGCCCTCTGCCGTCACTGGATACCCGTATGAGGGCGTCCGGTGACGACAGAGGGCGCGGATCAGAGGAATATCCACCCGAAGGCGTCAGTGGTGCGGAGGCGGGCATCCTGGCGGCGGCTTCGGAAAACCTTGTGGCGGTGCCCCGTGTGGTGGCGGGCCATCCGGCGGCGGTGCTCCGTGCGGGGGAGCCCCGTCCGGTGGCGGTCCGCCGTGTGGCGGAGGTGGGGAAGATCCATCCGGAGGTGGAGCGCCCTGCGGCGGAGGACCGTTCGGCGGGGGTGGGCACTCCGGCGGCGGTGACTGCAGCTGCTGGAGGGTGATGCCGCTGTGGGTGCCTGATTGCGCTGGAACCGCAGGCGAGGCCAGGGCGGGATGCGCCAGCAGAACGGCAGGGCCGACTGCGATCATGCCGGCGAAAGCCACCCTGGCCATGGCGCGTCCAGCGGTAATGACTCTCTCTGTCATGGAGAGACCTTTCTCGAACAATTCGTCGGAACGAGCCGCGAAAATGATCTGCTCGTCCGTGAAAACTGTTCTGAGCGAGCTTGTTCGAGACTAGAGCGCGGCGAGCCGAAACCCGCAGATCGGCTGGCCGATTCCCAGGAAACACACAGCCGGTCGTTATCGAGCAGAGTCCGACGATGAGTGGCGAGACTGTGTTCCGGGATGACCCGACCCACTGGCGCCGCCACCCGCAAGCCGCGTGCCGACGCAACCGATTACAAGATAACGAAATAGGACTGTCGTGCTAGTTGTCCCAGCCGCCCGCGACGCGGTCGATATCACACTTGGTCATCCAATGTTCCAGGCCCGCCTCGAGGGCCAGTCGTCCTCGTGCTGCTTGGTCGAGACCCGTGCTGCCCAGCACGAACTTGGGTAGCAGCGCAAGCGTCGTAGTATCCATATCGTGATCGGTCCTGTTTTGTCTGGACGGCGTGGGCATACGTGATTTTCGACGATCATCACCCCGAGATGCCCGGCGGGCAAACGGGGTATGGATGCGGGGGCAGCCGTTGGTACCAGTTCGCTAAATCTATCGAATCCGCCTGCCCCGCAAGCTTTTCCGCCGTTGATCTCTCATCGATGAGCGCGACAGGCCTTGTGGATCGTGATTGCTTGACTGAGCGCGTCGGGGTTCGTGGTCGGATCCGCTGGGACGGCGGTGAGGTCAGCGATGGCGCCGGGGCGCAGAGGTGAGTTGGTGATCGCCCGCAGGATGTCGGCGGGGTTCAGCCCGGCTTCGTTGAGGGCGGCGACTTCTCGGGCATCGACCGACCGCGGCAGCGGACCATTGCCCAGGTCGGTGCCGTAACGGACCATGCCGCCTGCGGCATGGAAACGACGGAGATTGTGCAAGGCGGTCGCTCGGTCACGGGTAGGAGTTCCCCAGCCGTGGATGTCGAGGGTGGAAATAATCGTTGTGCTGCGAGCGAGATCGTTGATCAGTTCGTCCGTGAGGGTTTCCGTCCACGGCGTGTGCGCGAGCACCCGTACCCCGGCCCGATACGCCCGAAGGGTTTGGCCCACCCCCTGGGTATGAGCGGTCACCGGAATGCGGTGGGCGGTCGCCGCGCGAACGATTGTGTGCAAGGTTGCGTCATCGATGACCGGGCCCGCCTCGGAATTGAGGGCGACTTTGATCGTTGCCGGCCGGTGGGGAAGTAGCGATTCGACGGCCTCGGTGGCCGAATGCGGATCGTCGACTTCGAGCGCGATCCCGGGTGGTGCCCAATCCTGTTGGGTGGGATAACCGCCGGGTGAGGTGAGGAAGGGTCCCGCTGCGCGGATTCTCGGCAGTTCAGGATCGTGGTGCGAACGCTCGACCAGGGGCCAGAGGATGCTGGGTACGCCGCCCAGATCGACCAGGGTGGTCACTCCGGCCGCCAGGAGTTCGGTGGGGTCGATCAGGGCTGTGTGCACATGGTGGTCGGTGAGACCGGGCAGCAGTATCCCGTCGAAATGTGTTCGTCGCACGGCGGGAGGGGCCGCGGTCGGCGGGCCGACCCAGCTGATCTCGCCGCTGCACACGCCCACCGCGGTGGGCCCGGCGAGGGTGTCCGCGCCGAGCCACGCCGCATCGGCGACGAAAATCTGGTCAAACATCCTGTGGCCGAATCAGTTCGGGGAAGAACACGTCGTCGACGGTGGCTTCGAGATAGCGTGCGCCCGAGGTGCCCGCGGTGCCCGGGGTGCTGCCGAGATGCTTCTGCACGATTTGGAGATGACGCCGCCGCCATTCCCGCAGGTGTCCATCGATGGCAACGAGATGTGTAGCGATCTGATACTCGACACCCTGCTCGTCGGCCTGAATTCGATGGAACACCTGGAACAGTTCAGGTGTGGATTCCCGGCGTCGACTCCAGTCCCGTTCCAGATAGTGCTCGGGCACGGCGTGGCCGCGCCGGTGTATATAACGAATCAGTTCGTCGAACAGGCTCGGCTCGGTGGCATAGCGGGCCGCGAAATTTCGCCAGCCGGAGTGCCGTTTTCCGAGCAGGTACTCCAGGTCCCGATATTGCTTCGAATACAGGCCGGATGCCCGGCCCAGGTAGGGACGTAGCAGGTGAAATGCGGTGGGCAACAACGTGTCCAAAACCGCCCACTGATCGTTCAGCCGCGACAGCACCTGGTCGGCGCGGGACAAGGTGGGCAGCGCCGGGGTGTCCGCACGGAATGCGTCCCGGACGGCGGACAGCTCGTGCAACAACAGTTTGAGCCATAGTTCGGTGACCTGATGGCAGATGATGAACATCATCTCGTCGTGCTGTTCGGGATCGGTGCGCGGCTGTTGCGCGCCGAGCACCCGGTCCAGGCGCAGGTAGTCGGCGTAGGTCAGCTGGGCCAGGTCAGTATCCATAGCCTGCCTTACTCATCCGGGTGAGCGCCTCGGTGATCACCGGAAGCGGCGGACCCAAATACAGCCGGTAGCACGGTGATCGGTCACTGTTTTCGGCGTCCCACCGGTCGACCCCCACCAGCACGCCCGCCTGCCGCAGGCATTCGCGACGGAACTGCGCCACCGAACCGTGCCGCTGTGCCCGAGGCAACGGCACGTGCGCGAACGGCGCGAACTCGCCGACTTGCGCCAGGCCCGTCGGATAGCCGAGTTCGGTGCACAGCGAATCATGGACGGCAGACCGTTTTTCGGTGTATTCCCGCCCCTGTTCGGCGAGGTAACGCTCGGACGCCGGATCGGAGAGCCAGCTGGCCATCGCCTCCTGAAGAGGAATGGCGCTGGCGAAACTTCGCTGAAACTGCCATTGGTTGACCAACGCGTCGAGCGTGTGGGGATGCGCTGTCGCCGCGCCTATTCCCCAACCGCTGCAATGAAATTGCTTTCCCAGCGACCGGACGGCCAGCCAGCGCGATCCGGGCGTCTCCCGCAATAGCAGGCGCAGGGCGGATGTCGGTGTCCGTTCGGGATCGTGGACCCCGAAGTACGCATCGTCCAGCAAGATCGCTGCGCCGGCCGTTCGCGCCGTTTCGAGCAACTGGCGGACGAGTTCGGGCCGCCAGTTGGCGCCGGTGGGATTGTGCTGGGCGTTGATCACCAGCAGCGTTTTGTCGTCTATGACGAGGTCGGTGGTGACGGGTTGGCCCGCGTCCAACGGGTAATAGCGCATCCGATAGCCGAGCGGCCCGAAGACTCCGGCGTAGTCCCAGCCCGGCATGGGCGCGAGCACCGTGGCGACGCCGTCGGCGCGCAGCATCCGTCCGAAGTCGAACATTGCGTTTCTCGTACCACCCGCGGTCACCGCGACTTCGTAATCCCGGGAGAATTCCGGCCCGAGCCCGTGCGTGCGAGTGATATACGAACGCAGGATGCGTTGCAGGCGGGGCAGACCGTACTGCGAGATGACGTATCCGTGTGTGTGCGTCGGCAGCGCGGCCAATCCCGCGGCCAAGCCGGGCGCGGTCCTGGTCCACGTTTCGCCGAAACCTAGATAGATGAGTTCACCGGCCGGGCTGCCTGCCGCCAGGTATTCGGACACAAGTTCGGTGTCGGGGAACCTGGTGCGTAACTCAGGACCCGCGATCACCTCACGATAGGGAATCATCGCGACCCCCGCCGGAAACCGAGGTCGCTCGCGGAATCGGCAGCGGTCCGAACAGCTGCTCACAGGTGCGGGCGATCCGCAGCAGACGGCTGTCGCTGCCGGGCGGTCCGTCCAGTGCGATCCCTATCGGCAGCCCGGCGTTGTCCAGTCCGGCAGGCACACTGACGCCGGGCCAACCGAGAATGCTGCCGAGGTTGGTGGTGCGGCTGTACGCGAGGAACGCCGAAACCAGCTCGCCGCCCAACTCCACCTCGTCGGCCCCGATCGGCGCTGCGGTGACCGGCGTGGTCGGCCACAGCAACGCGTCGAGCCGGTGCGTGGCCAGGCTGGTGCGCACCAGCGCGTCCAACTCGGGCCGATAGCGCGTCATCGCGGCCGTGTAATCGTCGGGCGAGATCGCGTCCGTGCCCAAAAGTCCGGTGAGGAGTTGTTCGACATCGGGGCTTCCGCAGCACGCGACGAACTGGGGCAACGACATGGCGATATTGCGCGTCGTCAGGTAGGTCTGCAGTTCGATTGGTGTCTCGTAGAAGGCAATCGGGAAACCAGCTTTGGCGATGAGGTCACCGGTGTGCGAGGGAAGTTCCAGCTCCACGATCTCGACCCCGGCGGCAGCGAGCTGAGCCGTGCGTCGTTCGAAACATTCCGCCAGGTCGGGGGCAAGTCCCTCGACGAAGGGACGGCGCACGACGCCGAGCCGCACCGGCGGGAACGTGATGTCCTCCGGCTCGGGAACCCCGCTCAGGACCGAATCCAGCAGCCGCACATCCTCGACGGTCTTGGCCAACGGCCCGACCGTGTCGCGGGTGCCGGACACCAGGATGAGGCCCCGCTGCGAGTAGCGGCCCACGGTGGGGCGGAAGCCGACCACGCCGCACAGGCTCGCGGGCATCCGCACCGAACCGCCGGTGTCGGTACCCAATCCAGCGGGCGCCAACCGGGCGGCAACCGCCGCGGCGGTGCCTCCGCTACTGCCCCCCGCTATCCGGTCCGGCCGGTACGGATTGGCAACCGGGCCGTAAGAACCGTTATTGCTGGTCATGCCGTAAGCCAGCTCGTGCAGGTTGGTTTTGCCCAACACCAGCGCTCCGGCACCCCGCAGTCGGCGCACCACGTCGGCGTCGGCGGACGGCTGGTGCTCGCGCAGGGCGGGCGTGCCACCGGTGGTGGGTAGGTCGGCGGTGTCGATGTTGTCTTTGATGGCGAGCGGCACGCCGTGCAAAGGTCCGAGTACCGCACCGCTCGATCGCGCTGCGTCGGCTTGTTCGGCGGCGGCGAGCACCGCCTCCGCGCGTACGGTGATGAAGGCGCCGAGTGCGCGATGTTCGTCTATCCGATCCAGCAGCGCCCGAGCATATTCCATCGCGGACACCGAACCTCGTTTGATATGAGCCGCCGCTTCGGCGACGCCCCACTCGACCGGGTCCATATCAGTGTCCCGCATTCTCGACGAGCAGGTGTGGAACGTGCGTGCTGATGTAGGGGGCGAGCTCCAGCAGCACGTCGTGCACGACGTCGATGAACGTCTCGATATGGTGGTCGGTCATCGGGGTGGACAGCGCGAACAAGCCGCGGCGCGCCGTGTAGATACCCCGGTTGAGCAGCGCGAGGTGAAACAACTCGGGCAGTTCCGCCAAGCCGGCGCGGCGGGCCAGAGCATCCTGCGGATTGTTGATCGGCCCGTGGCCCCAGTGCAGGTGCATCAGCGATCCGATGCCGGTCATCTGCAGTTGTACGCCCGCCCGGCGTGCCGTTTCGGGGAGGTCCTGGATCAGCCGCTCGCCTTTCGCGTTGAGCTGCTCCACTTCGGCGGGGCCGTAGGTGTCGAGCGCGGCCAGCCCGACGGCCAGACTCATATTGTTCCCGCCGAACGCGCCCGCGTGATAGACGTGACCGGGTCGGGTGGGGTCGAACTGGGCCATGATGTCCTCGCGACCGCCGAAGGCGCCCAGCGGGAAGCCGCCGCCGATGATCTTGCTGAGCGAGGTGAGATCCGGCGTGATGTCGTAGCGAAGTTGCAGGGGCCCCATCCGGAAGGTGGCGCACTCGTCGAAGATGAGCAACACGTCATGAGCGGTGGTGAGTTCACGCAGGCCACGCAGATAGGTGACGTCGCCTGGAATACCGCCTGCCGCACCCATCATCGGTTCCACAATGATCGCGGCGATCCGCTCGGCGTGCAAAGCCAACAATTCCCGCGCGGCCGCCAGATCGTTGTACGGCAGCAACATCACCTCGCGCATCCGCGTCTTGGGTACCCCGCGCGCAGGCTGGGCACGCGGGAAGGACTCCGGCAGGCCTTCCTGTGGATACGTCGGGTCGGTCAGGCCCGTGAACATGTTGATCTGCGCGTCGTCGTGCAGGCCGTGGTAGCCGCCGTCGATCTTGACGATGACGTCACGACCGGTGAACGCACGCGCGGCCCGTATGGTGAGCATGGTCGCCTCGGTGCCCGAATTGCAATACCGCACTTTGTCGATCGATGGAACGCGCTCGCACACCACGGCCGCGTGTCGAGCCTGCACCTCCACGGGCGTGCCGAGGGCGGAGCTCTTGCCGATTTGTTCTGCCGCCGCCGCGAGCAGTGCGGGATGGCAATGACCGTGCACGGTAGCGCTCATGTTGTTGTAGAAGTCGAGATAATCGTTGTCGTCGACATCGGTCATCACGCAACCGGCGCCATGGTTCATGAAGGTGGGGTATGGCGTGAAATGGCTGATTGTCCGGGTATCGCCTCCGGGTAGCCATTTCTTGGCGTCCTCGTGTAACCGCAGAGATTTCGGCGTGCGAGCGCGATATTCATCTCTTATTCTTTGTGCGGCTATGGTTTCGAGCAGAGTCACGAGAATTCCTTCATGATCAGATCACTGGCCAGATTCGCGAGGGAAGCTTGGGAAAGAGGGTGGCGAGCAGCGCCGCTGCGAGCTGGGTCTGCAGTCGATGGTCGGCATACGCCGGGGCGAGTTCTGCCAGGTCGGCGTGACCGAAGAGCAGCGACAAGAACATCGCGACCGGCATGGAGGCATCCGAGGAACGCCTGGCGTGCTCCGGCCACCGGTCGATATCGGCCAGTTCTCCGCCATGGAAGCGCAGTCGCAAGCCGAAGGTGTAGAAATGCAGCCGCAGCGTGCCGGTATGCCCGCGGAAGGCCGAATCGGCCAGCCTCTTCTCCAGCACAGGTGCGACGTGGCGAAGAAACGCGACGAGATCCGGAATCCGAAGGAACCAGCCGATGTCCGGCGGCCGTCGTACCAGTAGATCGCTCAGCAGCTGATAGGCGGGGTGCTCGGTGCCCAGCCACAGCATGTATCCGTCCGCGCCCGTCGTCTGCCGCAATATGCTCGGCAGGATTTCCGACCAGGACGCGTCCGGCACCAATTCGAGCCCGGAGATAGAAGTCACCGATTCCGGACACGGCTGCCCGGGCAGCCAGCTGGGAATGGGAAAACTGGGAATGCCCCCATAACCCGACAGTGCATAGCCCACCGGTCGATCGCCCTGCTCGATGACGAAGATTTCGTCGCGCATCATGTTGTCGCGGCTTCGGCCGGTCAGTTCGTATTCCCACAGAGCTCGGTCGCGTGTGCAAGTGAGCAATGCCCGAGACCCGGCATGGCGGTCGACACTCTCGAGGAAAGGCGCGTCGGCCGCAGTAGCACAACGCAACCCCGCAGGCTCGCCCGCCGAGGGCGCCGACGGCAGGTCGCGCGTCCAGCCGCCCCGACCCGCGCGTTGGGTGAGCACCGCGTGATAGTCATGCTCCTGATGGAAGAACATCAGGTCGGTGATCACCTGCATCAGCTGGCCGCGGCTCGCACCGCGCTCGTGCAGCGCCTCGAACTGGCGACCGATGAGCCCCCGCCTGCGATAGTCGGCATGAGTCGCCACCAGTTCCAGTCGGCCGACGCCGAACGGAATCCCGCCGTAGGACCAGGTCTGCGGCACCAGGGTCAGACCGGATACGAGCGCACCGGTCGCCGGATCCTCCACCACCGTGATGTCCGCCAGTTCCATGGTGGGATGTGCGCGATCGAAAAGCTCAGCGCTCCAAGCGCCGACGGCCGCATTAGGTTTGCCGTCGGAATCCTTATGGGCATCGGACTGGAGAGACACGAACGCGTCACGGTCGCCCGGAATCGCGGATCGCAGTATCAAACCATCTGGCAAGCGAACCGGTAGCACTGTCATCGTACTGGTCTCTCTGCCCGTTGGCCACGACATGCACTCACACGGTGCAGTATCACGGATCCGCGCGAATCCGGCTGACCAGCGCTGGGGAGCGTTGGGATCGTTGTTCGTCCACTGTCGGGCAGCTCGGTCGCTTCCATCGAATAGTGGTGTGCGAGTTCGCGTTACTGTTGCTGTTCGGAAGTTTCTGACGCCGCTGCTACGACCACACAGCTGCGTTCGGTGGCAATCGCGCAGAGTTCGCTATCGGAGCGAGCTGCCTTCGGCCCCACCAGGCCGAAGGCAGCCCTCCACTTCACTCGGAAGCAGCATCCGCGCGGCCGGTGAGCGCGCCGATCGACTCGATCCGCGCGACCGCGTCCGTGACGATCCGGTCGATCAATTCCTCGCAGGTGGGCAGATCTTCGATGATCCCGGTGACCTGCCCGGCCGCGAGGACACCGGCCTGGGTATTCCCTTCGACCAGCCCCGCACGCAACAACATCGGTGTATTGGCTGCCATGACGACCTGGGACCAGCTGAGGTCCTTGGTCTTTCGCATCGCCAGACCGTCGCGGACCAGGGCGGACCACTTCATCCCGGTCATGCTCTTGAACTTCGCGGCATTGGATACCGCTGCGGTCAGACCACGCCAGCGGCCCGAATGTTCCAGGCGCTGGACAAGTTCGGTGTTCAGCACGCGGTGCGGCATGCCGTCGACCTTCAGCGACACCACCGTGTCCTGTAACTTCCTGCGAAGGTACTCCTGCTTCACGGCGTCGGGCACCGTGCTTTCCTGGGTGAGCAGGAACCGGGTGCCCATTGCGACACCCGCCGCGCCGTAGGCCAGCGCAGCGGCGAGACCCCGCCCGTCGAAGAACCCGCCCGCCGCGACCACGGGAATGTCCACCGCGTCCAGCACCGAGGGAAGCAGCAGCGTGGTGGCTATCGGGCCGGTATGCCCGCCGCCCTCACCGCCCTGCACGATCACCGCGTCCGCGCCCCAAGCCTCGACTTTCACCGCGTGCTTTGCCGCGCCGATCGACGGGATCACCATCACCCCGGCGTCTTTCAGCTTGGCGATCAAGTCCTGTCTGGGAGCGAGCGCGAACGAGGCGACAGCCACCTTCTGGCGGATCAGCAGATCGATCCGCTCTGCGGCGTCGGTGGCGTCGGCGCGGATGTTCACGCCGAACGGTTTCGATGTGTGTGCCTTGGTCTTCGCGATCGCCGCCTCCAGCTCCGCGAAGGTCATCGTGGCCGAGGCAAGGACACCGAGCCCGCCCGCCTCCGCGGTGGCCGAGACCAGGCTCGGGCCCGCAACCCAGCCCATGCCGGTCTGCACGATCGGGTGCTCGATGCCGACCAGGTCGGTCAGCGCGGTGCGCAGGTGCGCGGTCATGACGCCACCTCGCCGGCGCTCGGGACCTCGTTTTCCCGAATCTTCTCGGGATCGAGCACCTCTCGGATCAGCCGCAGCTCTTCGGTGGTGGGCGGACGGGTTTCGCCCGCGTCGGCGAGCCCAGCGATCTCGAATGAGGTGTTCTCGGCAACCTCGTCGGCGGTGACACCGGGGTGCAGGCTGCGGGCACGCATGGTGTGGCCGGGACCTTCGAAATCGAAGACGCCCAGGTTGGTCACTACGCGATGGAGGTGCAGGAATCGGAACGCGGAGTTGGCCGGGTCCACTTTGTCGTACCCCACGCCGGAGACGACGTCGACTCGGGTGGTGAAGACCCGCCTGGTGTGCCGCGAAACCCAGTAGCTGGTGGCGTGGTTGAGCGTGTTGCCCGGTGCGCCTCGTACGCCGAACATCTGCCGAGTGGGCTGCTGCAACGGGCCGAACGCCGAGAGGTTCTGATTGCCGAATCGGTCGATCTGGTTGGCTCCCATCACCACATGACGTCGACCGGACGCCACGACATCGAACACCTTCCGGAACGGAATCCAGCCCTCGATGGTCGCCTCGCCGCCGATCGGGGGAGTCTCGGCAAGCAAGAGCGCCTCGCCGTCGGAGAGCAGCAGGTCGGGTTCGGTAGTGAGCTTGGCCAGCCGTGCACCGATGATCGACATCGGCGACATCGGGCTGGCCATGATTTCCCCCGCGCCGCTGAAGATCTCCGCGCAGGCGACTGCGCACACCTCGGCCCTGGTGATGGTTTCGGCACTGGTCATCGCGACGCCTCCGGTGTTTTGCGGGGGTTCCCGCACCCCGTCGGCACGATGAGCGCTTCGCGATTGTGTCTCATCGAGCCTCCTGTGTCATGCGGGACACTCCGTCCGCTTCTCTCATTACGCGCCACCTTCCGCGAACTCGCGCACGGAGGCCTGGTACCGCCCCTCGGAGACCGCTAGGTATTTGTCGACGAATGCCTGCCATGCCTCTGGCGATTCGGCGGACTCGACGTAGTGCTTCTGGAACTTTTCGTCGCGTCGGTAGTTGTCCCCTGCGAGGGTGAAGTGGGCGCCGCCGGGCGCCTCCACGACGCCGTCGACCATCATGCGATTCAGCAACAGCGATTGCAGTGGAACGGTTTTCACCAGCTCCTCGGTCTCCACCACGCGTTCCACCGAGACATAGCGCCGCTGCGCCGCCAGGCAGAACAGGTCGTCGAAATAGGGGTCTACGCCGGTGTATGCGGCATTGCCGTGCGGGTCGCCCAGGTTCAGATGCACCAGCGCCGCATCGAGATTCAGCGCGGGCATAGCGATCAGAGTTTCCGGCGTGCCGTCGTCCCCGGGGTAGGGTGATTCGACCGTCTTCAGCTCGCCCTCCCAGAAGTTCGGGACATCCGAACCGAGACCGGCGCGGATCGGCAGGAACGGCAGTCGCGCCGCCGCCGCCTCCAACCCGCACTTGAGCATGCCCTCGTCCATCTCGCGCGCGACCAGCGAACCCGAGGTGCGCGCCTTGCTGAACCACGGGTCGTAGAACGGCGGCGAATCCAGTGAAACGAAGCCGTAGTACGCCTTGCGCACCTTGCCCGCCGAGCACAGCAGCCCGAGATCCGGCCCGCCGTAGCCGACTACCGTCAGGTCCGTGATGTTCGAACGCAGGATGGCCCGCACCAGTGCCATCGGCTTGCGCCGCGACCCCCAGCCACCGATGCCGATTGTCATCCCGCTGCGCAGCTCGCCGACGACTTCGTCGAGCGACATCCGCTTGTCTCGCATGGCCTTTCGCTCCCTATCTGATTGGCGGCACTTTCGGGGGCCCTTCGGGGTTACGCAAACTGCCGCCTCCGGGCCCGTCGTTCGCGCCGCGGTCCTACTGTCCGGCCTTGCGCGCTGCCAGATCATCGTCGAAACGGGCGCGGATCTCGTCGGCGACACCGGCGAGGTTGAGTTCGAAGGTGAATCCCTGCTCGTACCGGTAGCTGCGGTGCACGTCCTGCACGTCGATGCCGTTGAGTGCCCGCTTGGCCGCCCGGATCACCCGGCCGTCCTTGGCCGCGATGTTCTTCGCCACTTCCATTGCGGCCGCGTCCAGTTCGGCGCGCGGCACCACCTGGTAGACCGAGCCGTGGTGCTGTAACTGCTGGGCGGTGATGGTGCTCGCGGTGTAGAACAGCGCGCGCATCAGATGCTGCGGCACCAGCCGCGCCAGGTGGGTCGCCGCGCCGAGCGCGCCGCGGTCCACTTCGGGCAGGCCGAACGTGGCGTCATCGGAGGCGATCACGATGTCCGCGTTGCCCACCAGCCCGATGCCACCGCCCAGGCAGAAGCCGTGCACCACAGCGATCACCGGCACCTGGCAGTCGTAGATCGCGCCGAATGCCTCGAAGCAGCCGTGGTTCGCGTCGATGAGCGCTTGGTGGCCGGGCTTGCTCCGGATTTCCTTGATATCCACGCCCGCGTTGAAGCCGCGGTTCTCGGCGCGCAACACGACGACCCTGGTGTCCTGGTCACGGCCCGCCGCTCGCACTTTGTCGGCGATAGCGAACCAGCCGTCGGTCGGGATGGCGTTGACCGGCGGGTAGTCGACCGTGATGACGGTGATGCCGGTTGATTCGGAGTGACGGTTGATCCCCATCGCAAGTCCCATCATGTATACCCAGCGCATTGGCAAAGCAAGCAGTTGCTTGGTAGGTTAGCACGGTGGCACTCGAAATCGATCTGTCCGGCCGCGTCGTTCTGGTGACCGGCGGCGTGCGCGGCGTAGGCGCGGGGGTGAGCAAGGCGTTCCTCGCCGCGGGCGCCACCGTCGTGGCCTGTGCGCGGCGGCCCGCCGACGTTCCCGTCGAACTCGACGGGCGGCCGATCGAATACCTGCCGTGCGATGTTCGGGACGCCGACGCGGTACGAGCGCTGATCGATGCGATCACCGAGCGCCACGGCCGTCTCGACCACCTTGTCAACAATGCGGGGGGTGCCCCCTTCGCGCTCGCCGCCGACGCGAGCGCGAACTTTCACGCCAAGATCGTCGAACTGAACTTGCTCGCCCCGCTGCTGGTGGCGCAGGCCGCCAACGCGGTGATGCAACAGCAGCCCGAGGGCGGCTCGATCCTGAACGTCTCCAGCGTCAGCGGGCACCGCCCGTCGCCCGGCACCGCCACCTACGGCGCGGCCAAAGCGGGCATGGACAGCCTGACCGCCTCGCTCGCCGTCGAGTGGGCGCCGAAGGTCCGGGTCAACTCGCTGGTCGTCGGCCCGGTCGACACCGAACTGAGTCACTTGCACTACGGCGACCAGGACGGCGTCGACGCGGTGGGCCGCACCATCCCACTGGGCCGCATGGCTCGTCCCGCCGACATCGGCCGCTGTGCTGCCTTCCTGGCCTCCCCACTGGCCGCCTACGTCAGCGGCGCGACCCTGCTGGTGCATGGCGGCGGCGAGCGGCCCGCCTTTCTCGCTGCCTCCACAGCGGCCGTCGGTCGCCAGCAGTCCTGAACACCCCGGACAAACACGAAAAGGACACGGGCATGAGCGGTCAGGCCCGGAGGAGGCAGCGAAGCGTGACCACGGAGGGTCCCGCTCATGCCGGGAAAGGACACAGTATGGACAACGAGCAGATCTGCGCCGGACGCACCGTCATCGTCACCGGCGCGGGCCGGGGCATCGGCCGCGCGCACGCCCTCGCCTTCGCCGCTGCGGGCGCCCGAGTCGTGGTCAACGACCTCGGGTCGACGCTGGACGGCGCTGCCACCGCGGAGACGCCCGCCGAACAGGTCGTCGCCGAGATCGAGGCGTTCGGCGGCGAAGCCGTGGCCAACGGCGACGACGTGGCGGACTGGGAAGGTGCGCGCAGCCTCGTCCACCAGGCCGTCGACACCTTCGGCGGGCTGGATGTGCTGGTCAACAACGCGGGCTTCGTCCGCGACCGGATGCTGGTCAACCTGGGCGAGGACGAGTGGGACGCGGTGATCCGCGTGCACCTCAAGGGCCACTTCGTCGCTATGCGGCACGCGATCGAGTACTGGCGTGCGGAGTCCAAGGCCGGTCGCCCGGTCGACGGCCGCATCATCAACACCAGCTCCGGCGCCGGACTGCAGGGCAGCGTTGGCCAGGGCAATTACGGCGCGGCCAAGGCGGGGATCGCAGGTCTGACGCTCACCGCCGCCGCCGAGTTCGCCCGCTATGGCGTCACCGTGAACGCGATAGCCCCGGCCGCCCGCACCAGGATGACCGAGACTGTGTTCGCGGAGACGATGGCCAAGCCCGAGGACGGCTTCGACGCCATGGCGCCGGAGAACGTCTCCCCGCTGGTCGTGTGGCTGGGCAGCACGCGTTCCGCGGCTGTGACCGGGCGGATGTTCGAGGTCGAGGGCGGCAAGGTGGCATTGGCCGACGGCTGGCGGCACGGGGTCGCCGTGGACCGCGGAGCCCGGTGGAATCCGGCCGAACTCGGACCCGTGGTGGCCGACCTGATCGCCGAGGCGACTCCGCCGGAACCGGTCTACGGGGACTGACCGGGTTTCACTTTCTGGTACGCGGTGCAGGGTTGGGGGTTTATCATGGGCACCCATCCGTTGAACAGGTCCCGTGTGAGAGTCGCGACCGGGCACAGATATGCGCGTCAATGATGAGGGGAAGGCTCGGCGCATGGCCGTAGGTCGCACGCTCCGTCTGGTAGCAATAGCTGGGGCTCGCACCGGCTTTGCGCTGCTCGGCGGCCTGATCGGCACCGCGGCGCAAGGTGGGGGTTCCTACCCGCTGTATATCGCGGACCCTGCTTCGCTGCCCTACGACACCGGGGATGCCGGGCATCCGCTGATGGTGCCGGGTCGGCAGTCCGAGATCAGTGCAGTGCCGACTGATCCGGTGATCGGTTCCGGTTCAGGCGGCACGAGTTCCGCGACAGGGGGATCGGCCGCCGGTTCGGTTGCGGGCGCTGCCGGTGCGGGGGTAGCGCTGGGTTCTGGTTCGGCTGGTTTCGGTTTCGGCGCCGCGCTCGGCGCCGGCTCCGCGGCCGTCGGTTCGGCCGCCGTTGGAGACCGGGTCGGCGCCGTTGGGGACCGGGTCGGCGCCGCTGGGGGCCGGGTCCGCCGCGGTCGGCGCCGGTTCGGCCGCGGTCGGTTCGGCAGGTGGCGGTTCGGCCGCGGTCGGTTCGGCAGGTTCCGGTTCGGCAGGTGTCGGTTCGGTGGCAGTAGGTTCGGCGGGCGTGGGTTCGGCCGAAACAGACTTGGTCGCAACAGGTTCGGCCGCAACGGGTTTCGCTGCAACGCGTTCGACCGCGACCGGTTCGGTCATGTCGAGTTCCGCGAGTTCGAAACTGCTGCTTTCGATTTCGTTCTTGTCGACCTCCGTGCAGCCTCCGCGCGCGCTTCCTCTGGCGATCATTTCGTCGGCGCCGGATACGGTGACACCGCAGATTTCGCAGATTCTCGGACTCGTGCTGGTGCTTTCGCGGGTGCAGATGCCCGTATCGACACCGATGCCACCGCCCGCTGCCGCGCCTACGCCGCTCGCCGAGCCGAAACACGATGTGCGCCCGACGAGTTCCGACGATTGTCTGCCTCCCCCCGAGCTGCTTTCGGTGGTCGATGGCCTGATCATGTTCGGCCTCGCGGGCGCAGAGTCCGACGCCGTCAGCTTCCAGAGCGCGTCCGCCGCGCAGGTCGGGATCGACGCGGCTCGTGCCCGATTCTTCCCGCGGCCGTGAGAGGAGGTGATGATCGAGACCGAGACTCGAAGTAGCTTGCGGTCCTACCATCGGGCCGCGGCGGCCGTGTGTCGCGCACGGCCAGAACGGAACCCTCACGCAGCTAGAGGCTTTCGACCAGGTGGCGCAGATCATGGACGCGCTCTATCTTCAGCCCCGGGCTGGCGTCGTGCCGGCGTCGCGGCCTGTCTGGGTGGCGGAGCGCGCGGACCAGGTGGCGCGGTGGACGCGTAATCCGTTGGGCGATGTCGTGGTCGGCGCACGATGGATTGCTCTACCGGAGGGCATTAGTCCACGCGGTGGGGTACAGGCCATCGCCATAGCCTACGAATCGACATCGTCCGGGCACGCTCGGAATTGGTCAATTCGGTGGGAAGGCGATCAGCTCGGTGCAATACTGATCAACCGGTCTTATATTCGAACCGACCGATGCGGCAGTGAATCCCGTTGGGCGCGAAGGCCGTACTCCGTGCCGCGCCGAAAGTCGTTATGCAGGCGCGCGATCCATACCACATGACATAGTGGCCTGCGGACGTGCCCCTATTTTCTTGGGCACGACCGCGGGCCGGATATGTGCAGCACCGTCTTACTGGCGCATAACACAGCACAGTGCGACCCGGCGGGTCGCACTGTGCTGCCGTGCAGGAGAACCTATTCGGTGCCGTCCGGAGGAATTTCGGGCAAGCCCTCGCTAGCCCGCAACTTCTCCGCCATGGACGTGAGTAGGTTCTGAGATTCTTCGGACAAGTCGAACGCTCTACTCGACAGCCGCCGCAGTCCGTAGCCCTGCAGCTGGGACAGCAGTTCCAGATCGTGATCGATCTTGGCGGCATAGATGTCGTTGAAGAAGTAGTCCGGCTTGACCTTGAAGAACTTCGCCAGGGCGGCCACCGTCTCATCGGACGGGTTCGTCCGCTGTCCCGACCGCAACTGCGACAGGTACGGTTTCGAGATCGGATGTCCGGAGGCCGTCAGCGCAGCCGCAACCTCCGCGTTGGTGTGCGGCTTACGCCCCGGGGGATGCACGGTTTCGAACAGCTTGTTCAGCCGCGCCGCGAAATCAGCCATTGTGAGCCGCCCAATTCCCTTCGCTGTACTAACACTCGTTATCTCGGATACGTATCATTGATATTAGCGGCTCAGTAACTGAAAACCTACGCCTGATTCGGGATTTCCTTGAAGCTTCTAGGTGCTGGCGCGGCGAACGCACTGGGACGGTTGCGTTTGCGGGTCGCGCCAAGGGCTCTCGAGAAGCCAAGGTGCGGACCGGTTCTGGCCCGTCGTTGCGGTCTCACTCGCAGCCCTCCTGGTAGCGATAAGATAGCTGACGTCTCATCTAGTTCGCGGTATGTGAGTTTGTGTGGCGTACGACACGTTTCCAGCCAGTGGGGATGAACGTTCAACAAATGGCTCGTAATGGTTGAAGTTCTTACAACCTCTCGATGATCGTGCCCGTCGCGAGTGCGCCACCGGCACACATGAGAACCATCGCCGTACTGCGATCGGTGCGCTCCAGCTCGTGCAAAGCCGTTGTGATGAGGCGTGATCCGGTGGAGCCGACAGGGTGGCCGAGTGCGATCGCGCCGCCGTTGACATTGACCCGGTCCATGGCGGGCTGGTGCACCGAGGCCCAGGACAGCGCGACCGACGCGAACGCCTCGTTGATCTCGAAAAGGTCGATATCGCCGATCTTCATGCCGGATCGCTCCAGCAGCCGAGTGCACGCCTGCACCGGGCCGTCGAGGTGGAACTCGGGCTCCGCGCCGACCAGCGCCTGAGTGACGATTCGTGCCCGCGGCCGCAATCCGGCTCGCTGCGCGGCCTTTTCGTCCATCAGAAGCACTGCCGCCGCCCCATCGGAGATCTGTGAGGAGGAGCCCGCGGTGTGCACGCCGCCCTCCAGGACCGGCTTCAGCTTGGCTAGGCCATCGATGGTGGTCTCGCGTAAACCTTGATCCCTTGTCACGTCCAGCTTTTCGCCGGTGAGGTTGCCCTCCTTGTCCACCGCGGGAGCGGTGACGGCGAGCACCTCCCGGTCGAACCGGCCTTCGGACCAGGCCCGGCTCGCCAGACGCTGTGAGCGCGCGCCGAACTCGTCCACATCGGAGCGGGTGATGCTGCGCCGCTTGGCAATCCGTTCGGCGGACTCGAACTGATTGGGTAGATCGATGTTCCATGAGGCCGGCCTGCGCGGGCCCGCGTGCTCGCCCACATTGGCGCCCAAGGGAACTCGGCTCATCGCCTCCACGCCGCAGGCGATGCCGACCTCGATCGCGTCGGCCGCGATGAG
This sequence comes from Nocardia sp. 2TAF39, assembly GCF_052114905.1. Lineage (NCBI taxonomy): Bacteria > Bacillati > Actinomycetota > Actinomycetes > Mycobacteriales > Nocardiaceae > Nocardia > Nocardia sp. 2TAF39. The sequence goes on from NZ_JBFRFQ010000039.1 coordinate 45,938, forward strand.
CCCGGCGATCAGATGGTTGGCCTGCTGGGCGGAGCCGCACTGCGCGTCGACGGTGGTGGCGCCGACCTGCCAGGGTAGTCCGGCGTGCAGCCACGCGACCCGGGTGACATTGTTGGACTGCTCGCCCGCCTGGGTGACGCAGCCTCCGATGACCTGCTCGACCTGTGTCGGGTCCAGGTGGGCGCGCTCGAGTAGTCCGCGCTGGGCGAGGCCGAGCAGTTCGGCCGCGTGCAGGCCCGACAGCCAGCCGCCGCGCTTGCCGATTGGGGTCCGAGCGGCCTCGACGATCACGGGTGTGCCCATGTCCAACCTTTCCTTATGGGACAGAAAACTGAAACGCGTTCATAGCACTTGTCGGGGGCGGATCTGTCCGGTTTCTTTCCTCGTTCTCGCGCCTGTGCTTCAATGATTATAGAACGTGTTACAGTTTTTCGAAGGAGCCATCTGGTGGTAGACACTCGGAATGCCCGGCCGGATCTGCCGGACGGGTTCGACGTTACGGATCCGGCCATCTACGCCGAGCGTGTTCCGGTCGAGGAGTACGCCGAACTGCGCAGGACCGCCCCGATCTGGTGGAATCCGAAGTCGCCCGACGTCAGCGGCTTCCACGACGACGGCTTCTGGGTGGTTAGCAAGCATGCCGATGTCAAGGAGGTTTCGCGGCGCAGCGACGTGTTCTCCAGCCACGAGAACACCGCCATTCCGCGGTTCAACGACGACATCACCCGCGAGCAGATCGAGATGCAACGGATCATCCTGCTGAATATGGACGCGCCCGAGCACACCAAGCTGCGCAAGGTCATCTCGCGCGGGTTCACGCCGCGTGCGATCAATGGTCTGCGGGCGGAGTTGTCGGCCCGCGCCGAGTCGATCGTGAAAGCGGCGGCCGAGTCGGGCTCCGGGGACTTCGTCACCCAGGTCGCATGCGAACTGCCGCTGCAGGCGATCGCCGAGCTGATCGGCGTCCCGCAGGAAGACCGGATGAAGGTCTTCGCCTGGTCGAACGACATGACCGGCTACGACGACCCGGACAACGACGCGGACCCGGTCGCGGCCTCCGTCGAGATCCTGGGTTACGCGTACCAGATGGCCGCCTCCCGCAAGCAGTGCCCGGCCGACGACATCGTGACCACGCTGGTTCAGGCGGACATCGATGGCGACAAACTCAGCGAGGAGGAGTTCGGGTTCTTCGTGATGATGCTCGCGGTCGCGGGCAACGAGACGACCCGCAACGCCATCTCGCACGGCATGATGGCGTTCCTGGACAACCCGGACCAGTGGGAGCTGTTCAAGAAGGAACGGCCTGCGACGGCCGCCGACGAGATCATTCGCTGGGCCACCCCGGTCACCTCCTTCCAGCGGACTGCGCTGGAAGACACCGAGCTCGGTGGCGTGCAGATCAAGAAGGGTCAGCGTGTGGTCATGCTGTACCGTTCGGCCAACTTCGACGAGGAGGTCTTCGAGCACCCGGAGAAGTTCGACATCATGCGCAAGGACAACCCACACCTGTCCTTCGGCGGTACCGGGGCGCACTTCTGCATCGGGGCGAACCTGGCCCGGCTGGAGATCGACCTGATCTTCAACGCGATAGCCGATCACCTGCCCGACATCAGCAAGCTCGGGGACGCGCGGCGCCTTCGTTCGGGCTGGCTCAACGGGATCAAAGAGTTCCCGGTCGACTACAAGACCTGCCCGGTCGCACACTGAGATGAGAAGGGCCGCACACCGATTATCGGTGTGCGGCCCTTCTTGTTGTATGCCGTGGTCGGCGCTCAGTCCGCCCGTCGCGCGGTCTTCATGGCTCGGTCGACCTCCCAGAACGCGCGCAGGGCGGCGATCTTGCCGTCATCGTCCACCCGGTAGGTGAACACGCCGTCGGCGTCGATCCGATGACCGCCGATCGTGCTCCGGATGGTGCCGGTGAAGGCGACTTCCTTGCCGCAGGCGAACGAGTCGCCGAACAAGAATTCGATCAGATCGGTCTTGGCGATCGCCTTGTCCCAGAACGCGGCGATCGCCTCCGTGCCGCGATGGCCCTTGCCCTCTGGATCGAAACCCGAAGGGCCGATGGGGTCTTCCACGATGCCGTCCTCGGCGAACAGCGCGACCCACGCCTGTTTGTCCCGCGCTCGCACGGCGGCCTGGGAGGCCAAGCCGGCGGCCCTTGCCGGATGCTCGGCGGTGGTCATACGCACTCCTTCGACCAGCAAGTCTGCCGCGTAGTGGTCCTCACCGCGCGGCCACGACAGGTTTCGCCACGTACTGTTCCGCGAACTTCCGCAGCGAGTCCTGTTTGGCGACAAGGTCGCCGTCGAAGCCGATGCCGTCGGCCAGCCAGGGCACCACGATCGCGTCAGTGACGCCCGCGTCGGCGAGGTCTTGGTACCCGGATCGCCCGAAGCGGTCGATGCACACCGCCTGGATCTCGAATGGCTCATCGGCCCTGCCGAACTCGGCCCGCAAGGCGTCCAGCTTGCCGATGGTGCGGCACAGCTCGTCGTAGGTCATCATCGCCGAGGTCCAGCCGTCGCCCACCCGTGCGGCGCGCCGCAGCGCCGCCTCGGTGTGCCCGCCGATGTAGAACGGCACCGGCTGGGTCGGCGCCGGGCTGATCTGCAGCGAGTCGAAGTCGAAGAACTCGCCGTGGTACTCGACCATCCCGCCCGCCAGCACCAGCTTGATGACCTCGATCATCTCGTCCACTCGTGCACCACGTCGCGCGAACGGCACGCCGCACCACTCGAATTCCTCTGGCGCCCAGCCGATCCCGACTCCGAAGCCGAACCGATTGCCCGATAGGTTGGCCACCGAGCCGACCTGGCGGGCCAGCAGCAGCGGGTTGCGCGAACCCAGCTTCAGCACGTTCGTGTAGAAGCGGATGCGGCTGGTCACAGCCGCCATGGCGGTCGCACCGATGAGCGGGTCGACCCACGGCGTGTCCGGCCCCCAGAATCTGCTGCCGTCGGCGGTGTAGGGATACTTCGCCGACGCCGACTTCATGTAGAACAACGAGTCCGGCAGCGCGATCGATGAAAATCCGCATTCCTCAGCGGTTTTCGCCAAGCCGGGCAGCTGGTCCAGCGGACTCAGCGCGATTCCGAGACTGAACTTCAGCGGAGTCATCGCCGCTCCGATCCGACTACCCACATCGAGAAGTACTGCGACCCACCGCCGTACGCGTGTCCCAGCGCCTTGCGGGCGCCTTCGACCTGGTAGTCCCCGGCCCGTCCCATGACCTGCTTGGCGGCCTCGGCGAATCGGATGAGCCCGGACGCGCCGATCGGGTTGGAGGAGAGCACGCCGCCGGACGGGTTGACCGGCAGGGTGCCCCCGATCTCGGTCTCACCCTTGTCGGTGAGCTTCCAACCATCGCCTTGCGGCACGAAGCCGAGATTCTCCAGCCACATCGGCTCGAACCAGGAGAACGGCACGTAGATTTCCGCCACGTCGATCTCGCTGAGTGGATCGGTGATTCCGGCCGCCTCCCACAGCGCCGCGGCCGCGTCCCGGCCGGCCTGAGGGTCGACCTGATCGCGTCCGGCGAAGGTGGTCGGCTCGGTGCGCATCGCGGTGCCGTGTACCCAGGCAACCTTCTTGCCGGTGGCTTCGATGGCGGCGGCCGCGTCTTCGTCGCCGATCACGATTGCGCACGCGCCGTCCGAGGAGGGGCAGGTCTCGTCGAATCGGATAGGGTCCCATAGCATCTGCGATGCGAGCACGGAGTCCAGCGTGATGTCGGGCTGCTTCAGGTGGGCGAGCGGGTTCTTGGCGCCGTTGCGTCGATCCTTCACCGCGACCATCGCGCCGATGTGGCTCGGCGCGTTGGATCGCCGAATGTAGGAGCGCACGTGTGGAGCGAAGTAGCCGCCCGCGCCCGCGCCGACCGGCATGGTGAACGGCACCGGAATCGACAACGCCCACATGGCGTTCGACTCCGACTGCTTCTCCCACGCGATCGCGAGCACCCGCTTGTGCACACCGGCCTGCACCAGATTTGTCGCGACGATGCCGGTTGAGCCGCCGACCGAACCGGCGGTGTGCACCCGCAGCAGCGGTTTTCCGGTGGCGCCCAAGGCATCCGCGAGGTACAGCTCGGGCATCATGACGCCCTCGAACAGGTCGGGCGCCTTGCCGACGACGACCGCGTCGATGTCGGCGATGGTGAGGCCGGCGTCTGCGAGTGCGCGATCGATGGCCTCCCGGCACATGCCCGCCATCGACACGTCGGTCCGTTTCGTCACGTGATGTGTTTGTCCGGTGCCGAGCACCGCGGCCGGGTAACCCCCACCCGTCGCCCGACCGCCGCCCCTCACCGAATCGCTGCGCGATGCTGTGCGCCCACCCGTCGCCCGACCGCCGCCCCCCATTGAATCGCTGTGCGATGCTGTGCTCATTGGGTCTCCGATTCCAAGACGGTCACAAGGTTCTGCTGCAGCGCGGGGCCGCTGGTGGCATGGGCGAGGGCGCGATTCGCCGAGCCCGCGATGATCGCTTCGGCCGCGAAGCCGATGCGCTCCAGGCCCGCGGCGAACATGGGGTTGGCCGCGAGCGCGCCACCGGACGGATTCACCGTGGTGCCGTTCGTCAGGCCGATCGCTTCGGTGAGGATCAGCTGCTGGTGGCTGAACGGCGCGTGCAGTTCCGCGATGTCGAAGCCACTGGTATCGCCGCCGGTAACCGCCTGGGCCGCAGCCGAAGTCGAGGGCGAGACGGTGAGGTCGCGCGCGCCGAGCACCGAGGTATCCACCCGGTGTGCCATGCCGGTGATCCAGGCGGGGCGCTCGCAGAGTTCGCGGGCGCGGTCGCCCACCGCGAGCACGACGGCGGCCGCACCGTCGGTGATCGGCGCGACGTCGTGCGCGCGCAGCGGGTCGGCGACATACGGCGCGTCGAGCAGGCTCGCCACGTCACCGGATTCCCCCGCGGCCACGGCGGCCATGTCACGCTCGGTCCAGCGCCCCGCGTCGAGTCCCGCGCGGGCCTGCAACCCGGCGATGGACAGGGCGTCCGGCCACAGCGGCGCGACCAGGTACGGGTCCAGCTGCATGGTGAGGATCTGGCGCAGCGTGCCCGCCGAGGACTTGCCGAAGCCGTACACCAGTGCGGTCTTCGCCTGTCCGGAGCGCAGTTTCACCCACGCCTCGTACAGCGCCCACGCGGCGTCCATCTCCACGTGCGACTCGTTGATCGGTGGCACCGCGCCGATGGCGTCGACCGCCGAGATAAACGAAAAGGCCCTTCCGGCAAGGTAATCGGATGACCCGGAGCACCAGAAGTCGATATCGGACTTGGTGATGCCGAGCCGGTCGTAGAGCTGCTGGAAGCAGGGCACCAGCATCTCGACACCGTTGGTGGTGCCGAAGGTCTCCGGCACATGCGGTGCGTGGGCGAAACCCACGACCGCGATATCGGTGGCGTTGTCAGTCAACGTGCGCCTCTCTCAGAGGTGATGCTTGTAGGTCTCGTAGTCGGCGTCCGGCTCCCCGGTGGGGCGGAAGTGGTCCACGTTCTCCAGGCCGTAGCCCCACTCCTCGCGCGGCTTCCATACCGCCTCCACCCGCATGCCCATGCGCACTTCGTTCGCCTCGCACCCGAGCACCAGGTGCAGCACCGGAATGTCCGCGCCATCCAGCAGCACGTACGCCGCGACGTACGGCGGCTTGATCCGCTGCCCGAGAAACGGGACGTTCACGATGCAGAAGGTGGTGACCGTGCCGCGATCGGGCAGCTCGATGAAGTCGTTGGTCGGCCTGCCGTCGGTGGGGTTCGCGCCACGCGGCGGGAAGTACACCTTGCCCGCGTCGTCGGTGCGGCCGCCGATCAGCTTGCCCTCGGCCAAGCCGCGCAGGTAGACGGTTTCCTGCGGGGAGGCAGTGTGTTTGTAGGGCAGGTCGACCGGCGTCGTGATCATCGTGACCGGGTCGGCCGTGCTGCCGAATCCGGTCGGGACGCCGGACTTCTCGCCCGGCTCGAAGCAGGCGATGTCGCGGATGCTGCCCTCGGTCTGTGCCGCCCATCGGGCGGTTACGCGCAATCCCGTGTGGATGTCTTCGGGTTCGTCGACGTCCACCGCGTGCAGCAGTGTGGTGTCGGCGCCGTCGAGCCGGATCAACGCCCAGGCGAACGGACGGTCGAACGGCTGTCCAGGCAGCGGCTCGCGCACCCAGGTCCAGGATTCCACGGTGCCGGTGTCGGCGACATGGACGAACTCGGTCAACGGTTCGGCGGTAATCGGGTCGTATTCCGGCGGTGGCACGATCACGCGGCCGTCCGAGCCGCGCGCGCCGACGATCTTGTGGTCGCGCAGTTCGGTCAGAAAGGTTCCGATGGTGGTTCCGACGGAGCGGGTGTAATCGAAACGCACCCGCAGGGGCGCGCTGAGTACGTCGGGCGCTGAATCCGACTGGCGGCGCTCTGCCGCCTCCGGGCCCGTCGCTCGCGCCGCGGTGTTCAATCCCGTGGCACTCCCACCGGCGATTGCCGTGGATGCAGAATTCCCCTGAGTCACGATATCGAGTAGAACAGGTTCTTATTCTGGTGGCAAGCAATTGATCGGAAAGGGGTTCGACATGAAGTTCGGATTGCAACTCGGGTACTGGATGGCCCAGCCGCCCGCCAACGCGGGGGAGTTGGTGGTGGCGGCCGAGGAAGCCGGGTTCGACGCCGTATTCGCCGCCGAATCGTGGGGGTCGGACGCCTTCGGCCCGCTGACCTGGTGGGGCTCGTCGACGCGGCGGGTCCGCCTCGGCACCTCGGTGGTGCAGATGTCGGCGCGCACACCCGCTGCCACCGCCATGCACGCGCTCACGCTCGACCACCTCAGCGGTGGTCGCGCGATTCTCGGTCTCGGCGTGTCCGGGCCGCAGGTGGTCGAGGGCTGGTACGGCCAGCCGTTCGCCAAGCCGTTGCAGCGCACCAGGGAGTACGTCGGGATCGTCCGGCAGGTGCTTGCTCGGGAGGCGCCGGTCACCAGCGAGGGCCCGCACTACCCACTGCCCTACACCGGGCCGGGCTCGATCGGTCTCGGCAAGCCACTCAAGCCGATCGTGCATCCGTTACGTGCGGATTTGCCGATCTGGCTCGGAGCGGAGGGGCCCAAGAATGTGGCGCTCACCGCGGAGATCGCCGACGGCTGGCTGGCCATCTACTACGCGCCCAGGCTGGCCGGGATGTACAACGACTGGCTCGACGAGGGGTTCGCCCGGGCGGGCGCACGGCGTAGCAGGGAAGACTTCGAAATCGCCGCGAGCTGCCAGGTGGTGATCACCGACGACCCGGCGAGCGAGTTGGAGCGGATGCGCTGGATCATGGCGCTCTATATCGGGGGCATGGGCGCGCCCGAACTGAACTTCCATGCCCAGGTCTATCGGCGCATGGGGTACGAGCGCGAGGTCGACGAGATCGGGCGGTTGTTCCAGGCGGGCAAGAAGGCCGAGGCCGCGGCCATGGTGCCGGACGAGCTGATTCTGGACACCGCGATCATCGGCGACGAGGAGTATGTCCGCAAGCAACTCGGGGTGTGGGCGGCGGCGGGCGTCACCATGATGTTGGTATCGGTTCCGGACATCCCGCAAATGCATCGGCTCGCAGCCCTTGTCGAATAGTAGAACACGTTCTAGATTCAATGGGGTGACGACGCAGGAGTCAGTGAAAATTCTCGGTCTGTGGAACATCGCCGAAGCCGAACCCGACCGGATCGCGATGGTCGATCCCTCGGGCCGGGACGTGACGTATCGCGAATTGGCAACGCTCGCCAACCGTTACGCCACCGGTCTGCGGGGGCTCGGCCTGGAAACCGGCGACGTGTTGGTGAGCATGGTGCACAACAGCGTCGAGGCGATCGCCGCCTACTTCGCTGCCTATCAAGCCGGTTTGTACATCGTCGCGGTGAACTGGCATCTCACCGGGCCGGAGGTGGCCTACATCCTGTCCGACAGCGAGGCGAAGGCGTTCATCGCCAGCGATCGGTTCGCCGCCGCCGCCAAGGCCGCGGCCGACGAGGCGGGACTACCCGCGTCGGCACGCTTTTCGGTGGGCGAGATCGAGGGCTTCAAGTCGGTGGCCTGGCTCGGCGCCGCGGATACCGGACGTCCATCGAACCGCAGCACCGGCGCGCCGATGCTCTACACATCCGGAACGACGGGGCGGCCCAAGGGTGTTCGGCGCCCGCTCACCGGGGCCGACCCGGACGTCGTCCCGCCGCACAGCACCGCGTTCTTCGGCCTCTTCGAGCTCGCTCCCTACGACGAGAATGTGCACATCTGCGGCTCGCCGCTGTACCACACCGCAGTACTGAACTTCGCCACCATCTCGATCCAGCTGGGCCACAAGCTCGTTCTGATGGATCGCTGGGACGCCGAGGACATGCTGCGGCTGATCGACAAGTATCGGGTGACGCACAGCCACATGGTGCCCACGCAGTTCCACCGGCTGCTCGCACTGCCGGAGGAGGTGCGCGCCAAGTACGACGTGTCCTCGCTGCGCAGCATGGTGCACGGCGCCGCGCCGTGCCCGCTGGAGACCAAGCGGCAGATGCTGGAGTGGTGGGGACCGACGGTTACCGAGTATTACGCGGCCACCGAGGGTGGCGGCACGGTGATAAATGGCACCGACTGGCTGCGCAAGCCGGGCTCGGTCGGCAAGGCGTGGCCGTGGTCGGTGATCAAGGTGCTCAGCGAAGAGGACGGCTCCGAGGTACCGGTCGGCGAGCCGGGCCTGGTCTACATGCGCATGGGCGCCTCGAGTTTCGAGTACCACCATGACAAAGCCAAGACCGAGGACTCGCGCGTCGGAGACCTGTTCACCGTCGGCGACATCGGACACCTCGACGAGGACGGCTACCTCTACCTGCACGATCGGCGCTCCGATCTGATCCTCTCCGGCGGGGTGAACATCTACCCGGCCGAGATCGAGAACGTGCTCGTCACCCATCCGAAGGTCGCCGATGTGGCGGTTTTCGGTATCCCGCACCCTGATTGGGGCCAGGAGGTGAAGGCGGTCGTGCAACCCGCGGACGGCGCGAAGGGCAGCGACGAGCTCACCGCCGAGCTATTGGCATTCGCCGCAACACAATTGGCGAAGTACAAGATGCCCAAGTCGATCGACTACCTGCCCGAACTGCCGCGCGACCCCAACGGCAAGCTTTACAAACGCAAGCTCCGCGACCGCTATATCCCGGCGTCCTAGCTCCCGTGCCTCCAACTCGCTCACCGCTCAGTACTCCCGTGATGTGTCTGACTTCATCCGGCCCGCGTCGATCAGCGCTTGCCGCGCCGCAGGCTTACGCGGGCAACTCTGCACCTGGCGCCTGCGATGCCGCTGCATGGTCCAGTGCGCTTCGGGCACGCTCAGTGGTTGGTCGGGTGTCTCGTGCGGCCACCGGCCACCGGCCAGCGTCAGCGGGCCGGGCGCCGTCGACCTTGATCCGTCGGCGCTCGGCTCTCCACTCGGCCTGTAGCGGTCTACGATCTCTTGTTCGTCGACCGGCTCGGCTTCCCGCCACCAGTTGAATCCCACCGCTTCACCCCTGCTGTGTTCGTATGCCTTGGTGTGGACACCCGGCGTGGGGAAATCGCCAGCAGGCTCTCCTGCGATGGCCGGTGCTCGCCTCGAATCGGAGCGATGTGGTAAACCTGACGTCGCACTCGAAGCGGAGGCTTCCACTTTGTTTCGACGGGCTCGAGGGTGCCGACGTACGAGGAGATATTGCTGCCCATGACTGCTGCTGTCCAAGGCATATCGGTGGATATCCCAACGCCGGACGGCGCCGCCGACGCCTATATGGTCTACCCGGACGACGGCGCCCCACATCCAGGTGTCCTGCTGTACATGGATGGTTTCGGCCTGCGGCCCAGCTTGCGGACGATGGCCGATCACATTGCGGCGCACGGCTACACGGTGCTGGCTCCGAACGTGTTCTACCGGCACGGTCGCGCGCCCGTAGTGAAACTGCCGGACTTCATCGATCCCGCACAGCGGCCCGAGATCTTCCAGCAGCTCGTGCCGATGATCGTCGAACTCACCCCCGACCTGGTCGCCCGGGACGCCGGCGCGTACCTGGGCTGGCTGGCGGGATTCTCCCGAACCGCCGATGGCCCGGTGGGTGTCACCGGCTACTGCATGGGCGGCGCGCTTGCGCTGCGCGCGGCCGCCGCATTCCCGGACTGGGTGGCGGCCGCCGCGGGCTTCCACGGCGGGCCGCTGGTCACCGATGCTGCCGACAGCCCGCATCTCTCGGTCGGAACCATCACCGCAGAGCTGTATTACGGCCACGCCGGTGCGGACGTCAAGCAGTATCCGGAACAGTTCGATCGCTTCGAGAAGGCACTCGAGGCCGCGGGCGTCCGCTATACCTGCGAGGTGTACGAGGGTGCCCAGCACGGCTACACCCAGGCCGACACCGCCGCCTACGACGCCGCGGCCACCGAACACCACTGGCGGGAACTGCTCGCCCTGTTCGACCGCACGCTGCAGCCCGGACGCAACTGATCGGAAAACCTCGACAGGAGGATGCTATCGGCGCATCGGGCCGAATCGACCGGTCGTCCGGGCCCGTAAGCCGGGCCATACCGAGCGCCCCGGTCGAGATGGTCTTGTTCCACCGGCGAATGGTGCCCTGCGGCAACAGGTATCGAATCGTCACCGCACTGGGTGTGCACTTCGCTGGTGACGCGGTCAGCCTGATCTGGGACGGGCTGCCCTCGCACCGCTCCAAGGCCATGAAAGCCTGGATCGCGACCCAACGCACGTGGCTGCCCGTCAAGCAACTCCCGCCCTACGGTTACGAACTTAACCCTATCGAAATGGTCTGGGGCAACATCAAATCCACCGAACTGGCCAATCTGTGTCCCGACACGATCGATGAAGCCCGCGCCGCTACCGAAACCGGGCTCGAACGCGTCGGCACGAACTATGATCTGTGTTTCAACTTCCTCGACTACACCGGGCTTCTTCTCTGACAGCAACTCACTCTATTACCGAAAAATCTTTAATGGCGGGATTGATGACGAGCGGGCAACGGCTGAGCAGCAACCACCCAGGAGACAAGCGATCGTCCCAGAGTGTAGGCCGCTACGTTTAGTAGGTCAGCTCCGAGTCGGCCGGTGGGTCACCCATCACGGACACGGACGCGCAGAGTGCCGCTCAGACAGACCTCATGCCAGAATGCTCGGTATGAGTGCGGCTTACGCGGGTCTGGTCGTTTGGGATGTTGACGGCACCTTGATACCGGCCGACTTGCGTTGGCTCCGAAGGGCTGTCGCCCGCACATATGCTCTTGAGGAGGAGTCGATCGTCTTCCCGAAGACGCGCGTGCATGGCTACACCGATGAGTCGATCGTTGTGGATACTGCTGTCGCTTCGGGGGTGCAGTCGGAAGTTGCCGAAGAGGGCGTCGAGCAGTTTCACGAGGTGCTGGCCCGTGTGATGTTCGAGGGGGAACAGGAACTTGCCCGTGAGCAGCCAGCGTATCCCGGTGCGTTTGATTCCATTGCCTCGCTGCACGAACGTGGGTTCGTGCAGACTGTCTTGACCGGAAATCTGCGTGTAGCAGCCGAAGTTAAACTTCGCGTATCGGGCCTGGACCGATACCTGGATCTGGGTATCGGCGCGTTCGGCGATGACGCGCGTGACCGGTTTGAGCTTCCTGCCGTGGTTGTCGAACGGTTCGCCGCTCAATACGGCACTACGCTCGATGCGAGTCGGACGGTTGTCATTGGTGATGCCCCGAACGACATTGCTTGTGCTCGTCATGCAGGTTTTCACGTTATTGCGGTCGCGCATCGAATGCCCCGCGATGAGCTCGAGCAGCATTCTCCCGACGCGGTCTTGGACCGGCTGGACACGGATATGGTGGTCTCGGCCGTAGATTTCTTGGCGGGTAATAGTTAGGAGAGCTTGAGGGTTTCTATCCTCTCTCGAAGCTCCCGAACCGGTGTTTCAGTTCTCCATGGCTCGAGTCGGCCAAGCGCACGCTGAGCGCGTTCGATCCCTCGCGAATTTCCCATTGCAACTAGATTTTTGTATGCATCTCCCAACATTCGGCACCCCTCCTCTAGTTCGCCACTCAGTACATGGGCGCTCGCAAGGTCTACTCGTGCGGCGAGAGCGACATTCCGATTATCTGCTGCGGTTGTGCTGATGGCTTGATTCAATGCAGTTATCGCTTTCTGAGGTTCGTTAAGGAATAGCCAGCATGTTCCTTCATAGACCATAATCCGTGTCGGATTCCAGTCGCTGAAAAGACCGGTCTGATCGGGCTCGGCGATCTCGTCTACAGCGCGGCGTGCGCGCGCTAGTGCTTCTCGACATTCCCTGGCCAGCTCCAACACTGCGAATGCCTGTGCTTGCTCCGCTGCTATCCGAGCTTGCGCGGCGGGCGGAAGAACATCGGCGACTGCCGCAGCTTCCCCGAGCAGCTGAAGACCGTCATCGCCGTCTGAACCGATCAGCGTTGCGGCGTCCGAGCGGAGATTGCTTTCGAAGATTCTTGCAACCCCGCCGAGTGCTGGGTCTCTAATATCGTCCGCAAGACGCTTTGCGAATGCGCAACTTGCCAGCGCCATCGAACGATCTCCAGTCGCGCTCCAGAGTCGACTCGCCACGATTGAGGTTTCGCCAAGGAGGAAACCGATCTGATTCTTGACACGTTCGTCGGCGGCGCTCCGAAACAGCGCTGTCACCGAATTTCGATGCGCCGAAATGAGTGGCAATAGTGCATCGGGTGCAATGCTTTGTCTTTGACCTGCAAATAAGCGGGTTACTGCCGTAAAGCTAGTGAGGGTGCGTTCAGAAATTTGTCTTGAACGAGCGACAGCCTCTACGGGGTCGCAGTTACGAATAAGGTCGGGGTCTAATGCGCCGGTTGCAGCGACTACAATTCCTTGAGTGAGGAGTGCGCGACGGTTTATCACAGAAAAATCCCCATCGTCTTCGGATTCGCAAGCGGGACCGGCAAGACCGCCACCCGCTAGACCGACGATACGCGGATCGAGAGGCAGTGATACAACTCGGCCGTCGACGATAACCGGCAACATGACGGTGGTGCCGTTGACCGTGTTCTCGGGGGCGGTCGACCTGTTGCGCGTGGCGCGTTGCGCGTCGTGGGCCTGCGCGCGCAGTGTGACCAGTGCGCCGTCCGCACCGAGCCCGGCGTCCAGCGCGGCCACGAGCTCGCGCGATGGGAGCACGGCGTCCTGACTCTCGGCCATGCCGACGTACTGACGGGTATAGCGAATCTTGGCAGCGAGCTGGCGCTGACTCAGGCCCGCCGCTTGCCTGCGATGTTTGATTTCGCGCGCCAACTGGTCGGCGATGCTTGCTGGTTGCCGTTTTGATTCGCTGGTCGGGTCGTTCATTGGTGCCCCCTGCATTGGTTCATTCTTACCTACCGCACGGTGGTGGCAAATCGGCTTTCTGGCGATTTGCCTTCTTCCTTGCCTTGGGGGTGTGGCGGTCTGCTCGTTGTAGGCACCGCAAAACGGGGTGGCCTGGAATCGAGTGGGAGGCGCAGGCCATGAGAACGACGACCCGCCACGGCGTTCCGCTGCTGGACGTGGCACAGCGAGCGACGATGCGGCCAGAACTGCTGGACGTGATCGAGTACCGCAAGTCCGGATTGAGCGTGAACTGGATTGCGGGGTGCCCGCTGGATTGCGGGTATTGCGTGCGGCATTTGTTCGACAACTTCGAGATGAAGGTTCCGCGAGCGCTGATGGACGACCAGGAGGCCGCCGACCTGCTGACCGGTCATCGGTACTTCCGGCCGCACGTCACACCGATCCAGCTGCTGAACCGGGCTACCGACCCGATGTTGCCCAGGGTCAAGCAGCACACCTTCACCATGCTGAAACTGCTGGATGCGCGCGGGTTGACCAACCACGTTCTGGTGATCACTCGGTGGCGGGTCGAGCCGGAGGATTGCGCGGTCCTGAACTCGATCAAGAACCTGAAAGTTACTGTGCTGGTAACACATTCGGGCATCGATGACCCCGGTGTAGAGCCGGTGGACTCCACGATCGCGACGCGGTCGCTGGCGACCGCGTTCGAGCGCGCGGACCGCTATCGGGTGGTGTTGTACTGGCGGCCGATAGTGCCGGGTCTCAACGACTCGGACGAGCATCTACGCCGTGCGCTCACGCTGAGCCACCACGCACACGCGACCGTGTTCACTGGCCTGTTCTTCAAAGACCAGATCCGCGACTACTACCGGGCGAACGGACTGCCCGAACCGTATCCGGACGGTGCCCGGCGCAAGGTGTTCCCCGAGGTGCTGGAACGACGGATTCTCAATGCTGCCCACACCATTCGGCCCGGTTCCGCGTTGTTCCGCAAGACCAGTTGCGCGGTCGCCTACGCGCACGGAATCGCCGACTACAACGGCCATTACGGCATCCGCGAACTGTGCGACATCTGCCCGGTCGCACAGCTACAGCGGTGCGCTCGGGCATGGCGACGCCCCGACGAACGGCATGTCGCCGATCAGGCAGCCGACCTGGGCGGCACCCTCATAGAGGTCAACGACCGCGCTGCGGTCGTGGCCGGGTTGGACGAGCAACGCCGCTACTGCCTCCAGCACGGTTACGGCTACCAGGTCCACGACATCGGCAAACCACACCACCACAACCGTCATGGCCGCGCCGATCTCGGCTGGCCCACCACGAGGGAGAACACGCCATCATGACGACACCGATTCCGTTCCCGAACACCCTGCGCGAGCGGCAATTAGCCGTGGTCGACGTGGAAGGCAACGGGCATAATCCACCCGAGATCATCGAGATTGCGGTGTTGCTGATAGACGGGCCGACGACCCCGGATGCGTTGCGATCGTGGCTGGTCCAGCCGCAACAGCCGGTGACACCGATCGTCACGCGCAAGGTCCACGGGATCACTAACGCCGATCTCTCCGATTGCCCGCCCTGGCGAGAGGTTGTCGACGAGATCGACGAAGCCTTGTGCGGGCGGGTGCTGATCGCCCACAACGCCGCTGTCGAGCGCAAGGTCCTCACAGCGCATCTGCCGGACTGGAACCCGCCGTTGATTCTGGACACGCTGCGGCTGGCAAAGACGGTCTGGCAGGGGCTGGATTCGTATGCGCTGGACAAACTCATCGAACGCGGCCAACTCGACACCAGCACCATTGCCGGGCAGGGCTACCACCGCGCCGGATACGACACCTGGGCCGCGTGGCAGTTGCTGTGCGCATTGATCACCGATGGCGAACTGGACTGGCCCGAGTTGGTCACTGCGGCTGGCCTTCCCGAGTTCCTGCCTGTCCGAGAACCCGAAAGAGGTTTGTGGTGAATTCCCTCGATCAGCCGGTCACCATCGCGGTGGTCGGCACCCATTCCACCGGCAAAAGCACCTTCCTTGCCCGGCTGGCTCACGAGCTACGCCGGACTGGCGTGCAAGTCTCCACGGTCGCGGACCTGGGCGAGCAAGCGCAACGCTTGGGCTTGCCGATTCTGTGGAATCACACCTGGACCTCCACGTAGTGGATCATGACGCGCGGTATCAGTAACGAGCTCGAGGCATGGCTGCACGGTGATGTGGTGCTGGTCGACCGCGCGGTCCCCGACGCGCTGGGCTACTACCGGGCCGCTCTGGACTATCGCGGCGAGACCCCAGACCCAGATGGATGGGCATATCTGGAAACGCTGGCTCGCGCCCATAGCGACCGCTATCACCTCGTCTTCCGCACGCAGCTCGACCCAGATATTCCATTGGGCACCAACAAAACCCGCGACGGCGACCAGCAATTCCGGACACTCGCCGACCACTACGTCGGGGCGGTGCTGAATGAGTTGACGCTCCCATGGCTGCCTCTGGCCGCCGACGGCCACGAGGCGGCGCTGGCATTGGCGACTGGTTTCGTCTCCAAACAACTTGGTGACGACGCGATCCCCGGCCCCGCCAGTGCCACCGCGTGAGCGGCCTGATCTTCCCGACCCCATCACTCGCAGATGGCGACCGCCGACCGGGCGAAGGGCGCACAGACAGCCCGGTAACGCCGCCCCGAGGAGAGGAAGTCATGTCCAAAGCAAAACTGCCGCAACGAATCCCGTTTATCAGCGGTGCGCCACTCACAGGCAACTGCAGCCCGCAACCTATCGAGCTGATAGAACGCGTTGCCGACGCCGTCCGCGAGTGGGCGGACCAGACCTCCCGATGCCGGGGTGCAGCGTCCCCTGGCATCGGGGAAACCACCTGCCGGACACACACAACAGGCCCGGGGGTCCGGACACACACAACAGGCCCGGGGGTATAGCCCAAATGCCCACAGCTCTGGTCATCGCCTTCGTAGTCGCCGCCATCATCTACGGCACGCTCTGTTTCTTTGACTGTCCCGTGAAGGGAGTCGTGGAGTGCCATGCTGCGCCCGATATCCCCTATACGCCCGATGACGCACACCTGGTGTGGCAGGCGCGGATCAGCTGCGACACCGAAACGTGTGCCGACAAAGCTGCCGCGCTCGACGTTCTCATCGAGGACGGACGCGTCAAGCCAGGGGCTGTCCGATGATGACGCTCGCCGACGCCGAGCAGTGGCGCCACTTCCACCGCCATTGCCATTCCGAGGGCACATTTCGTTCATTGGACCACGCCCGATTCGTGGCTAACGTCCACGGCGGCCACGGCCCTACTTGCCTCCAATACCTGTCGGCGGCCGCCTACAGCTTCGGATCAGGCGATGGAGCCGACCATGGCGAATGACGAACCCATCGGCTACAGGGAGTCCTCGATCGACGGCTCCCTGTACGTCGTCGGCGCCGACGGACAGTCCTACACTCCTGAGGAATACGCCGACCACCTCGAGGAGCAAGCGATCGAGCGTGCTCACACCATATTGGACCGCTGACCGATGGCACTTACTGAATCGCAAGCGAAGGTGCTGGGCGCTCTGTTCGCTGAGTCCCCGAGGGCACTGTCGGTGCCAGACCTCTGCGGCTGGGTGGATGTGCCTGGCCGGACTGTGTACCGCGCCATGGACGAACTCGTTCGCTCCGGCCTAGCGGAAGGCACTCGCCGCCGCTGGCGCATCACCAGCAGCGGGCGGGCGCTGTTCCAGAAGCCCATATACCGCGACTACCGCGTCAGCGGGGATTCCGGGCATTGAAATTCCCGGTATGCGCGGGGACTACAATTACCGCTGTCGAGCAGGGAATATCGGTCCTCGCAGACCTGGAAGACTCCGTATCCTCCATTCGTACGCTGCGACTGCTCGAACCTGTACGGGTAGCAGCAGAAGGCTGATCCGACGAGTTCTCGTCGCGATTTGATGAAGTGGCACGAAAGGTGACGACCACCGCATGAGCCCCGAGCACTCCACGTCGCTGGTCGAAGGCATCGAGTTCCGGCACTACACCGCCGCGCAGGCGCGCGAACTCCGCGATGAAGTCGAGCGCATCTTTCGAGACGCCTACGTTGAAGCGATCGAATCGGGCGAAGAGTTCGAATCACCCGAAGCATTCATGCGGCGATTCGACGCGTACACCGATCCCGGCCGCGCAGGCGCATTCGAATTGGTGATCGCTCGAGTCGACAGCCAGCCCTGCGGCCAGGCATGGGGTTGGCCGCTCACCGCAAAGACCGGATGGTGGGTCGGTCTTCAACTCGATGAAGGCGACCCGGCTGCGTTCGCCGCCGAGAACGGCTCTCGCACATTCGCACTCAGCGAAATCATGGTCCGCAAGGAGTTCACCGGCAAAGGCATGGCGTGTGCTCTGCATGACGAACTGCTCATCGCCCGACGCGAGCAGCGCGCAACGCTGCTTGTTCGCCCAGAAACCGCCGTGCGTATGACAACTAGCGACGGTGGGGTCGGTTCCGGGTCGGTGCACTTCGCCCGGACTGGCCGGATGCCACACAGTTCGACGTCCTGATGCGCGAGCTCGACCCAGCCGGTGCACGCTAGGCGTCGCGGTGGGGCGTACGCATGCCGGAGACCCCAAAAGAGCCCCGGCTCAACTTGGGCGCATGCACGCATTCGAGGTCAGGCGGGCGGTTGCTCGGAATCGGGTATTGGAATAGGTGGAGCGGCGCTCAAACCTCGCGCAGTTCGGGTACCAGGCCGAAGAGTGGGAAGAGTTTTTCGGTGTCGAGGAAGAAGTTCAGGCCGGCGATGGTGCCGCCGTCGATTTCCAGCACCGTGATCGACCACGGCACCCACACACCCGGCTCGCCGCCCGGCTTGTAGTGGCCGAAGGCGGGTAGACCGTTGGCTCCCTCGAGCCGGACCATTCGCGAATCGCGGCAGGCGCTTCCGGTGCCGAGCATGAAGGCGGCCACGTTCTCCGGGCCGGAGATCCACAGCTCGATCGGCGGCATGGACAGCGCGACATCGGCTTTCAGCAGTGTGGTGAGAGTATCCATGTCGTAGGCCTCGAACGCCTTGACGAAGTTGTCCACGAGCCTGCGCTGGTCTTCGTCGGTCTCGTCATAGGTGTCAGTGGCCGTCGGCTGGACTTTGGACATGGTGGCGCGGGCCCGTTGTAGCGCACTGTTCACGGATGCGGGCGACATAGTGAGCGCATCGGCGGTCTCGTTGGCGGAGAATCGCAGCACCTCGCGCATGATCAGGATCGCGCGCTGCGTGGCGGGCAGGTGCTGGCAGGCGGCGACGAACGCAAGGCGCAGTGTGTCTTTGGCGCTGGCGTGCTCGGCCGGGTCGGCGCCGAAGGCGAGCGCGTTCGGGATCGGCTCGACCCAGACGTAGTCGGGCTGCGGTGCGGGCAGCGGCGAATCGGGCCGGGACGGGCCGGACAGATCCATCGGCCGCGCCCTGCGTTGCGGGCCGTCGATCATGTCGAGGCAGACGTTCGTGGTGATCTTGTACAGCCAGGACCGTAGGCTGGCGCGACCCTCGAACGAGCTGTAGGACTTCCACGCCCGGGTCAAGGTTTCCTGGACCGCGTCCTCCGCTTCGAAGGAGGAGCCGAGCATCCGGTAGGCATACGCGCACAACTCTCTACGATGGGCCTCGAATGAGGCGAGCACCTCGGGAGCGAGGCCGGCAGGGGAGCCGGACGAGTCGTTCATGGCTGTCACCCTGCCACAGGCCGCCGACACAAAACAGGTCTTCGAGGCGGCCACCTGCGAAGATCAAGATCATTAAACCTGTCTGCGCTGTGTGGCGCGTCACCTACACCTCGGCGATGAATTCGCCGTCCGGCGCCCGTCATATCCAGTGACACGAACGGACTCGCTCGAGAGGAAGAGGCCAATGAGCAGCAGGATGATCTTCGTCAATCTCCCCGTAGCCGACCTGGACCGGTCGAAGGCCTTCTACGAAGCGCTGGGCTGGAAGGTCAACCAGGAGTTCACAGACGACAACGCCGCCTGCATCGTGGTCGACGACAACATCTGCCTGATGCTGCTTACCAAGGACTTCTTCACCACCTTCAGCAAACGGCCGGTGGCCGACACGAAGGCGGCGATCAATGCCGCCTACGCGCTCGCGCTCGGCAGCATCGAGGAAGTCGACAGCCTTACCGCCGCCGCGCTGGCCGCAGGCGCGACCGAAGAGGTGAACGAAGACAAGCGGGCACAGGAGGCGCAGGTCGGCATGCACGGCCGCACCTTCATCGATCCGGACGGGCACCAGTGGGAGCCGTTCTGGATGGACTACCCGGGCGCCAGCTGAGCCCGGTGTGGGGCCCCCGATGCGTGCGCGCAACCGGGGGCGTCGTGCTCTTGGTTGCGGGGCTCTCAGTTGCCTGTGAACGTGGGCTTGCGCTTCTCTGCGAACGCCTTCGGACCCTCCTTGGCGTCCGCCGAACGGAACACTGCCGTGCCGAGTTCAGCGTCGATCTTGAAGGCGTCCCCCTCCGCCATGGCCTCGGTCTCCCGGATGGTGCGCAGGATGGCCTGCACCGCCAGCGGCCCGTTGGCAGCGATCTGCCCGGCGAGTTGCAGTGCCTTGTCCAGTGCCGTTCCGTCCGGCACCACATGTCCGATCAGGCCGATCTCTTTGGCCTCTGCGGCGGTGACGTGCCGGCCGGTCAGCAGGATGTCCGCGGCCACGGTGTAGGGAATCTGGCGGACCAGTCGCACCGCGGAGCCGCCCAGTGGGAACAGGCCCCATCGCGCCTCGGACACACCGAATTTCGCGCTTTCGCCGGCCACTCGGATGTCGGTGCCCTGCAGGATCTCCGTGCCGCCCGCGATAGCGGGACCCTCGACCGCCGCGATCAGCGGCTTGGTCAGCCTGCGGCCCTTGAGCAGCGCCTCGATCTTGGACAGATCCCAGCCGCCGCCCGCGAACGAATCACCGGGGTGCTGGGCGGTCATCGCCTTGAGGTCGGCGCCCGCGCAGAACGCGCCGCCCGCGCCGGTCAGGATCGCCACCCGGATGTCCGGATCGTTGTCCACCTGGTCCCAGGCGTCACGCATGATCGCCATCATCTCCGCCGACAGCGCGTTGCGCGCCTCGGGTCGGTTCATGGTGACGATGAGGACGTGGTCCCGCTTCTCGACGAGGCAGTGCGGCATTGCTGATTCTCCTGACTTAGAGCCTTGTCAGAAACAGTAACACGTTCTATTTTTAAGGCTGTGAGCTACAACATAGCGGACCTTGTCGAACATGCCATCGACCTGATGCCCGACCGCGTCGCGCTGGCCGACGACGGCCGCGAGGTCACCTACGCCCAACTGGAGGAGCGGGCCAATAAACTTGCTCACTACCTGCAAGAACGGGGAGTCAGGCCGGGCGACAAGGTGGGCATCTACGCACGGAACACGATCGAGGCCGTCGAGGCGATGGTCGCGATCTTCAAGGCGCGCGCCGTGATGATCAACGTGAACTACCGATATGTCGAGAACGAGTTACAGTACATTTTCGACAATTCGGACATGGTCGCGCTGATTCACGAGCGCCGCTACAGCGACAAGGTGTCCGTGGTTCGTCCGAACACCCCGACGCTGCACACCGTTATCGTCGTGGACGACGATACGACCGGAACGGTCGCCACCGCAGCCGATTCGGTGGAGTACGAAGCGGTGCTCGCGCAGTCCTCCGGCGAGCGCGACTTCGGTGATCGTTCCCCGGACGACCTGTACATGCTCTACACCGGCGGCACCACCGGCATGCCCAAGGGTGTGATGTGGCGTCAGGAAGACGTGTGGCGCGTGCTCGGCGCGGGGATCAACTTCGTCACCGGCGAATACGTCGAGGACGAATGGGAGTTGGCGAAAGTGGGCGCGGGCAGTCCGGCCATGGTGCGGTTCCCGATCCCGCCGATGATTCACGGCGGTGCGCAGTGGGCCACCTTCCACAGCCTGTTCGGCGGCGGCAAGGCCGTGATGATTTCGGAGTTCTCCGGGCACGCGGTATGGCAGGCCATCGACAAGCACAAGATCAACCTCATCTTCATCACCGGTGACGCGATGGCCCGCCCGATGCTGGACGCGCTGATCGAGGGCAACCCGGAAACCGGCCAGCCGTATGACCTTTCGAGCCTGTATGTGATGGCAAGCAGCGCGGCGCTGTTCTCACCCGCGCTCAAGGACCAGTTCCTGGAGCTGCTGCCGAACCGGATGATTTCCGACTCGATCGGCTCCTCGGAGACCGGCTTCGGCGGGTTGTCCATCGTGGCCAAGGGCGCAACGCACACCGGAGGCCCGCGGGTGAAGATCGACGCCTCCACCGATGTGCTCGACGACGACGGCAATCCGGTGCAGCCCGGGTCCGGCGTGGTCGGCATTCTGGCCAGGCGTGGGCACATTCCGCTCGGCTACTACAAGGACGAGGTGAAGACCGCGGCGACCTTCAAGGAGTTCAACGGGATTCGCTACGCCATCCCCGGTGACTTCGCCAGGGTGGAGGAGGACGGCAGCGTCACCATGCTCGGCCGCGGATCGGTCAGCATCAACAGCGGCGGCGAGAAGATCTACCCCGAGGAGGTCGAGGGAGCGCTCAAGACGCACCCGGAGATCTTCGACGCGCTCGTTGTCGGCGTCGAAGACGAGCGGTGGGGCCAGCGGGTGGTCGCCGTAGTGCAATGCCGCAGCGAGAACCGACCGACCTTGGCGGAACTGCGCCCGATGCTCTCCCAGGAGATCGCGTCCTACAAACAGCCGCGCAGCCTGTGGTTCGTCGACGAGATCAAGCGCTCGCCCGCGGGCAAGCCCGATTACCGCTGGGCAAAGGAGCAGACCCAGGCACGTCCCGCCGACGACCACGCGGAGGCGAATTCGAAGTAGGACGTGACGCGGTCGGCCGTTGCGAACTGAGTGCCGGCCCTGCGCCGCGCCTCGACTAGTGTGTCGGTCCCGAAATTTTCGCCATATATTTCGCTAGGGAGTCGAGGATTTCCTCGGCTGTTTTGCGCCAGACGAAGGGTTTGGGGTTCTCGTTCCAGTTGGTGATCCAGGCGCGGACGTCTTTCTCCAGCGCGGCAACGCTT
>NZ_JBFRFQ010000040.1:0-67962 GCF_052114905.1 Nocardia sp. 2TAF39
GGTGTCTGCGTCCGCATCCTGCAACGCCTGCTTGCGCTCACCGCCGCGATCTGGCACAACGACACCACCAACGCACCGATCCACCGGTCACTGACCGCCTACGATCACTGACCAGCGGTGAGACCCACCGCTTGGAATCATTCATCTAGTGGCCGCTGTGACTGTTCAGTGGCTACGCCGCCTGGGCTCGGAGTCAGATCTACTCTCATCGGCATTACCGAGCACTACAGTTGACAATAGTCAGGCTGGATTGGGCGTTGCGATGAAGGCGGCTGACGTGTGTGGGACACGTCGGCGGCCATGTCGGCGTGTCGGGTGATCACGGCGGTGTCGGGCCGCGATGATCGCGGGTTTGTGTCGATCCGATCCGTGCCGCCGGTGCCGAAGTCGTTGCAGCCCTTGCTGGATGCGTTCCGGCCGTGTTTCACCGCCCCCACCTTCTCCACCTTCGTCGCGCTGACGGTCGAGTTGATCGCCGCCCCGGCGCGGCGGACGGTGTGCGGTATGTTCACAGCCGCCCGATCGGGAGGACATCACGCTCGCGCGCACCGGTTCTTCGCTTCTGCGCGCTGGAACCTCGACCAGGACGGGCTGGTGATGCTCGGCCTGGTGGTCGGCTGGCTCACCCCGACCGGCGCCCCGCTGCTGATCGCGGTCGACGACACGTTGTTTCGGCGCAGCGGTAAGAAGGTGCACGGCGCGGTGTGGGCCTACGACGGTTCCCGTCAGGTCGCCAAAGGTCAGGCCAAACTGTCGCGCGGCACAACCTTCGTGGTCGCTGCGGTAGTGGTGGCGCTGCCCTTCGCCGAGCGTCCGATCGCGTTGCCGGTGCTGTTCAGGCTGTGGCGACCCGGCGGGCCGACCAAAACCGTGCTTGCTCGCGAGCTGATCACCCGGATCGCCGCGGCCCGCCCCGACCGCGTCATCGACGTGGTCGCCGACAGCGCCTACGTGTGCAGCACCCTGCGGCGGCTGCCCATGAACGTGACGTTGACCGGGCCGTTGCCCCGTAACGCCGCCCTGTTCGAGGTGCACCCCGACGTCGACGACCCACCCAACATGCGCGGCCGGCGAGGTCGTCCCCGCACCCGGGGCGCGAGGATCGGCACACCGGCCGATCTGGCCGCCGCGCCCGCGGGTGAGCAGGTCGTCGTGACCCGGTATGGCCGCACCGCGACCGTGACCGTGCACGAACGCCGCTGCCTGTGGTACGGCGCGTTCAGATCCCAACCGGTGCGGGACCTGGTGGTACGCGAGCCCCGCCGCCCCGGCCTGGCGCTGCTGACCACCGACACCACCACACCCGCCGCTGAGTTGATCGAACGCTACTCGAAGAGGTGGTCCGTGGAGCTCGCATTTTTTCAGACAAAGCACGTCACCGGGGCCGGGGAGGCCCGCAACCGCACCCGGGCGGCGGTCGAGCGGACCGTCCCGTTCGGGATGCTCACCCAGACCCTCGTGGTCCTGTGGTACCACCTCGCCGGGCATTCACCCGCTGTCGTCACCGAACACCGCCAGCGGTCCCGCTGGTACCTCACCAAAACCCACCCGAGCTATTCCGACATGCTCGCCAAGCTGCGCCGCACGCTCATCGCCGCTCAATATTGTGCCGACCTACCCTCTGACCCGACCCCCGAACAAATTCGGACTATCCGCTTGGCCTGGGAGAACGCCGCGGCCTGACCGCGAAACACGAGATGGTGAATACGAAGACGAGGTCGAAGAACAGTTCGAGCGTCGAGGCCCGCACCTGCCCGCCGGCGGCGGACAGCTCCGCGCTCTGATTGGTCACGGCGGGAGCCTAGAACGCGGGGCGTCACTCCGCGCGTCGAAGCCGAGGTGACCCTGACTGTCACGAGGCGGACATCGTGCGCGAACCAGGGAAGAAATGGGGATGCTCCCGGATGTGTCGTGGCACCGCCGTTTTCTACCGTCATGCCATGTCGTCGAATTCCCAGCCGCGCACGTGGCGGCGGTTGCTTGTCGTCCTCGTCACGTTCCTGACGTTGCTGGTACTACTGATCGGCGCCGGCGTCACATGGGTGTACATCGAGGCGACTGTGTCCACCGTCGGCAGCACGCGATTCGTCGACGAACTCGCTATCCCTCCGCTGGCGCCCTCGCGAATGGAAGCCGACGGGACCCGCACATTCGAACTCGACATGCGCTCGGGGCGAAAGGGATTCCTGCCCGGCCAGGCCACACAGACATGGGGATTCAACGGCGACTATCTCGGGCCGACGCTGCGGGCCAGGCGCGGGGAGAAGGTGGCGGTCGCCGTGCGCAACAACCTGCCGGAGGCGTCCACCGTGCACTGGCATGGAATGCACCTGCCCGCCGCGATGGACGGAGGTCCGCACCAGATGGTGCAGCCCGGCGCCACCTGGACGCCGCACTGGACCGTAGATCAACCCGCAGCGACGCTCTGGTACCACCCACATCCGCATGGCACGACCGAAACGCACGTCCGGCGGGGGCTGGCCGGCATGTTCCTGCTCGACGACGACGTGTCCGCATCCCTCGCCCTCCCCGACACCTACGGCGTGGACGACCTACCGGTGATCGTCCAGGATGTGAAATTCAACGGCGCGGCGTTCGATTCCTCCCACGCGATCTTCCGAGACGTCGGATTCCTCGGTGATCGGACTATGGTCAACGGGACGCTGACGCCATACCGGAACATCGTCGACGAACTCGTGCGCCTGCGCTTGCTCAACGCCTCGACCGCGCGGACCTACACCTTCGGATTTTCCGATGCGCGCCCGTTCTCCCTCGTCGCCACCGACGGCGGCCTGATAGAGCATCCGATCGCACTGGATCGGCTACGGCTCTCCCCCGGCGAGCGGGCCGAGATCGTAGTACGGGTGCGGCCCGGCGAACGAACGGTGTTGCGCAGCAATGAACTCGACGCCGGACTCGGCTTCTGGACACAGCGATTCTCCGGAGGCGACGACACATTCGACATCCTCGAGCTGCGTGCGGCCGACACGCTGCGGCCGTCACCGGACCTCCCAGCAACGCTGGCGCGCCCCGTCGCGCCGGACGGCACCGATTCGGTGCGGGAACGGCGCTTCGAGATGAATCTCGCCGGAATCAACGGCACGCCGATGGCGATGAACCGCATCGATTTCACCGTCACCCGTGGCACTGCGGAGACCTGGGTGGTGCACAACAACGACGGCATGCCGCACAACTTCCATATCCACGACGTCCAGTTCCGGGTGCTCACGGTGGACGGCGGCGCACCGCCCGCCGCGCTGAGCGGCCCGAAGGACACCGTCTTCCTGCCACCCGACGGCACGGTGCGGCTGGCCATGCGATTCGACGGCCCGGCCGATCCGAACTCGCCGTATATGTATCATTGCCATCTGCTATGGCACGAGGACCAGGGAATGATGGGCCAGTTCGCCGTCGTCGAGCCGGGCGAGAGAGCGGGGACGACACCCACTCACCACGGCCACTGACCTCCGGGGACAACACGCGATCGACGCTTGCCCGTTCGTCGCGCCCGCGCTAAATTCATCACATAGTGAATTCAACACTCGATGAATTGAGGCGACGATGTCGCAACCGATGCGAACCCCGGCCGTCGACGTCCGGAACCTGCGAGTCTCCCGCGGCGGCCGCGAAGTCCTGCACGACGTGTCGCTGACCATCCCGCGCGGCTCGATCACCGGACTGCTCGGCCCGTCCGGCTGCGGTAAGACCACGCTGATGCGCAGCATCGTCGGCACCCAGATCGTCGAATCCGGCGATATCTCCGCGCTCGGCCGCCCGGCGGGCTCGGCGGAATTACGCCACCGGATCGGCTATGTCACCCAGGCGCCGAGCATCTACTCCGACATCAGCGTCCGCGAGAACGTCGCGTACTTCGGCGCGCTCTACGGCCGCGACCGCGACGCCATCGACGACGCCATCGTGGCGGTCGGCTTGAACACCCACGCCCACCAGCGCGGCGACGAGCTCTCCGGCGGCCAGCAGACCCGAGCCTCGCTTGCCTGCGCCCTGGTCGCCCAGCCCGAGCTGCTGATCCTGGACGAACCGACCGTCGGCCTGGATCCCGTTCTGCGCGTGGACCTCTGGAAGCAATTCCGCGAATTGGCCGCGGGCGGAACGACATTGCTGGTGTCCAGCCACGTCATGGACGAGGCCGAACACTGCGACCGACTGCTGCTGATGCGCGACGGGCACCTGCTCGCCCAGCTCAGCCCCGACGAGCTCCGCGCGGAGACCGGCGAACAGAACCTGGAGACCGCCTTCCTCACCCTGATCACGATGGGACAGAACGCATGACCGCCACCCTCGAACCCGCGACGCGGCGCATACCGACGCTGCGACCCTACGCCGCGACCACCGGCCGCATCCTGCGACAGCTGCGCAACGACCACCGCACCGTCGCCATGATCCTGGTGGTCCCCGCGCTGCTGATGTCGCTGCTGTACTTCATCTACAAGGACACCCCGACCAACCCGCTGAACTCGGTCTCGCTCTTCGACCGGGTCGGTATCGCCATGCTCGGCATCCTGCCATTCATCGTGATGTTCCTGATCACCGCGATCGCCATGCAGCGCGAACGCACCTCGGGCACGCTGGAGCGGCTGCTGTCCACGCCGTTGTCGAAGCTCGATCTGCTCGCCGGGTACGGCACAGCCTTCTCGCTGGCCGCGGCCGCGCAGGCGGCCGTCGCCTGTCTGGTCTCGTTCGGCCTGCTCGGGCTCGACTCGGCCGGCAGCCCCGGCTGGGTCGTGCTGATCGCGGTGGTCGACGCGGTGTGCGGCGTCGCCCTCGGTCTGCTGGCAAGCGCCTTCGCGCGCACCGAATTCCAGGCTGTACAGTTCATGCCGGTCGTAGTGGCGCCGCAGATCTTCCTGTGCGGCTTGCTCGTTCCGCGCGGCCAGCTGCCCGATTGGCTGGAGGCGATCAGCAACGTGATGCCGTTGAGCTACGCGGTCGACGCGCTGCAACAGGTTTCCTCGCACCCGGAGGTGACCAGCGAGATGTGGCGCGACCTGGCCATTGTCGCCGGGTTCACCATCGTCGCCCTGTGCCTCGGCGCGGCGACGCTACGACGGCGGACGGCGTGACCACAGACAAGGGATCCGACGGCGCCGACCGCCCCACCCGCTCCGGTCGCAGACCAGGACAGTCCGGCGCCCGCGCGGCGATCCTCGCGGCTGCCCGTATCCGCTTCTCCGACGCCGGTTTCGACAAGACCTCGGTCCGCGCGATCGCCACCGATGCCGGTGTCGATCCGGCCCTGGTGCACCACTACTTCGGCACCAAACAGGGGCTCTTCGCCGCGGTGGTGGAACTACCGGTCGACCCGGACACGACGTTGCGGATCATCGACTCGGTGCCGCTGGACCAGTTGGGCGAGAACATCATTCGTGCGGTGGTCGCCGTATGGGACTCCCCAGCGGGTCCCGGGATCGTCGCGGTGGTCCGCAGCATCCTGGCAGGCAACGACGACCCATCGCTGGCCAGGACGTTCATCCTCGAGGTCGTGTTGGAACGAGTCAGGCAGCGCATCGCCACCGCGGACGACGACGGTCGCGCCCGGGTCGCGCTGGTGGGGTCGCAGATGATCGGCGTCCTGGTGGCCCGCAAGATCATCGGCGTCGAGCCGATGGCATCCATGCCGGCCTCTGACCTGGTCGCAACGGTGGGGCCCACGCTCCAGCGCTATCTCACCGGCGACATCGGTCAGAAATCGTCATGATTACCGTGTGGTTGGCACAGACGCGGCGGACCGGTCACTCCACGACTTCGACAATGTCACCGGGATTCAGATACTCGTAGAACGCCTTGGCACCCTCGTGGAGCATCCGGACGCAACCGTGCGACTTCTTCTCGATCGGTCCCACATGGAAAGCGATGTCGCCGTTGAAGAAGACCGCATACGGCATCGGAGCGTTGTGCATTGTGCTCCAGTGGAACTCACGCTTGAACGAAACGCGGAAGACACCGGGCGGTGTCTCATATCCCGGCATCCCGTGCGAAACCGGGGTCGGGCCGTAGGTCACTCGGCCGTCATCCATCAGCCAGGCGTCGTCGGTCGAGAGCCGCAGGCACGCACGGGCCGCCGAAGAGCAGGGCGCTGTGGCCGGTGGGGGCGGTGGGGACGGAATCAGCCCGGGGATACCGGGAATATCCGGGCCGCCCGGCCAGAGCGGTTCGGCCTGCGCGGGCACCGCCATGGCGAATCCCACTGACACGACACCGAAGACGATCGCACATCGAGCTGTCCAGTTACGTAAACGCAAGCTGCTCATTACGCTCCTGACTTCTCTACCCTTTCGCGGCCTGCATCGCTCACCAGGCTGGTCGGACGCCCCTGCACTGGAGCGTCCGGACCTTCTCGAGGTGTAAATGATCATGGCGGACCCCGCTTCGCCCGGTCAATGGCCGCACTCGAACGTGACGGATCCGTTGCCGAGGGGCGTCCTCGCCCACAATCGCGACAGGCGACTCACGGCGAAACAAGGGTGGATGGGCGGGTAGCGGCAGGCTGCGATCGACCAGGAGATGTCTCGAGCAGGGGTCAGGTGTCGGCCTGCGCAGCGGTGAACGCCTCGTGTTCGACGTCGGTCACGTCCCTTGCTTCGTCGGTGAGCAGCACCGGGATGCCGTTCTCGACGGGGTATGCCCGCCGCAGGCGCGGGTTGTAGAGCAGCGTGCTGCCGTCGGCGGCACGGACCAGGTGTAGCGGGCCCTTGTCCTGCGGGCAGGCCAACAGGCTCAGCAGTGTGGCGTCCAACGTGGTGTGCTCAGGCATACGGTGAACCTACCTCCCGTGCACGTCCGGCCGGGAACCGTCCGCGGTGGCCGCGGGCGCGCGGCGAAACGAGATGTGCCGGTGCCCGAAGAAGCTCGCGGCCGCGACCAGCGCCATCACCACGACTGCCGACGGAATGCTGGGCAGGTGCAGGACCGACACGGCTAGCTGGAGCAGCAACATATTCAGCACCAGCCCACCGGAGTTCACGCCGACGAAAGCGAAGAAATCCCGTACCAGGTGCCCACGCACCCGGAACACCAAGGTCCGGTGCAGCACGAACGCGACGACCACGCTGATGCTGTAAGCCGCGGCGGGCGCTACGGCAGCAGGTAGCCGGTCGCCGAGCACCGCGAGCCACATCACCGTCAGGAGCATGCCGAGGGCGGTGTTCGCCACACCGACCATGGCGAACGCGATCTCCTGCCGTCGCACCATCCGCAACAGCGGCCCTGAATCGACGGCCACGGGCGCGGCGAGGTCGACGCCGTCCGGCTCCGCATCTGCCGATTGCGGCGCATCCGAAGCAGGCACAATCCGCGCCGCCTCGCCCCGGTGCCGCCCGTCCGCCGCGCGTGCGCCGACCGGGTCCGCCGCGCTCATCGGACGGCGTCCGCCAGATCGGGCTCGGTGCGTTCCGCGGCAGCGGTGTTCTCCGGCGTCGGCTCCTCGCTCGGTTCGGCGGACTCGTTCGTGCGTCGCCTGCCGCGCACAGCGGCCCACTCCAGCGCGCCGACGCCGAGCAGCCCGAGCAGTGCGGCTGCGCCGCCGATCTTCCAGCCCGGCGGCCGCCAGGTCAGCACCAGGTCGCCGGCCTTCGTACCCGCCGGGATATCCACAGCCACAAAGGTTTTCGCGACCACCCGGAAGGGGATGTCACGGCCGTCGAGGGTCACGCGGTAACCAGGCCAGCCGAGCCGCGCGAACACGACCCAGCCGCCCTCGTCCGAACTCACGCGCACCCGGCTGGTCATATCCGATTCGGCGACCGATGTGGCGGTGCCACCCTGCACAGTGGCGACCCGGCCGTTCCGGGCCGAGATCAGGCCATCTTCGCGTTCCAGCACCGCGATGTACTTCTCATGCCCCGGGTAGTCGACCCACTTCCAACCGGGCGGCGCAGGCTGGTTTCGCGCGTCGGGGTA
This sequence comes from Nocardia sp. 2TAF39, assembly GCF_052114905.1. Classification (NCBI taxonomy): domain Bacteria; kingdom Bacillati; phylum Actinomycetota; class Actinomycetes; order Mycobacteriales; family Nocardiaceae; genus Nocardia; species Nocardia sp. 2TAF39. The sequence goes on from NZ_JBFRFQ010000040.1 coordinate 7,921, forward strand.
CAGGGCGCGCTGCAACACGACACGGTCGACCATCATCAGGTCGACGATGGTCCTGCCGGTGGTCGGCTCGATCGCGAAAGCGCGCCGGTAGGCGTCGGGGCAGACGCTGGTGTCCCAGCGCATGCACAGCATGTCGCCGAACCAGTAGTGCCCGTTCGGGGTATATCCGCTGACGTACGTCAGCTCGAGGTCTTTGGCGTAGTTGCCGAACACCAGCGACCCGTACGCACCCTGCAGGGTCCGCTCGCCGGGCTGGATCAGCGCACGATCGGCCAGTTGCAGGGTGGTGCCCGGGAAGTCGGGGAAGGCGGCCTTCATCTCTGACCGGTTCTCCGGCAGGTTCCAGCTCATCGGCGTCGGCTGGGCGGCCCACACTTGCAGATACGCGATCGGGAACACCGAAACGATCACCAGCGCACAGGCCGCGACCGTTCCCCGGCTGCGCCCGAGCCACACCACCGCGGCCCCGAGCGCCACCACCGCCAGCGCCGCGACGACGTGCCACACCACCTCGCGGGGAGCCGCCGAGAACGATCGCGCCCAGAGCAGACCGATGAGCACCGCGGCGGCGACACCGCGCCGCCGCCACCCGTCGAAGGTCGCGAACCGACCGAGCAGCACGCACACCAGCACCAGCAGGCCAAGCGCCACCATCGGCAGCACCCGAGCGGGCCAGCGCAGGGGGCCGATGGTGCCGGGTCCGGCGGTCCACATCAGCGCCATCACCGCGAACAACGCGGGCGCGGTGAGCTCACGCGCCGAATCGAGCGCTTTACGCCAGTCGACGAAGGCCAGCGCCGGAATCAGGAACCAGGCGATGTAAACCACCGGCATCGGCTGCACGTAGCCCCACCAGGAGCTGAACGCGGGCAGCGTGCTGGGCAGGCTCGCGTTGAGCGACTCCGACCACGGCACGGTGAGGAACTGATCGTTGTTGATCTGCGCCGTGCCCCGCCAGGTCACCTTCGCCGACAGCATGCTCGGCAGATAGGTCGCAAGACCGGCCAGCGCGGCACAAACCGCCACCGTGAGCAGGCGCAGCGGCGGACGCCATTTCTTCTGGAAGACGAGTTCACCGACCGCGACGGCGCCGATCATCAGACCGGCCTCGACCGCCGGGAAGATGTACTGCACCGAGATGGCCAGGTAGAGGAAGACGAACGTCGGAATCGGCCCGTTGTGTCCACGCGCGTAGCGCACACCGGAGGCCCACGCGTGCACCAACCAAGCCGTGCCGGTCAGCGCGGTCATCCAGCTGGCTTCGTCGAAGAACAGCAACCATCCGGTGAACGGGATGGCACTACCGGCCACCGCCGCCCACGGTGCCTTCGCGCCGTAGGCCAGACAGATCCGGTAGACGCCGAGCCCGAGGATGATGGCAAAGATCAGTTTGACCACGGTGGCATACAACGCGAGGTTGCCGACGGAGGGCGCGATCAGATCGATCAGCAGCTGCGGCGGATTGAGTAGGCCCGCCTCTTCGATGGCGTAGTTGCCCGCCATCCAGTGTTCGGGAACCAGCGCCGGGAACTGCCCTTCGCGCAGGTGTCTGCCGAGCATCACCCACAGCGGCGCGTACTGCGACTCGGTGTCGTCGGTGTAGAAATGCCGGACGTTGGCCAGCAGAACCGCGCCGTACCCCGCGATCACCCCGAGCGCGGTAATGAAGCCCCATGTGTAGACGTCTCGCGAAGCAAGGGTTCTACTTTCCACCACGAGTCACAGACCCTACAGGCAAGCCCTCGCGATGGCACCGTCCGAGGACGCAAAGTCGATGTCGCCGTAGGCTCGGTGACCGCACCGGCCGCGGCACGGGGCGCGCCGGATCGCGTGTTAGAGTTCACGGCGGCTCGGGCTCAGCCACCAGCGACGAGTTCCTGGCACGCCCCGTCGTCGAAAGTCGATCTCGCAAATGCCGATTCCTTCCGCACATACTCCCCGAACCAACCTGGTGGCGTCGAACGTCCTGCCGCCTGCCGGGTCGGATCGTAATGTTTCGGAGCGGGTGCATTCGGTCTCCGTCGTGGTGCCCGTGTACCGGGGCGAACAAACGATCAGCGCACTGGTCGAAGAGCTGGACCGCTACGGCCGGCCGAGTCGCACCAGTGGTGACATCTCGTTCGTCATCGACGAGATCATCCTGGTCCACGACAACGGACCGGATCGCTCCGATGTCGTTGTGCAACGTCTCGCGCGGGAGTTTCCCCAGGTCCGCGCGGTGTGGCTGAGCCGCAACTTCGGCCAGGACGCGGCGACCATCGCGGGCATGGCCGCGGCCAGGGGCGAATGGATCGTCACGATGGACGAGGACGGCCAGCACGATCCCGTCTTCATCGCCGACTTCCTGGATGCGGCGCTGGCTGGACGCGCCGACCTCGTCTACTCCAAGCCGAGCAACACGCGGCCGCACGGCTTGCTGCGGAATCTCACCTCACGCGGCGCGAAGATCGTGCTCGCCACGGTGTTCGCCTTTCCCGATTCGACCAGATTCGAAAGCTTCCGGCTGATTCGCGGCGACATCGGGCGCCAGCTCGCCGAGGTCGCCGCCAACGGCGCCTACCTCGATGTCGCGCTGACCTGGGTGGTCGGCAACACCATCTCGGTACCTGTAGTGCTGCGTGCCGAGGGGCGTGAGGAGTCCGGCTACAACTACCGACGACTGTTCTCGCTGTTCTGGAAGATGGTGCTGTGCAGCGGAACTCGTGGCCTGCGTCTGGTCAGCCTGCTCGGTGTCACGCTTGCGCTGGCCGGCGGGGTCATGGCGGCGGTCATCATCTTCCAGGCATTGTTCGGCGCGAACAACGACCCCGAAGGCTGGGCTTCGATGATCGTCGTGCTGCTGCTCTGCTCGGGTGCGATCCTGTTCTCGCTCGGCCTGATCGCCGAGTACCTCGGCGTGGCACTGCACATCCTGGTCGGCAAGCCGCTCTATCTCACCGTCGACTCGCCCACTCCGCGCCCGGAGGGCATCGAACGGCCGGACAACTTTCAACATCCTGTGACCGAACAAGACACCGCCGCCATAGCAGCGGCCGCGACGGAGAAGGATCAGGGGGAGTGACGACGGACCGCATCATATTCAGTCGGCCGTTCCGCGCCAGCCGCGAGCTTGCGAACCTCGAGGCGGTCTTGAGTTCCGACCACAGCCATGGTGATGGGCAGTTCACCAAGTCGGTCACGGCGAAGTTGAAGGAGATCACCGGCGCACCGCACGCGCTGCTGACCACCTCGTGCACGCATGCCCTCGAACTGGGCGGGCTGTTGCTCGAGCTGGGCCCGGACGACGAGGTCATCGTGCCGAGTTTCGCGTTCACATCGGCCGCGACCTCGGTGGCGCTGCGTGGCGCGACCTGCGTCTTCGTCGACATCGACGAGGAGACGGGCAACATCGACCCCGCCGCCGTCGCCGACGCGATCACCGAGCGCACCAAAGCCGTGCTCGTCATGCACTACGGCGGCGTCGCAGCCGATATGGAGACGCTGCTCGCGGTGGCCGAGCGGCACGGGCTCGCCCTCATCGAGGACAACGCGCACGGACTCGGCGGCACCTGGCGCGGCCGCAAGCTCGGCACCATCGGCACGATGGGCACGCAGAGTTTCCACGACACCAAGAACGTGCACTGCGGCGAGGGCGGCGCATTGCTGCTCTCCGACGACATCCTGATGGCGCGCGCGGAGATCATGCGGGAGAAGGGGACCGACCGGGCCCAGTTCCTCCGCGGTCAAGTGGACAAGTACTCGTGGCAGGACATCGGCTCCAGCTACCTGCCGAGTGAACTCAACGCCGCGGTACTCGACGCCCAGCTGGACGAATTCGACATGATCCAGCGGCAGCGCCACCGGGTATGGGACACCTACGCGGCCGCGTTACCCGACTGGGCCCGGCGCAGGGATGTCCAGCTCATGCGGGTGCCACCGGATCGCGAGCACCCCGCGCACCTGTTCTACCTGCGGATGCCGACCGAGGCGAGCCGCGACAGCATGATCAGGCACCTGGCCGGGCAGGGCATCGTGGCGCCGTTCCACTACATCCCGCTGGATTCCAGCCCGGCGGGGTTGAAGTACGGCCGCACACCGGTGCCGTGCACACGCAGCGCCCGGTTCTCGGCGACGATCGTGCGGTTGCCGCTGTATCCGATGCTCACGACCCAGCAACTCGACCGCGTCATCGGCGGCGTCACGACCTACACGGGGTGAACCGGGTGCTCTGACCGATCCGACCCCTGCCGCAGTTCCCGGGCAAGGGGTCGGCTTCGTTCCAGGCGCCGACGCGTCAGCCGCCGAGTACGACGCGCGCCTGGTCCTCGGTGAGGACCTCATAGGCCTCCGACGCCCGGTTGTACCACCAGGTGTCGGGCCCTGGCCGCGGCCGACCGGCATCTTGCACCACCCGGGCGGAGGGTCGGTAGGACGCACTGCGCGGGATCTCGTCCACCACGTAGACCAGGTCGGGACGCTGGTCGGGGTCCAGCGCCCGCAGCGCCTCGGTGAGGTCCTCGGGCTCGAGCCGGAAACCCTTGCGCACGGTCACGGCGCCCACCGCGATGCACTGGTCGCCGACGCCGAGCCCATAGGCGCCCTCCATGTCGACGGCGGTGATGTCGTTGAGCACATCGACGATCGGCTGGCCGAAGACCGGCCCGCGGCGGGTGCGGATCACCGTGTCCGTACGGTCCATCAGCCAGTAGTCGCCGTCGCTGTCGCGGCGGAACAGGTTCTCCGTCGGCATCCACGAGTCGCCCGGGGCGAACACACCGCGCAGACCGCCCGCCGAGAGGTCGACGCCCTCGGAGGCCTTACCGATCAGGAGACCGACCTCGTTGTCCGCGCAGCGCAGGGCGAAGCCGGACCGGTCGACCAGGATCCGCTCGGTGACCGGGTCGTAGGCGACGAGTTCGACTTTCGCGGTGCCTGGCACGGGCCTGCCTTTGCAACCGCGCTTGGCACCGGTCACGTTGGCGAGCACCACGTCGCCCTCGATCGAGGCGTAGAACTCGAGCACCCGAGCAGGCTCGAACTGCTCGACGGTGCGCCGCCACAACCCGGGCGGCATGCCGGAGCCGATGAACAGACGGATCGGGTGGCGATGCCCGGCCGGGAAGACCCCCGCATCCAGGATGTCGCGCAGCATTGTCCAGGTGTAAGTCACTACGGTGACGCCGTAACGGTGTACCTCTTCGGCGAAGCGTTCCGGGTCGAGCGAACGGGCCAGCGCGATCCGGCTGCCACCCGCGACCGCCCCGCCGAGGCTGACCAGCAATCCGGACGAATGGTGCAGCGGCGCAAGGCAGTACACCGTGTCCCGGTGGTCGAGGTCGGCGGTGGTCGCGGTGCCGAACGCCGACAGCGCCCAACGGTGGTTGGTGATGTACTTCGCCTCCAGCCGGTTGCCGCTGCCGGCGACGAGCACGAACGCCAGCTCCCGCGCCAGACCGGGATCCGGCCGATACCACGCGGGAAGCTGCACCTGGGTGGGGTCGATCTGCTCCAGGTCGATCACCTCGTCGCCGCTGGGGATCGCCAGCTCGCGGGCGTCGCCGCCACCGAGCACCAGCACCCGGGCTCTGGTCGCGGCGGCCTGCCGCAGGTTCTCCGGGTCGGCGACGAGGGTGTCGACACCGGTGAGCTCGATCGCCCGATCCAGTTCGCTGCCCGGGGCGAGCAGCACCGCCACCGCGCCGAGCCTGGACAGCGCCGCGACCGTGGCGAGCGCGCTGGGCCGGGTCTCCATCACCACGCCGATCCGCATCGCAGGCCGCACTCCGACCGAGATGAGGCCGCGCACCACGCTGTCGATACGCACGTTGACGGCCGCGTTGGTGTGCACCCGGTCGTCGAACAGGAACAGGTCTTTCATCGGTGCGCGGCGCGCCTGCTCGGCCAGCAGCCGCCCGAGCGAGATCCGGGTGTGCGGCTGGATCATGCCGAGGCGGGTCAGCCGGGGCAGCGCCCGCGCGGCCTCACCGGCCAGCTCGATCGACCCGCGCACCGTGTTGCCCGCGATGCCTTCCAGTGCCTTCCCCACCCCGGCGCCCGCCTCGGCGAGGGTCGCGGCGGTGTGCACGACGCGGGTGGCCGCCGAACGTGGACGATTGTTCGCCACGTGCTCGGCCATCGGGACGATCTCTGCCGGCAGCGGCTTGTCGCGGCTCATCCAGTCAACCCACTGCCGAACCAGCGGCCAGGTGTGCTTGGTCGCCATACTTCCCGCCACCAGGCCGAAGTGCCCGGTGGGCAGGGTTGCCTCGTACACCTCCGCGTTCGGGGCCGCCCGCACGATACCGCGGACCGCCGCGGGTTGGCCGATGTCGTCGACCTCGCCGAGGAACGCCAGGATCGGGCATTTCAGTTCGGCCAGCGAGATCGGCTGATCACGGATCACGAATCCGCCGAGCATCAACCGGTTGTGCGCGACGAACTGCTTGAGCAGATCCGCCGCGGCCGGACCCGCGTAACCGACCCAGCCGTCACTGTTGAGGAAGCGGCGTTGGCGCTCCTTCGGCAACAGGGCCTCGCGGTCGTGCAGCTGGCGCAGGAAATCGATCCTGGACTTGGCCGTCTTCATCGGGTCGAGCAGCTGGAAGCCGATCCGCACCATGGCGTCGGTGATCGGCAGCCGCGTGACCACGTGGTCGGCCAGGAAGTCGGCGACGTCGGAAACCATTCCGTAGGGCAGCCCGAACGGCATGCCCGCGACGATGTCGACCGGGCTGCCGAAGGTCACGATGCTGTTCACCCCCTTGCCGTACCGGTAGGCAGTGGTCTGGTAAGCGAACATGCCGCCCTGCGAGTACCCCATCAGGTGCACGCCGCTGCCGGTGGCCTCGGTGACAGTGTCGATGGCACTGCTGACCGCGAGCACGTGGTCGGCGAGGTCGCGTTCCCAGCCGCCCTCCTCGCTCGCCGGCGAGCCGAAATCGACCACCCAGCAGTCGATTCCGCCGTGATGCAGGATGCCCACAGCGCCGTCGTCGGCGTTCACGTCCCAGATGTCGGCGCTGACCATGAGCGGGGGAACGAGCAGGGCGACGGGACGGCCGGGGGTGGTGTCGTCGGGGAAGTAATGGCGCAACCGGTACATGCGTCTGCGCTCCACAACCTCGAACGGAGACGACTCCACGTCATTTGTCAGGCCGCCGAAGCGGATGACCTCGAGGCCGTTCTGCGCGGTCGACATCAACCGCTGCACGGACCCCATCACATCCTTCGCACTGATCTTCACGATCGCTCCTGGCCCTACCCTAGAAAGTGACCCATATCACACACCCTGGTGTGTTCAGACGAGCTTGCCACACCGCATGTCCATTATGTGTCCGCTGTGACCCGATCCATGCCAGATAGCCCATGGTCAAACCGCTCGAGACGTTGATGGACTTGGTTTCCAACGCTTCGGACCACGATCTTCGAGTACCAGGTCGGCTTCACCATCGGTCCGGCTGTGTGGCTGAGGAGGTCTACCGGGTGAACAGATCCCGGCACCTGCTGATCGCCGCCGATATGGTGGGCTGGTGACCGAGACCATCGCCCATCCGATCGCCGACCGGGAAGCCCTGCTCGTCGAGCTCGTCGATGACGCAGGGCGCGCCGTCGGCACGTGCCCGGTCGCCGAAGCCCATCGAGCGCCGGGACGGCTGCACCGCGCGTTCTCCGTGCTGCTGTTCGACTCGACGGGTCGGGTGTTGTTGCAGCAGCGTGCGGCGGTGAAGACCCGGTTCCCTTTGCTATGGGCCAACACCTGCTGCGGCCATCCCGCTCCTGATGAGCCGGTCGCCACCGCGGCAGCGGTGCGGCTTACCGAGGAGATGGGTCTGACCGCCGCGCTCACCGAGGCGGGGATCTACCGCTACTACGCCGAAGACCGGCACACCGGGCGCGTCGAGTTCGAATGGGACCACGTGCTGATCGGACAGCTGGACATCGGCGCGCCACGACCCGAGCCGGCCGAGGTCGCCGACTACGCGTGGGTCCAGCCGGACGCGCTGCGCGACGCACTGGCCAGCGACCCGGACGCTTACACCCCGTGGCTGGCCGGAGTCCTCGACATCGCCGACCACGCTCGGATCACCGGGACGTAGCTTCGCCGGCCTTCCCGACGCCCGCCCGAATTCCGGTGGCGGAGCAGCCCACGTCCTCCGTGCCGCTCTGAATCCCGCTGTACGGGAGCGTGATGTGAGAGCGAGCATCGAGATCGATGTATCAATGCGCATATCGGCGTAACGAAATGTTCCGAACCTGAGAGAACTCATAGGAACGGCACAGGCTTCGACCAGGACCGTTCTACATCCTTGACGGTGTACGAGTTCTCGATGAAGTGAGGTGCCCGATGGTCGAGTTCGAGGTCACGGGAACGACAGTGACGGTCCACGTGGTCGGTGCGCATCAGCTACTCGCGCTGCGCGAGCAGCTGACCTTCGATCTGTCCGACATCATTGCACTCGGCAAGGCCGGGGTGGACCGCCGACCGCCGTGGGTGCGCGCACCCGGTACGTTCTTCCCCGGCGTGATCGCAGCGGGCACGTTCCGCGGCAAGGGCCGTAAGGAGTTCTGGGACACCCGCTTCGACGGTCGCGCGATCCGGGTCGACCTGGCGAATGCGGAGGTCACCCGCCTCGTTGTCGACGTCGCCGACCCGGACGCCGAGCTACGCAAGCTCGTCTCCGCCGTGGCTGCCTGATCTCGGTCAGGAACCGAACGACCGCAGCGGGCCGGTGTACGGCTTTGCCGGCGGCGTGGCGAATTCTCCCCTCCCCGACTTCCGCAGGCCGAGGGTGATCAGCGATTGCACGGTCAGCGTCGCGGCCGCCACGCCGTCGACCACCGGCACGCCAACCTCGGCGCCCAGGAACGCGCACAGTTCGGCCATGCCCGCGCATCCCAGGACGATGGCGTCGGCCCCATCCGCCTCCACTGCCTCCCGGCACGCCTCGGTGACGATCTTGCGCGCCTCCGGATCGCTGTCCAGCGCGAGCACCGGGATCTCACACGCGTGGATACCGCGGCAGAACCGTTGCATTCCATAATGTTCCACCAGATCGGCGGCCCGGCCGACGGTCCGCCCCAACGTGGTGACCACGCTGAATCCGCGACCGAGATGACTTGCCGTGTGCATGGCAGCCTCGGCGATGCCGATCACCGGTCCCCCGGCCACTTCGCGGGCGGCATCGAGGCCCGGATCACCGAAACAGGCAAGCACATAGCCATCGACCCCTTCGGCTTCCCCGCGCCGGATCGCGGCGAGAAGGCCGGGGACGCTCAGCGCTTCGTCGTAGTGACTCTCGATCGAAGCTGGTCCCATCTCCGAGGTCACCGCATCGAGGAGGGTGCCGGGGCCCGCGACGGCCCTGGCGCACTCCTCGATCATGTCGGTCATCGACCGGGTGGTGTTCGGGTTGATCACGCGGATGCGCATCAGGCCGGAATTCCCTGCACCGCCAACCGTGTTCGGGTGGCCAGCGCGTAGTAGGCGACGAACCCGAGGCCGCAGCCGATGAACCAGCTGTACTGCGCCGCGGTGTACATGCCGGTGACGTCCTTGGCCAGCACCGGGATCACGGCGACCAGCGCACCGATCGCCGTCGCGATGACCGCGGCAGGGTTGTACCCCTTGCGGTACCAATAGCTTCCGGTCGTCGACATGGTGAACAGGTCGGCCACTACCACCCGCTGTTTGCGCACCAGGTAGTAGTCGGCGATGAGCACGCCGAACAGCGGGCCGATGAACGCACCGAGCACCTCCAGGGTGTAATGGATGACCTCCGGATTGTTGTACAGGTTCCACGGCGTGATCAGCACCGAGCCGACTGCCGCGATCATGCCGCCCGCGCGCCAGCTGATCCGCTGCGGGCTCACGTGCGAGAAGTCGAAGGCCGGCGAGATGAAATTCGCGACGATGTTGATGCCGATGGTGGCGACGGTGAAGGTCAGGGCGCCGAGCACGATCGCGAACGTGCTGTCGATGCGCGCCACCGTGGCGACCGGGTCGGTGATCAACTCCCCGTAGACCGGGACCGTCAGCGAGGCGGTGATCACCACCAGCAGCGAGAACAGCAGGAAGTTCAGCGGAAGGCCGAGCAGGTTGCCTCGGCGCACCGCGGCGAAGGATTTTCCGTAGCGGGAGAAGTCGCCGAAGTTCAGCATCGGGCCGGAGAAGTAGGACACGACGAGCGCGATAGCGCCGAGCATCACCGGCACCGAATCCCATCCGGTGTACCGCACCGCACCGAGGCTCAGATCGATAGCGCCCCAGCCGGCTTTCGCGAGCAGGTAGCCGCACAGCAGGAACATCACCACGTACACCGCGGGCCCGCAGAAGTCGATGAACCTGCGGATGGACTCCATACCCCGCCAGAACACGCAGGCCTGCACTACCCACAGCGTCAGGTAGCTGCCCCAGCCGAGCAGCGAAAGGCCGAGGAAACCGTAGTCGTCGGCCACCGCGTAGGGCGCGAGCGACGGAAAGAGCTTCACCAGAACCACGTCCAGCGCCGCCGAGGCGAGAAACGTCTGGATCCCGTACCAGGCCACCGCGATCAAGCCGCGAATGATGGCCGGTATGTTGGCACCGAGTACGCCGAACGCGCTACGGCAGATGACCGGATACGGCACACCGGTGACCTGGCTCGGCTTCGCGACCAGGTTGCAGAAGAAGTAGACCACGGTGATGCCGATCAGCAGCGCCGCGAGCACCTGCCAGCTGGCGAGGCCGAGCGCGAACAGGCTGCCCGCGGTGACGTAGCCGCCGACGCTGTGCACGTCCGACATCCAGAACGCGAAGATGTTGTAGGAGCCCCAGTTCTGCGTGTGCAGCGGCGCCAAGTCCTTGTTGGTGAGCCGCGGAGCGTACTTGTCAGGCGGTGCGGTGCGGGCCGGCACGGCGCGTGGCGCCACCGGGGCGATGGTTTCGGTCATTGGCGTTTCCGATCCGAAGGGTGGAACTGTGATCGACACGACGGTAGGAACCGGCTGTTGCCCGTCCGTTGCGCTGTTATTTCCCGGCTATTGCGCCGCAGATATATCTTCCGGCGCCAGCAGCCCCCTGTCGGTCGGCAGCGTCTCGATCACCGTCTCCAACCTGCGGTGATGCCCTTCGGCGATGAGCAGCAGGCGATCGACGTCCCTGGCGAGGAACGCGTCGAGCATCAATGCGTGGTCGGTGTGCAAGCGCACCCGGTCGGCCGGGCCGATGTGCACCATCGACTGCACCGGCTCGGTGACATTCCATGCCGATTCGAGCATGTGCAGCAGCCGGAACATCCGCGACGGCCTGGTCAGCGCGACGTGGAAGACGCGGGACTGACGATGGTAGGCAACCGGGTCGTCGTCACGGATGGCCTGTTCGAGGCGCGCGTTCACCTGCAGCAGCTGCGCACGGTCGGCGTCCGAGTGGTTCATCGCCGCCGCGGCCAGTGACGCCGTCTCCAGGGTTTCGCGCACAATGTACATCTCGCGCAGTTCGGTGGCGGTCAGCTGGGCCACCGTGTACCCGCTGTGCGGCTCGTGCGTGACCAGGCCCTCCCCGATCAGTGTCTTGAGTGCCTCGCGCACCGGGATATGGCTCACCCCGAACAGCTCCGCCACCTCGCGCAGCGGGATGACGGTGCGGGGCGGCACCGCGCCGTCCAGGATCACCCGGCGTAGTTCGCCGAGGATCACTTGCGGCCGGCCGGGTTCATCGACGACCAACCTCGCGAGCAGCGCCGAACGTCGTCTCGATGGCATGGCAACACGCTAGGCGAGCCGTGTTGCGTTCCTGGTCACCTTTGTGACGGTCAGGAAACGTCTTCACAGTACCGACCGGTCGCGTGGAAGGGTGCGCAGCGCCGTGCCGCGGGCATGCGATGCTGGAACGGACCGGTGTCGGCCTTCGGCCACTTCGGGCTCGGCGGCTCGGGCGGTTTTGCCGACCCCACGACCGGGATGTCGCTCGCCTTCATCACCAATCGCCTCGGCAGCAGGGTCACACCGCTCGGCGACGCTCGCATGGCGCGGCTCGGCACACTGGCTCACAACCTCGCCAAGACCGCCTGACACCGAGGCCGTCCACACCCAGGATGGCAGCATGGCGGCATGGAATTGGTCGAGATGGCGAGGGTCGAGGCGGCCGCGGAGTTGCTCGCTCCGGTGATCCGGCGGACGCCGATGGTGGCGTCTCGGGTGTTGTCCGAGCGCGTGGGCAGCGAGGTCTGGCTGAAGTGTGAGAACTTGCAGCGGACGGGGTCGTTCAAGCCGCGTGGTGCCTACAAACGAATCGCGAACCTGCCGCAGGACGTGCGAGCGCGCGGTGTCGTCGCCGCGAGCGCGGGCAACCATGCGCAGGGGGTCGCGTGGGCGGCGACCTCGCTCGGCATCGCGTCGACGGTGTTCATGCCGATCGGGGCGTCATTGCCCAAATTGGTGGCGACCAAGGCGTACGGCGCGGAGGTGCGCCAGGTCGGCGAGACCGTCGACGACTCGCTCGACGCCGCGCTCGACTTCGCCGACCGGACCGGAGCGACGCTGATCCACCCGTTCGACCATCCCGACATCGTGGCAGGCCAGGCGACGGTCGGCAGGGAGATCCTGGACCAACTGCCCGAAGTGGGCACTGTGCTCGTCCCGACCGGGGGCGGCGGATTGCTGGCCGGTGTCGCCGTCGCGCTGCACCACCTGGCACCACACGTGCGCGTGGTCGGGGTGCAGGCGGCGGAGGCGGCCGCGTGGCCGGATTCGCTGGCAGCGGGCCAGCCGGTCCGGGTCGGCCGGATGTCGACGATGGCCGACGGCATTGCTGTCGGACTGCCGGGCGCCGTGCCGTTCGCCCATGTCGCCGAATACGTTTCGACCATGCTGACGGTGGACGAGGAGGCGCTGTCGACGGCGCTGCTGCTGTGCCTGGAGCGCGCGAAACTGATCGTCGAGCCTGCCGGAGCAGCGGCCGTCGCCGCGCTGATGAGTTTCGCGCGGGACGAACTCGATCTCCGCGGGAAAGTCTGCGCGATCCTGTCCGGTGGCAATATCGACCCGCTGCTGCTGACCCGTCTGATCGGCCACGGTTTGAGCGCGGCGGGTCGCTATCTCGCTGTGCGCGTGACGATTTCCGACCGCCCCGGCGGACTGAGCGCGCTGCTCGCGGTGGTCGGCAAGACCGGAGCGAGCGTCGTCGACGTGGCGCACTCGCGGACGGGCACCCGGCTGGCGGTCGACGAAGTGGAAGTGTCCCTGACCCTGGAGACCAGGGGCCCCACCCATCGCGACGACGTCCTCACCGCACTGGCCAACGCGGGATACGCCGTCCGCGTGGCGGATTAGCGCGACAATGATCGGCGCAGAATATCCGGCGGTAAATTGCTGAGCAGGCATAAAAGATCAGCGCCATCGGCACCACCGGCCAATTGAGCGCAACCATTGTCGGTGCCGCGAACACGCCGATCGTTCTCATTCTCAGCAAACGGCGCAGGCATGTCCTGACGGCCTCACGAGCACGTCGATCGACCGCTTCCCGACAGAGCACGAGATAGCGATATGAACGAGGGACAGTGCCGCATACGTCGCCGCTGGCGCGGTGGCCAACGCTATCGGCGATCCACCCGGTGGCGAGCGGGATCAGCGACACTTGGAAGGTGCGCGAAATTCGACCACTCCGGGCCGCGGCGACGCCGCCTGCACACAGGCGAACAGTGGTCGCGGTTGACCCGAATGGTGGCGCCGCGATATCACCTGATTCCGGCCCCTCGCGTGCGTGCGCAGGACTGCCGCGTCGGAGGGGCCTCCGCTCTGTCGCGCCCGCAACGAGCCAAAGCTCGGCCACGGCGTCGGCGATATGTTGGGACAGGATTCGGGCGGCAGGATCATCGCCCCAGCGCTCGATGGCGGTGGCGACTCCAGCGGGGGCGTCGACGCAAGCGCACCCGCCGCGTCGTAGGTATCAGGCGCCAGAGGTAGCGGGTGCCGTTGACGACCGGGTGCAGAACCGACCCTCGGAGGGGTTGCCGCGCCGTGCGATGTCGATCGTCAGCATCCAGACCTGTGTCAGATATTCCGGCTCTCGCTACCTGGACAGACTGCGGGGGAAGACTATTCTTGGCGTCGTGCCGGTAACGCCTGGTGAGCTCGCCCATAATCGGGCATGGGCAGCAAGTGATTTCGTGGGTCGTGAGGATGAGCTGGACAAGATCATCCTCATGTTGGTGCATTCGACGAGGTTGATCACCTTGATCGGTTCGGGTGGTATCGGGAAAACCAGACTGGCAGTGCAGGCTGTCGGCCGTTACCAAATGTCCAGGCATATGTCGGTGCATTGGGCCCGGCTGGCACGTCTGCCCAAGGATTCGGATGCCTCCGCGGTCGAGGAAGAAATCGCCCAGTCGGTGATCGGTCCGGATTTCTCCGGGCGATCGGTCTGGGAGGCACTTGTCGACACATTCACCGAAAAAGACGCAGTGGGGCGATACCAGCAGTCGATATTGGTGGTGGACAATTGCGAGCATGTCCTGGCCGGTGCTGGTGCCGTTATAGCCCGGCTATTGGAGGCAGTGCCGGGGTTGAGCATTCTGGCGACCAGCCGTGAACCGATCGGGTGGGTCGATGAGCATCTGACGGTCGTGCCGCCGTTGTCGCACCGACAGGCTCTGACGTTGTTCCGGCAACGATCCGAGCTCACCGGTCACCCTGTCACCGGCGCCGACCAGATCGGCACAGCAAGCCTGATCTGCCGGCACATGCAGAATCATCCGCTGTACATCCGACTGGCCGCGGCACGACTGGTGCGCCAACCGTTGGCGGCGATCCTCAGAGACCTCAGCGGTGGCGAATCCGACGACAAACGTATGCGATGGTCGCCCGGGCCCAGCGTAGGAGCCGATCCCCGACATCGAGGAGTCGGGGATGTGATCGCCTGGTCCTATGACCTGTGCACCGACAAGGAACGCCTGCTGTTCGAGCGCATGTCGGTATTCGCCGCGGGATACGACACCAATCCCGAAGACGACCACGGCGGCGCTTCCCTCGATGTGGGAGCAGAACTCGACGCGATCGAAGGCATCTGCGCCGACGACCGGCAACCCGGAGAAGACCGTAAACCGGGAGACGACGACGACCCCGCGGCACTTTCCGGTGATGGGGCACTGAGCCTGGCGAGAGAAGAGATCGAGGGTCTGCTCGATCGCCTCGTCGATCGGTCGCTGGTCACAGCGCATTTCACGCCGACCACAGTCCGGTACTCGCTACTCGAAAGTCTTCGGATATTCGCTCGGCGACAGCTCGAGCAACACTCCACCGCTCGAGCCGACGAATCGGCACGACTGGCCGAACGACACCGCCACTACTACCGCGACAAAGTCGCGTACGCCGCAGCCAACTGGCTGGGTCCCGCGGAACACGACCTGCTGGACTGGGCTCGCGCGGCGTGGGACAACATCCTCACCGCTATCGACACCAGCATCACCACACCCGGCGAATCAGCAGTCGGATTGGAGATCTGCTCCGGGCTGCTCACCCTGCGATTTCCCTTCATGAAAGGTCCATTACGCGAGTTGCGGCGGTGGACCATACGCTCCTTGCAGGCCACTCGGGTGTTGGACCCGCAACCCGCCGAACTCCAGATCGGGGCGATGGCGATGATCGTATGGCTCACCCTGTGCCAGGGCGAGCCCGCGGACGCCGAACGGATGCTAGAGGACTGTGTCACCGCCTGCATCCCGGACGCTCACAGTAGACGGAACTGGCGACTGACCGCCGAGACCGATATCGGCCTGCCCGCGGTCGTCGAATTTGCGTGGGGCATTGAATTGCTGCTGGCCCACGGTGATGCACGAGCTATCACTGTTCTGATACGAGCCCGCGAAAAGTGGCATCGCCTCGACAACTATGGCGCCGCCGTAATGGCTGACTTGTGGGCGGCACTGGCGGCGGGTGTACTCGGAACCGCGCAACAAGCTCATCAGATCGCACGACATCACCTCGACGACGCGAACGCTTCGGGTGCTTTGTGGGTGAAGTCCTGGGCTCAGCTGGCTTGGGCGCTCACTTTGACCAGACACGGCAATCCCACCGCGGCATTGGACTTCGAACGGCAGGCACTGACACACCAGCTGCCCGCCCGTGATCCCTGGGGGAGATTCTGGGCGGTCCAGTTTCGGGCTTGGTCATTGGCACAATGCATCACCGACGCCATCGCCGCCGGGAACCCCGACCGCGACGCGCTCACCACATGGGCCACCGAGATCGCGCAACTCGCGGGAGGAACCAGAACGCAACAAGCCAAGTTCGGCATCCGCCTCGAAACGCTGGGGCCCTTTGCCGATGCAGCTGACGAAGCCGTCGCCGTGGCCCGTCGGACACTCGGCCCCGAGGCGTTCACGGCAGCGGAAACCCAAGGATCACGGCTGCGTCCCGAACTCGACGAGGTGCAACAACTCGCGATGGGCACACTGTCCATCAACACTCCGGCAGTATCCCCTCGGGCAGGCGGAGCCGCCTCGCCGTACTGGAACGAGTTGACCACCGCCGAGCACGAGGTCGCGATACTAGCTGCGGCCCGGTGGACCAATGCCGCGATCGCCGCGCGCCGCGGAAACTCCGTCAGAACCATCGACGCACAGATGACCGCGATCCTGCAGAAACTGAACGTCACCTCACGCGAAGACATCATCGAATTCGTCCCCGAAGACATCCTCGACAATGTCCGAGCAGAAACCGCACGGCGCCCACGCCGGCGGCGAACAACTGATTTCGGGGCGTAGTTCGTCCGACCGCGCCGATGGATGCCACATCGCTGGCCCCGGTGACGATGCCGACCGATCGCATGTGCCGACTGGAGCGCGCGGCGCTTCCGGTCGGCACGTTCCCTCATCAGGCAGTCAGCATGTGCGCTTATAGAAGTACCTGGCGTTGGCGTCCATGTCGACATGAGTGATCGCGATCATCGCGGTCTGAATGTTCCTGGTGACCGGCTTGCCCTCGAGGGCGGCGACCGCCTGGTCGACGCCTTCGGCGCCGATCCCCGCCGGGTCCTGGGCGATGAGCGCTTGTACGGTACCGGCTTTCAAATCCTCGACCTGCTTCGGGCTCGCGTCGAAACCGACGAGCTTCACCTGTCCGAGCTTGTTGGCGTTGCGCAGTCCGGTCGCCGCGCCCTCCGCCGAACTCAAATTGGTGGCGAACACACCCGCCAGATCGGGGTGTGCGGCGAGCGTCGCGGTGACGATCGACGCCGCCTGCGCCGCATCGTTGTTGTTGTATTGCACACCGAGCGAGGTGATGCCCGGATAGCTCTTGATCGCCTCTTCGAAGCCCTGCGCCCGCTCATCGGTGGTGGAAGTGCCCGCCTTGGTGTTGATCACCAGAACCGGACCCTTCTGCTCGACCAGCTTCGCCAGCGTCGCGGCCGCGAGCGCACCGCCCTTGCTGTTGTCCGACGAGATCGACGACACCGCGATGGACGTGTCGTCCATCGCGGTGTCCACCTCGACGATCTTGATGCCGACGGCCTTGGCCTGCCGTAGCGGATTGGCCATGGCGGTGGCGTGCGTCGGCGCGATCAGGATGCCGCCGGGTTTGGTGGCCACCACACCGGTAAGCACCGGAGTCTGCGCTCCGGCGTCGAATTTCGTCGGGGCCTGGGTGTCGAGGCGGTAGCCGAGCTTCGCGGCCTCATCCTGCGCGCCGCATTGCATGGAGATGTAGAACGGCTCGTCGGCGACGCCGGGGATCAGCACCAGCCGCTTGTTGTCGCCGCCCGAATTGCTCACCTCCCCACCGCAACCCACCACCAGCGCGCCGATCACGACCAGCGCGCCGATCACGACCGCATTCCGCTTCGCCACCCGCATCCGGCACCTCCGATACTGTTTTCTGTTGTCGAGGAACTTCTACTTCCGGTCCCGCGCCCTGCGACGGGCTTGGTCGAACCAGACCGCGGCGACCAGGACGACGCTCACCGCGATCGGCTGCCAGAACACCGGCACCTGCGCGATAACGAAGCCTTTCTTCAGCACCGACGGGATGAATACGCCGATGACAGTGCCCACGATCGAGCCGACACCGCCGAAAAGGCTTGTCCCGCCGATCACCACGCCCGCGATGGCGTCCAGGTTGTCGGTGCCGTGTCCGCCGATGGTGGTGGTGCCGAAGTAGGCCAGGTTCATGAATCCGGCAAGTCCGGCCAGCAACCCGGTGAGCAGATACACGAGCACCAGATGCCGGGCCAGCGCGATCCCGGAGCGGCGGGCGGCCTCCTGATTGGAGCCGATCGCATAGGTGTAGCGACCGAAGCGCGTAGTGTGCAGGACCCAGGCGGCCAGCACCGTCACGGCGGTCGCGACCAGTACCAGGTTCGGCACTCCCCCCAGCGACGTGCCGAAACCCAATGAATCGCGCAACTTTTCGGGCACGGTCCTGGTGTCCACGCCGCCGGTGATCAGCTGGGCCGCACCCAGCGCCGCGCCGAAGGAACCGAGCGTGACGATCAGCGGCGGAATCCCGGCCTTGGCCACCAGAAGGCCGTTCAGCAGGCCCCAGAATCCGCCGCCGGCGACCGACAACAGCAACCCGACCGCGATGACGCCCCAGCCCGCGCCGGTGGCGTCCTCGTGCGGGCTCAACCACTCCATGGATTTCGCGCCGAGCACACCTGCGAAGATCAGCACCGTCCCGACCGAGAGGTCGATGCCGGAGGTGATGATCACGAAGGTCATACCGACCGAAAGCACCAGCAGCACCGACGTTTCGATCAGCAGAGTCTGCACGGTGAACCGGGTGGGGAAGGCGTCGGGCCGGATGAGGCTGAACACCACGCACAGAACCACCAGCACGACGCCGATCCACACCGTGCTGGCGCCCAGCAGTCGCTGCAGGACCGTGCGTTCGGCCGGTGCGACGGCCTCGATATCCCTCATGCCGCATCCTCGTGGGACAGTGCGCCGGTCATGGCGCCGACCAACTGCTCCAGCGTGGCATCGGCGGCGAACCGAGCCACCCGCTTGCCGAGCCGCAGCACCTCGACGCGGTCCGCGACCGCACGAACCTCCGGCATGTTGTGGCTGATCAGGACTACCGCGACGCCCTGGTCGCGGACCCGGCGGATGACGTCGAGGACGCGCTCGCGCTGCACGACACCCAGTGCCGCGGTCGGCTCGTCCATGAATACGACCCTGCTCGCCCAGAGCACCGCCCTCGCCACGGCGACGCTCTGACGCTGTCCGCCGGAGAGCGCGCCGATCGGGACGTCGGCGCTCTGCAGGGACACCCCGAGGCGACCGAAGTGTTCGATCGCTCGGGCTCGCATCGCGGCCTTGTCCAGCATGCCGAGCTTGCCCAGGAGCCCGGGGCGGACGAGTTCCCTTCCGAGGAACAGATTCGCGGCGGGGTCGAGGTCCGGCGCGACGGCGAGATCCTGATAGACGGTTTCCACGCCGAGTTTTCGTGCGGCCGTCGGCGAATTCAACTCGACCGGAGCGCCGTCGAGCACGATGGTTCCGGCATCCGGTTGCTCGGCACCGGAAAGACATTTCACCAAGGTCGATTTCCCGGCGCCGTTGTCGCCGATCAACGCGACGACCTCCCCCGCGCGCACCTGAAAATTGGCGCCCCGCAACGCCTCCACGCCGCCATAGCGCTTCACCAGTCCGACGGCTTCCAACACGACCGCGGATTCGCCGGTCGACTCGGCCCGTTTTTCGGAATCGTCCGAGGTCATCGGACACATCCACCTAAAATCCGCTGAGCGAACGTCCAATCCATTGCCCGATGGTACGTTCGCCGGCTCATCCCACGGGACGTATTCGGAAAAGTGCAAGGGCGCAACGGAGCCGCCCTGCGCGACCATTCTTTACGGCCGGGAAAACAACGAACAAAAGGCACGGCGAGCCGACGCATACGATATTCGCAGCCGGGCCGAATGTCAGTGTGCGCCGCCGAGTTCCAGCGCCAGCACTCCGACGATCACCAGCCCGATTCCGCCGACCTGCACCAGGGTCAACCGCTCGTCCAAGAACAGCACGCCGATCGCCGCGATCGCGGCGACACCGACCGCCGACCAGATACCGTACGCCACCCCGATCGCCATGCCGCGCTTCAACGCCTGGGAAAGGAAGAAGAACGCCGCGCCGTAGCCGACGACCACCACGAACGAGGGCATGAGCTTGCTGAACCCGTCGGAGAGCTTCAGCGAAACGGTCGCGGTCACCTCGGAGGCGATGGCCAACGCAAGCAGCAACAAGGTCATCGCCGCAGCGTAACCGGTACCGCGCAGCACACAGAGCGATCCCCTGCGTCGGACGGCACGTAGCTCCCCAAGGTGGGGAAGACCAGTCCGACCGGGGCTACGGTCGAGCATACGATCTGGCAAATGAGCGGCAGTCAGAACGTTGCGGTGGTTGAGTTTCCCTTTGAAACATTGACCTGCAACGAAATATCCTTCGCGGAACGCGACGAACGCTATCGACAACTGCACGAATGGCCGGAGCCGACCTATCGGCACCCGTCCGGACTACGCATGATCTGGAAGTACGCCGACGTGCGCGAGGTGCTGGACGCGACCACGCCCGGGTTGTCCAACGCGAATTCGCTGGATCCGTTGGTGGGTTACGCGCGGATCGCGGCAACTCCCCGTGCCATTCCGCATTTCATCCGGCACCTGGTTCCGCCGCCCGCCAAGGCGACCGCCAACTTGACCGACGACCACCTGCACAAGCGTGTGTGGAACACCATGGCCGGTCCTTCGGGGCACTTCACGATCTCCCCCGGCGACCGGCCGCGCCGTGCCGCCGCTATGGTCGAGCACTTCCACGACGCGGTGCGCGATTCGGGCTACCGGCCCGGTACCCACCTCGACGTCACGGCATTGTCGATCACGTACGCCGCACGGACGTGCGGTGCGGCCCTGGGGTTGCCCGAGTCGGACTGGCCACATGTCGCGACGTGGAGCGGCGCGCAATCGGGACTACTCGGCCGCGTCATGCGCGGTCGCGAATTGGCCGAGGCGGTTGGCGCACTCGGATGGTTGTTCACCGTGAGCAGCCGGGCGGTCCGGGAGGGCCGCGGCAGCGAGGCGACCGGATTCGCACGCAGGCTTCGCGATGCAGGATTATCCCACCGAATCGCCGTGTCGGCCATGGCGAATTCGCTCGCCGCCGGTGTGCACACCGTGAGCGGCAGCATCCAGCAAGGGGTGCAGCGGTTGCTCGCAGACCCGGATCGGGCGTGGTGGGATCTGCTCGCCGACCCGGACGGGTCCGGACGGGTCGCCGCGAAGATCCTCCAGCTCGACCCAGGACTCGTGGCGTGGAAACGTCGCGTCGAGACACCGGTCGTCCTGGGGAGCGGCACTCGACTCCCCGCGGGACCGGTGCTGGTGATGTTCGCCGCGGCCAACCGCGACCCGGAGGCGTTTCCCGACTGCCTGAATCTGCAGGGAACCGGCAAGCTGCCGTTGACCTTCGGATTCGGAAGGCATGTCTGCCCGGGCAAGAGCATGGCCACGCTCGCCGTCGAGGTGTTCCTCCGGCAGCTGCGCGAGCTCGCGCCGGAGGCCGAGCTCGTACCGGAGGCGGGTCGCACCGCGCGGCGGAGCGATCTGTTGTTCAGTGGAGCCGACATCACCATCACCTGGTAGGACCGATCGACTCGAACTCATTCGGGAACAGGGCATTCGCTCCGAGCGCCGGATCCGCACGGCCTCGCTGGGTCAGCCCAGCCAAGCGCGTGCTTCGACCGCCGCCCGGCGCACCTCCTCGAGCTGCGACGCGACCTGCACGCCCGCGGTTCCGCCTCGGGCGTCCCGAGAGGCGATGGAGCCCTGCACGGTCAGGACCTCACGCACCTTTCCGGTGAGCGCGGGGTCGATGGCGGCGAACTCCTCGTCGGTGAGTTCGTCGAGGCCGACGCCGCGGGATTCGGCGGTACGCACGCAGGCGCCCGCCGCCTCGTGCGCGACGCGGAACGGAACACCCTGGCGGACAAGCCATTCGGCGATGTCGGTGGCAAGGGTGAAACCGGCAGGGGCGAGTTCGGCCATGCGATCGGTGTGGAAGGTCAGCGTCGAGACCAGGCCCGCGATGGCCGGGAGCAGCAGCTCGAGCTGCGCGACCGAATCGAACAAGGGCTCCTTGTCCTCCTGCAGGTCACGGTTGTAGGCCAGGGGCTGCGCCTTGAGGGTGGCCAGCAGTCCGGTGAGGTTTCCGATCAGCCTGCCCGCCTTGCCGCGGGTGAGCTCGGAGACGTCCGGGTTCTTCTTCTGCGGCATGATCGAAGAGCCGGTGGACCACGCGTCGGCCAGGGTGAGGTAGCCGAATTCCGGTGTACTCCAGAGGATCACTTCCTCGGCCATCCGGCTCAGATCTACGCCGATCATGGCGAGCACAAAGGCGGCCTCTGCGGCGAAATCCCGCGCCGAGGTGGCGTCGATCGAGTTGGCGGCGGCAGCGTCGAAATCCAGGTCCGCGGCGATCGCCTCCGGGTCGAGCCCGAGCGAGGATCCCGCCAGCGCGCCGGAACCGTAGGGCGACACCGCCGCCCGCTTGTCGAAGTCGCGCAGCCGGTCCAGGTCGCGCAGCAGCGGGTGGGCGTGGGCGAGTAGATGGTGGGCCAGCAGCACCGGCTGGGCGGCCTGCAGGTGCGTCTTGCCCGGCATCACCGCGTCCGGGTGCGCCGCGGCCTGGTCGACCAACGCATCGACCACCGCGAGCACACCCGCCGCGACCCGGCGCGCACCGTCGCGCAACCACATCCGGAACAAGGTGGCCACCTGGTCGTTGCGCGAGCGGCCCGCACGCAGCCTGCCGCCGAGATCGGCGCCCACCCGCTCGATCAGCCCACGCTCCAGCGCACCGTGCACGTCCTCGTCCGAGTCGGCGGGCCGGAACACACCCGAATCCACGTCCGCCGCAAGCCGATCCAGCCCGGCCAGCATCCCCGACAGGTCGCCGTCGGAGAGCAGCCCCGCCTTGTGCAGCACCCGCGCGTGTGCTTTCGACGCGCGGATGTCGTACGGGGCCAGAGCCCAGTCGAAATGTGTCGACTTGCTCAGCGCGGCCATTGCCTCGGCGGGCCCGGAGGCGAATCGCCCGCCCCAGAGCGCACCCTGGTTCGTGCTGCCGCTCTGCGTCACTGGTCCGCCTCTCCGAGCCTTCAGGCCGTGCTAGTTGGGTGATGAGGATTTGCGTTCAGGTCCCGCATCGGGTGCCCCTCGGGTTCTGTGAGTTACCCATGTTCTTGCGAGATCAGTTGTTGCGTTCGTGTGGCGGCTATCGGCCCCGCCGTTTCCGCCCGCCGTTTCCGCCCGTCGAGAACAGTGCGGTCGTGCCCAGGAACAGTGGGCTTGCGCCTCTGCGCGAAACGTAGTGTCTGTCCCGTGGTGGCGTACTCGCAGCCCCGACCAGACGCACACCGAATCGTCCGACTCCAAGACTACGACTGCGGCGGTAGCCGACAGCGCGCCGGTGCGCGTCCGTGCACCGGCGCGCGGGGGGCTACTTCTGGCTCAGGTCGCGGCGGGCGGCGACCTTGGAGGACAGGCCGTGGATCTGCACGAAGCCCTTGGCCAGCGACTGGTCGAAGGTGTCGCCCTCGTCGTAGGTGGCCAGGTTGAAGTCGTAGAGCGACTGCTCGGAGCGGCGGCCGTTGACCACGGCGGAGCCGCCGTGCAGGACCATCCGGATGTCGCCGGAGACATGCTGCTGGGTGTCGCCGATGAAGGCGTCCAGCGCCCGCTTGAGCGGGGAGAACCACAGGCCGTCGTAGGCCAGCTCGCCCCAGCGCTGCTCGACCTGCCGCTTGTAGCGACCCAGCTCACGCTCGATGGTGACATTTTCGAGGGCCTGGTGGGCGGTGATCAGCGCGATGGCGCCCGGCGCCTCATAGATCTCGCGGCTCTTGATGCCGACCAGCCGGTCCTCGACCATGTCGAGGCGGCCGACGCCTTGGCGGCCCGCGCGGTGGTTCAGTTCGACGATCGCCTCGAGCACGCTGACCTGGCGGCCGTCGATGGCCACCGGCACACCTTTGTCGAAGGTGACGATGAGCTCGTCCGGCGCCTCGAAGTTGACGGTCGGGTCGGAGGTGTAGTCGTAGACGTCCTTGGTCGGAGCGTTCCACAGGTCCTCGAGGAAGCCGGTCTCGACGGCACGGCCCCAGACGTTCTGGTCGATCGAGAACGGGGATTTCTTGGTGACATTGATCGGCAGCGTGTTCTCCTCGGCGAAGGCAATGGCCTTCTCCCTGGTCCATGCGTAGTCGCGGACCGGGGCGATCACGTTCAGGTCGGGCGCGAGCGCGCCGATGCCGACCTCGAAGCGAACCTGGTCGTTGCCTTTGCCGGTGCAGCCGTGCGCAACGGTGCTCGCCCCGTGGAACTTGGCGGCCTCGACCAGGTGCTTGACGATCAGCGGGCGGCTGATCGCCGAAACCAGCGGGTACTCACCCATGTACAGGGCGTTGGCCTGGATGGTGGGCAGGCAGTACTCGGTGGCGAACTCGTCACGGGCGTCGACCACGATCGCCTCGACGGCGCCGCAGTCCAGCGCTCGCTGACGCACCACGTTCATGTCCTCGCCACCCTGGCCGAGGTCGATCGCCACGGCCACCACCTCGGCACCGGTCTCCTTGCCGATCCAGCTGATCGCCACGGAGGTGTCCAGCCCACCGGAGTAGGCGAGTACGACGCGCTCGGACATGTTCTGTGTGCTCCTCGGTTTTCGGTGCTCGTCTGCGTGGTACGGACCTGCATCCCGCCACAGCGGCCCGCACCGTCCTACAAATGATTATGCATGACGATGCAAGCCCATTCATAATCGGGTGGCGACGTCCCAACGCTGGGCCAACAGCCACGGTTACACCCTCGCACAGCCACCGCCTCCGCGCTCGCAATGGTTGCCCGCGCCCATGCCGCGTCCCCGGTGGACCAGTCCGGATGGGTCCGCGAGCACGGCCGAACCCGGGGCGAATCCCGAACCTGTACGGATACCCACTGTTTGGGACCAGGCAGGAACGAGGTTCCCGGGCCTGCTCAGCACGCGCGAGAACGCCGGGCATTCCCCCACAGTGCCGATCCCCTCGCCGTGCGAACGCAACAACTGATCTCGCAAGAACATGGGTAACTCACCTGGTACCCAGAACTCGAGCGGCACCCAACGCAGGACCTGAACGCATGCCCTGCGCCACCCGACTCGTACGGCCTGAAGGCGCGGAGCGGCGCAGGAGCAAGGCGGGGGAGTTCAGGCGAGCCGTTCGATCTTCGCGGCCAGCTCGGCGCCGGTCAGCGGCTCGCGTGCGATCACAGCAATGGTGTCATCGCCCGCGATGGTGCCGACGATGAAGGGCAGGGCGGCGCGGTCGAGGGCGCTGGCCAGGAAGTGGGCGGCGCCCGGCGGGGTGCGCAGGACGGCGATGTTGCCGCTGGCATCGGTGGAGACCAGGAGGTCGCCGAGCAGCTTCGACAGCCGGTCGGTGCCGCCGATCACGCCGCGGACGGGGCTGCCGTCCTCGGGAACGACATAGACGCCGGCGCCGCCATCGGCGGCACGCAATTTCACCGCACCCAGTTCGTCCAGATCGCGCGACAGCGTCGCCTGAGTAATCTCGATACCCTCGGCAGCGAGCAGCGTCGCCAGCTCCGTCTGGCTCCGCACCGCGTGCGCGGACAGCAGCTCGACGATGCGCGACTGCCGCCCGGCCCTGGTGCGTGCGATCGCGGCACCGCCCTTGCCGGACTCCGACTGCGAGACACTCACGACGGCACCTCGACGACGCTCGGCTCGGTCACAACCGAGCGATACTCGGTTGTGACCATGGTTCGCTCGCTGCATTCGCTCACGCCGCGCTCCCCTGTCGTCGCTCCAACAGCCAGACCAGCAGCGCCTTCTGCGCGTGCAGCCGGTTTTCCGCCTCGTCCCACACCACGCTGTGCGGACCGTCCAGCACCTCGTCGGTGACCTCCTCGCCGCGGTGCGCGGGAAGGCAATGCAGCACAACGGCGTCCGGCTGCGCGTGCGCGAGCAGATCGGCGTTGAGCTGGAACGGCCGGAACGGGCCGACCCGGTCCAGACCGTCGTTCTCCTGTCCCATGGACGTCCAGGTGTCGGTGACCAGCGCGTCGGCGCCCTCGGCGGCGGCGACCGGATCACCGGTCAGCGTAATGGTGGCACCGGTGTCGGCGGCCCGCTTGCGCGCGGCCTCCACGATCCAGGGCAGCGGCTCGAAACCGGCGGGCGCGGCGATGGTCACGTTCAAACCCGCGGTGACACCGCCGAGCAGCAGCGAGTGCGCCATATTGTTGGCGCCGTCGCCGAAGTAGGTGAGGTTGCGGCCGGTCAGGTCGCCCTTGCGCTCGGCAAGGGTCTGTAGATCCGCGAGCACCTGACATGGATGGAATTCGTTGGACAGCGCGTTCACCACCGGGACCGTTGCGCTGGCGGCCATCTCGTCCAGCCGGACCTGCTCGAAGGTGCGCCACACGATAGCGTCGACATAGCGCGACAGCACGCGACCGGTGTCGCCGAGCGTCTCCTCCCTACCCAGCTGGGTGTCGCGACCGTCGACGACCACCGCGTGCCCGCCGAGCTGGGCGATGCCCATCTCGAAGGAGAACCGGGTGCGGGTGGAATTCTTCTCGAAGATCACGCCGACGCCGCGCGGACCCGCCAGGGGGCGCCGGGAGAACGGTGCCTTCTTGAGTTCGGCCGCGAGCGCGAGGATTTCGGCCTGCTCGGCCGGGCTGACGTCGTCGTCCCGCAGGAAATGCCGCAAGGATCCGGAGTTCATTGCGCCGCAACCCCTTTCGCGTCCGCTAGCGCGCCGTCCAAGATCTCCGGCAGGTCGGCGACGAAATTGTCGGCCTGGGTCTCGGTGAGCACCAGCGGCGGAGCGAGCCGGATCACGTCGGGCTTGGCCGGATTCACCAGGTATCCCGCCGCCCGGGCCCGCGCCTCGACCTGCGCCGACAGGTCATCGGTGAGCACTATGCCCAGCAGCAGGCCCGCCCCGCGCACCCGGTCGACCAGTGGGTGCTCCAGCAGTTCGATGCCGTCGCTGAGCCGCTTGCCGACGGACTGTACATGCGACAGCAGATCGGTGTCGTCGATCGTGCGCAGCACCGCGAGGGCGGCCGCTGCGCACACCGGGTTGCCGCCGAAGGTGGTGCCGTGCAGGCCCGGCGTGAGCAGTTCGGCCGCCCGGCCGTTTGCCAGCACCGCGCCGATCGGGAGCCCCCCGCCGAGGCCCTTGGCCAGGGTGATCACGTCCGGCACGATGCCGACGGCTTGGTGCGCGTAGAACGTCCCGGTCCGGCCGATGCCGGTCTGCACCTCATCGAGCACCAGCAGCGCTCCGTGGCGCGCGGTGATCTCGCGCGCCTTGGCCAAGTAGTCGAACGGCGGAACCACCACGCCGCTCTCACCCATCATCGGCTCCAGGAACACCGCGGCGGTGTCCTCGTCTACCACGGCGTCCAGCGCCGCGGCGTCACCGTAGGGCACGTGCACGACGCCCGGGGGCATCGGCTCGAACGGCGTCCGCTTGGACGGTTGCCCGGTGAGGGCGAGCGCCCCCATGGTGCGGCCGTGGAACGCCTCGTCGCAAGCGATGATCTTGCGCCGCCCGGTCAACCGTGCGATCTTGAACGCCGCCTCGACGGCCTCGGTGCCGGAGTTGCAGAAGAACGCCCGGCCCTCGCCGTCGCCGAAGTGCGCGAGCAACCGCTCGGCCAGCTCGATGACCGGCTCGCTGGCATACAGATTCGAGACGTGCCCGAGCGTGCCGAGTTGCTGGGTGACCGCCGCCAGGATCGCCGGGTGCGCGTGCCCGAGGCTGTTGACCGCGATGCCCCCGAGAAAATCGATATAGCGGTTCCCATCCGCGTCGTAGACCACTGCGCCTGCGCCGCGCACCAGCGCGACCTTCGGGGTGCCGTAGTTGTTCATCAGCGCGGCGGACCACCGCTTCTGCAGTTCAGCTGTCGTCATTGTTTCGTTCCGTCCAGTGGCCGCGACCCGTTCGGGGCGGGCGTCACCATCGTTCCGATTCCTTCTCCGGTGAACAGTTCCAGCAGCACGGCGTGCGGGACGCGACCGTCGATCACGTGGGCGGTCGGCACCCCGGCTTGCACGGCGCGCAGGCAGGCTTCCATCTTGGGCACCATGCCCGTATCCAGGCTGGGGAGCAACTCCGTCAGTTCGGCCGTGTCGATGCGCGTCGCGAGCGACGACCGGTCCGGCCAGTTCGTGTACAGGCCCTCGACGTCGGTGAGGATCACCAGTTTCTCGGCCCCGATCCCCTCGGCGAGCGCGGCGGCGGCGGTGTCGGCGTTGATGTTGTGCACAACGCCGTCGGCATCCGGCGCGATCGTCGATACCACCGGGATCCGGCCTGCGCCGATCAGGTCGAGCACGGCGTCCGGGTTCACCGCGGTGACGTCGCCGACCAAGCCGATGTCGGTCGGCTCGCCGTCCACGTCGACGGTGCGGCGGGTCGCGGTGAACAGCCCCGCATCCTCACCGGAGGTGCCGACCGCGTACGGGCCGTGCGCGTTGATCAACCCGACCAGTTCGCGGCCGACCTGACCGAACAGCACCATCCGCACCACGTCCATCACCTCGGGTGTGGTCACCCGGAAGCCGCCGCGGAATTCCCCGTCCATGCCGAGCTTTTTCAGCATCGCGCTGATCTGCGGTCCGCCCCCGTGCACCACCACCGGGTGCACGCCGACCGTGCGCAGAAAAGCCATGTCGGCGGCGAAGGCCCGCTTGAGTTCCTCGTCGACCATGGCGTTGCCGCCGTACTTCACCACGACGATCTTGTCCCGGAACCTCTGCAGCCACGGCAGCGCGTCGGCCAGGACGTGCGCCTTGTCCAGCGCCGAGAGCGTGTGCAGCACCTGACTGGTCATGAGCTGTAGGCCGAGTTCTCTTCGACGTAGCCGTGCGAGAGGTCCGTGGTGCGGATGCTCGCGCGCGCGGCGCCGACGTTCAGCTCGATCAGCACCTCGATGTCGGCCCCGGACAGGTCCACCTCGCGGGCGCCCGGCGCACCGACGCCGTCGACGCACACCGGGTTCCCGTTGAACGACACCGAGATCCGGTTCGGGTCGAGGGTGACCGGCGCCATGCCGACCGCGGCGAGCACCCGGCCCCAGTTCGGGTCGGAGCCGAACAGCGCCGTCTTGACCAGGCTGTCACGGGCGACGGTTCGCGCAGCGGCCACCGCCTCGTCCTCGCTGACCGCGCCCGCGACGGTGACCAGCACCCGCTTGGTGACGCCCTCGGCGTCGGCCATCAGTTGGGCGGCCAGGTCGTCGCAGACCGCGAGTACGGCGGCATCGAGTTCCGCCTGGCTCGGGGTGACCTCGCTGGCGCCGTTGGCCAGCAACAGCACGGTGTCGTTGGTGGAGCAGGAGCCGTCCACGTCGAGCCGGTCGAAGGTACGCCCGGTGGCGTTGCGCAGGGCGTGGTCGAGCTGGTCCGCGGTGACCGCGGCGTCGGTGGTCAGCACCACCAGCATGGTCGCCAGCGCGGGGGCCAGCATGCCCGCCCCTTTGGCCATGCCGCCGACGTTCCATTTGTCGCGGTGGTGGTAGGCCGCCTCTTTGGGCACGGTGTCGGTGGTCATGATCGCGTACGCGGCGTCCGAACCACCGGAGAGGCCACCGCCCATCTCGTGCACGATCTCGGTGACGGCGGGAATCAGCTTGTCCATCGGCAGGCGGTCGCCGATGAGTCCGGTCGAGCAGACGGCGATCTCACCCGCGCCGGTCTCGGTACCCCAATTGCTCAGCGCGGCGGCGAGTTCCTCGGCGGTTCTGTGCGTGTCCTGAAATCCGGCGGACCCGGTGCAGGCGTTGGCGCCGCCGGAGTTCAGGATCACCGCGCGCAACCGCTTGCTGGTCAGCACCTGCTGCGACCACAGCACCGGAGCCGCCTTGACCTTGTTGCTGGTGAACACGCCCGCGGCCGCGTATTCGGGGCCTTCGTTGAACACCAGCGCCAGATCCGGCTTGCCGTTGGCCTTGATGCCCGCGGCGATGCCCGCCGCACGGAAGCCGAGCGGGGCCGTGACGCCCTGGTTGCGCACCAGCTTGCCGCCCGCGCTCTCGGTCGATGTCCCAGCGGTTGTCGTCACGGTGCCACTCCTACGGTGGAAAGTCCTGCGGTCTCGTCGAATCCGACGGCCAGGTTCATCGATTGCACCGCGGCGCCCGCGGTGCCCTTGGTCAAGTTGTCGATCGCGCCGATCACGACCAGCAGGCCCGCGTCGGCGTCCACCGCCACCTGCAGCGTGACGGCGTTCGAACCGAGTACCGAACCGGTCTGCGGCAGTGCGCCTTCCGGCAGCAGGTGCACGAAAGGCTCGTCGGCATAGGCCTTTTCGTAGACGGCGCGCGCCTGCGTGGCGTCGACACGGGTGGGTGCGGTACAGGTGGCGAGAATGCCGCGCGGCATCGGCGCGAGCACCGGGGTGAACGATACGGCCACGTCCGTGCCGGCCGCCGCCGTCAGGTTCTGCGCGATCTCCGGGGTGTGCCGGTGCGCGCCCGCGATGCCGTAGGCCCGCGCCGAGCCCATCACCTCGGTACCGAGCAGCGCCACGTCCAGCTTGCGGCCCGCACCGGAGGTGCCGCTGACCGCGACCACATGCACGGCGGGCTCGACGATGCCCGCCGCCACGGCGGGGGCCAGCGCGAGGCTGGCCACGGTCGGGTAGCACCCGGGAACCGCGATCCGGTGCGCGCCGCGCAGCTTGTCCCGGCCGCCGGGCAGCTCGGGCAGACCGTAGGGCCAGGTCCCCGCGTGCGGGCTGCCGTAGTACTTCTCCCACGTTTCCGGGTCGGTGAGGCGGAAATCGGCACCGCAGTCGATGATCACCGTCGACTCGGGCAGCTCCTCGGCGATGACCGCGGACCGGCCGTGCGGCAAGCCGAGAAAGACCACGTCATGTCCGGCCAGCTCATCCGCCGTGGTCGGCGCGAGTATCCGATCGGCAAGCGGCAGCAGATGCGGCTGCAACTCCCCCAGCGTGGCTCCTGCGTTCGATCCCGCGGTCAGCGCCCCGATGACGAGGCGCCCGGTTCGGTAGGCCGGATGCCCGAGAAGCAGGCGCAGCACTTCGCCGCCCGCGTATCCGCTCGCACCAGCCACCGCGACCCGCACGACGGGTCCGGGCGGGTTGGGCATATCCGAGGAAGCAACCATGTGATGATTATGCATGACTATGCAATCTCATTCACAGACCGGGGTCCGTCCTGGTCGGCCACGCGCCCGTGATACCCGGCCCGGGGTTCCCCAAACAGCCCGCCACAAAGCACCGGACGACGCCGGGAGCACGGCATCGAGCACCTCCGGCGGCGGAGTACCCACCCCGCCGGCGCATCGGATGCCGGCTTACCGTCGCGCCGGACGCCGCACCCCGGTGGGTCCCTGTCGCCCGTACGAATCGGCCCTGCGGCGGTATGTCGAGCCCGGCACAGCAGCAACCTGCGCCGGCTCAGCGCAGCGCCGCCGGGTCGATGCCGAGTGCGTCCGCCAGCCCGGCTTCACCTTCCGGGGTGACGCGCACGGCACGTCCGGTGCCGACGCGCGTGATCCAGGCCAAGTCCCGCAACCGGCGGCACAGCTGCGCGCCCGCCGAGCCGCCCAGGTGGGTGCGGCGCTCGGTCCAGTCGAGGCAGGGGCGTACGACCGGACGCCGAGTGGCGCGCAGCGCCGCCGGATCGACGCCTATCGGGCCGGTGAGCCAGGCAAGCCCCGTCGCGGTGAGCACGAAACCGCCGTCGTCGTCGAGCAGGCCGCGCGCGATCATGGCCCCGGTGACGGCGACGCCGAGACGACCTGCGAGGTGGTCGTAGCAGGTGCGGCCACGGGCGAGCGCGGCGGCAACGCTGACGGTGCGCAGTCCGGTCACCGCGGCGCCGGGCGGGCCGAGATGGGCGACCATGGTCTCCAAGAGTTCCGCGACGTGCGGGCCGGCCAGCTGGACGTAGCGGTGGCGGCCCTGGCGGCGTTCGATCAGCAGGCCGCCGTCGAGCAGGCGGTCCAGGTGCTCGGTGGCGGTGGACGGCGCGACACCGGCGTGGCGCGCGAGTTCGCCCGCGGTCCAGGCCTGGCCGTCTATCAGGGCGAGGCACATGTCGGCGCGGGTTCGGTCGGCGAGCAACGTGGCCAGGCCCGCCAGTTCGGCTCCTCTGGTCGGCACCACACCATGATCGTGCACAGTTGTTTCGGCAGGCGCCGAAATGATCGCGGGATAGCGTCGCGGTATGACGCGGACATGCCCATTGATCAGCGAGCCCGAGCAAGTGCGTGCGGTGCTCGGGGTTCCGTCGACCTCGACCGGTATGACGTGGGTGCGCGTGCACGTCGCCCAGTTCTGCGACGAGGCGCAGCATCAGCGGCGGGCATTGGTGCAAGCCGAGTTGGGGCGGCTCTCGCCTGCCGAGGCGAGTGCGCACGCCCGCGCGGCGGCGGGCAGCCGTCGATGACCAGAGCCGAGACATTCCATGCGCTGCATTGCCGCGCCGAGCCGCTCGTTCTGCCGAATGCCTGGGACTTCGGTTCCGCGGCAATGCTTGCGGCCGAAGGGTTCCCAGCGATCGGCACCACCAGCCTCGGGGTGGCGGCCGCGGCGGGGCTCGCCGACGGCACCGGGGTCACCGGCGACGAAACCCTCACGTTGGCGCGACGGCTCGCCAGGCTGCCGGTGCCGGTGACCGTCGACATCGAGGGTGGGTTCAGCGACCGTCCGGCTACGGTCGCCGAATACGTCGGACGGCTGGCCGAATTCGGTATCGCCGGAGTGAATCTGGAGGACGGCCGGGCGGACACCGCGCTGGCCGAACCAAAACATCAGGCCGAGCTGATCTCCGCGATCAAGGCATGTTCGCCGGAGCTGTTCGTCAATGCCCGCGTCGACACCTACTGGTTGAACCTCGAACACAGTGCGACCCTCGCCCGCGCCGAGCGGTACATCGCCGCCGGAGCCGACGGCATCTTCGTCCCCGGCCTGGCCGATCCGGAAGAGATCGGCCGGTTGGTCACCGTGATACCCGTGCCCGTCAACATCCTCTACTCGGCGACCGGGCCGTCGATCGCGACGCTCGCAGAGCTCGGTGTCCGCCGGATCAGTACCGGCTCGCTGCTGTACCGCGCTGCCCTGGCCGCAGCCGTCGACGTCGCGCGCGCGGCGCGCGACAGCACGCCTGTCACCACCGAGGTTCCGAGCTACCGCGAGATTCGCACCATCACCCGACCCGACTGAGACAACGGCCGGACGGCCCGCGACAACTCGGTATGGACGTCCGATGGTCGGCATTCTCGTGATGAGGGGCGCTCGCGGGGAGGACACCCGCTGGGAATCCGCCGAGCAGTGCCGCACAAAGTTCGGTCGCCGCTGTCGATCTCCCGGGAATCCGTTCGGGTAGGAGGTGAAGCCGGCACCAGGCCGGCCCCACGAAGGAGCGGACATGAGCAAGATCATCGCGGTGGAGCACCTGACCCTGGACGGTGTCATGCAGGCTCCCGGACGGACGGACGAGGACACCAGGGACGGATTCGCGCACGGGCCGGAAAGGCCGATCCTGCACGAGCATGTCGGTGGTGACCACGAATCGGCCGTCCGGCGCGGCCACCATCGCCGCGTCGGGCTGGGCCCACCGCTACAACGATCCGGTACAGGCCGAGGTGATGGGCAGGCACATGGCCGCGCACCGCGGCGCGCTGCTGTTCGGCAGACGCACTTACGAGGATTTCGCCGGGTACTGGCCGCGACAGGTCGGCAACCCGATCAGCGACGTGCTGGACAAGACCGAGAAGTTCGTCGCCTCCCGCACCGCGACCGCGCCGCTGCCCTGGCAGAACTCCACTTTGCTCCCGCGTGACGCCGTGACGGCGGTACCGGAACTACGGATGGTGGACGAGCTGGCACTGGCGCACCGAGAACGCCGCCGAACGGGACTTCCTCGCCCGTCGCCGAACCGAGGTCGGCGGGAGCGAGTCGAACTGATAGCGGCACAATGCATTCCGTTCTTTGCGCCATCTGGACAGTCGTCGCTCGAACGGGTGAGGCCGACGGCGAGCGGTTCTCCCTGCGATCGGGCGCAGCGGACAACGACCCGCTACTCAGCAAACCTGCCTGTTGCAGGAAGGTCAGGTTGTCCTCCAGGTGCCAGTCCTCGCACGCGCTGCGGTGGCCGCCGCGAGTCGGGCACCGTACCTCAGTGTTTACGCACCACGCGCTCACCCTCGCCCGGCTTCCAGATGGTGACGTCGAGGTGGTTGTCGACGACTTCCACCGTCGAAGCGCCGATGAGATCGGCGACGTAGAAGTGGTCGAACTCCTGGCCCCGGATGTCGAACCCGCTGTCGTCGAAGAGTTTCTGGGCGAAGCGGGCGTGCACGTCCTTGTCCGGAAGGTCGACGACGGTGCCGAAGAGCTTGGCGTCACCGTCGGACACATTCGTGTCGACGGTGGCGGTGTGCAGGCAGAACCGCGGATCACGCGCCAGATCACGGAACTTGGTCGTCCCCGGCATACCGGCGATCACGAGCATCCCCTCGAAGACGCTCGGCTCGATCGGACTGATCCGCGGGAATCCGTCGGAACGGAGGGTGCCGAGCATGCAGAGATTGCCCGCGGCCCGGTGCCTGCGGGTGAAGATCTCGGCGACGCGGGGGGCTTCTTCGACGAATGCGCTCCAAGTGGTCATGGCGACGACGGTACGGCGTATTCATGACATCTTCTGTCAGGTTTTCCGGCTAGTCTCGCGACATGCGGGCGAGTCGACTGGTGCAGCTGCTGTTGCTGCTGCAAACGCGGGGCCGCACCACCGCGCCGGAACTGGCCGAGGAACTGGAAGTGTCGGTACGCACCGTCTACCGGGACGTCGAGGCGCTCTCGGCAGCCGGCGTACCGGTCTACAGCGAGCCGGGCCGCAGGGGCGGCGTGCAACTGGTAGACGGCTACCGGACCCGGCTGACCGGACTCACCACCGCGGAGGCCGACGCGGTGCTGCTGGCCGGATTACCCACTGCCGCAGCAGATCTCGGGCTCGGCACGGTGCTGGCCACCGCGCAACTGAAGATGCTCGCCGCATTGCCGCCCGAACTGCGCGGGCGTGCGACGCGCATCGCCGAGCGCGTGCACGTCGACGCACCGGGCTGGTTCCACCAGCCCGACGAGACACCGACGCTCGCCACCGTCGCCGACGCGCTCTGGCACGACCGCAGGCTGCACGTGCGCTACGGCCGCAAGGACAAGGTTGTCGAACGCCACCTCGACCCGCTCGGCCTGGTCTTGAAGGCGGGCACCTGGTACCTCGTCGCACGCGGCGGATCGAAGGTCCGCTCCTACCGGGTGGGCCGGATTCTCGCGGCCGAGCCGACCGCCGAGATCTTCGTCCGTCCCGCGGACTTCGACCTGCGGGCGCACTGGTCCGACGCCGCCGACGATTTCGCACACTCGATGCTGCGCGTCCGCGCGCGCTGCCGGATCGCGGCCACGCATCTGCGGCTGCTGCGACTGATGAACGATCCGGTCGCGGTCGCGGAGGCGATGGCGTCAGCGGGCCCGCCCGATGCCGAAGGGTGGGTGGAGGTGATGGTGCCCTCGGAGTCCTACGAGGTGCTCGCACACGGCATTCTGCCGCTCGGTGAATTCCTGGAGGTCCTCGAACCTGCCGAATTGCGCGCCCGGCTCGCGGCCACGGCCGCGGCCATGCACGCCCGCTACTCCGGCGCGTAGACCGCTGCCGCCCTGGGCGGGCACCCGGGCGGCGGCGGAACACCCGAGCGGTCAGCGCAGCGACCGGAAGAACTCCCGCACGTCCACGGTCAGCAGATCCGGCGCCTCCATCGCCGCGAAATGCCCGCCGCGGTCGAATTCGGTCCACCGGACGATGTTGTGCTCGTTCTCGGCCAGCTTGCGGATGGACATGCTCCCGGGGAAGATCGCCGCCGCGGTCGGCACGCCGGACTTCTGCAGCGTCGCGCCCCACGCCGCGGACTCGCTGTAGAGCCGAAGCGACGAGGCAAAGGTCCCGGTGAACCAGTAGAGGCTGATGTTGGTCAGCAGCGCGTCCCGGCCCACCGCGTCCTCGGGCAGTTCGATCGCCGGATTCGTGTACTGCCGGAACAGGTCGGTGATCCAGGACAGCAGCCCCGCGGGCGAGTCGTGCACGCCGATCGCCAGCGTCTGCGGCCGCGTGGATTGCACCATGGCGTAGTCATAGCGGGAATGGCCTTCCGGGCCGGTCAGTGCCGCCAGCTTCGCCTGGTCCTCGGGGCTGTACTCGGATTCGCCATCGCCCCGAAACGATTCGCCTGCGGTCGTGGATTCGTCCGCGCCACCACAGGGTTCGGCGTCGCCGCTGTCCCATCCTGGGATGGTGATCGGCCCGTTCACGTGGATCCCGGCGAGGTGCTCGCCCGCGATGTGGCCCAGCCGGCTCGCGACGAAGAAACCTGCGTCGCCACCGTGCACGCCATAGCGGTCGTAACCGAGTCGCGCCATGAGTTTCGCGACCACTTCCGCGAACTGCTCGGTCGCGCCCGCCCCGACGGCGGTTGCCACCTCGGAGAACGCGAAACCGGGCAGCGAAGGGATCACCAGGTGGAAGGCGTCGGCCGGGTCGCCACCGTGCGCACGCGGATCGCTCAGCGGTCCGATCACGTCCAGGAACTCGACGAACGAGGCCGGCCAGCCATGATTGAGCAGCAACGGCAGCGCATCCGACTCCGGCGACCGGACATGCAGGAAATGCACCTGCTGCCCATCGATCTCGGTGGCGAACTGCGGCAGCTCGTTCAGCCGGGATTCCGTCGCGCGCCAATCGAATTCGGTGTGCCAATATTCGGCCAGCGGCCGCAGATACGACACGCGCATGCCCTTGTCCCAGCCGACACCGGGCAGGTCGTCCGGCCACAGCGTATTCGCGAGCCGGTGGTGCAGATCGTCGATCCGGTCCTGCGGGATGTCGATGCGGAAGGGGTGGATGTCCTGTTCGGTGCTCATGGCGACCAGGTTAGGAACCGCTTAGGACAGTTTTGTTCCTAACGTCCTGGCATTCTGGACGTCATGCTGGAAACCTCGGCGCGATTGCTCAAACTGCTGGGCCTGCTGCAGACCCATCGCGACTGGACCGGCGCCGAACTGGCCGAACGGCTCGGCGTCACCGGACGCACAGTGCGCCGCGATATCGACCGGCTGCGCGAACTCGGCTACCCGGTGCACGCCACCCGGGGCGCCGCGGGTTATCGGCTCGGCGCGGGCGCCGCGCTGCCGCCGCTGCTGCTCGACGACGACGAGGCGGTCGCGGTGGCGGTCGGCCTGCGCAGCGCCTCCGGTGGCACCGTGACCGGCATCGAGGAGGCATCGCTGCGGGCGCTGACGAAATTGGAGCAGGTGCTTCCGCCGCGGTTGCGCCACCGGGTCCGCACGCTGCGCGGCGCCACCCTGCGCGTCGCCGCGCCCGGCGCGACCGTGCCGCCGGACACGCTGATGGCCATCGCGGAGGCGTGTGATCGGCACGAACGCCTGCGGTTCGACTATCGCGCGCACAGCGGCGCGTCCAGCGTCCGCTCGGTCGAGCCGCACACCCTGGTGCATTTCAGCAGGCACTGGTACCTGGTCGCCTGGGATGTGGACCGCGCCGACTGGCGCACCTTTCGTGCCGACCGGATCACGCCGCGAATCCCCACGGGGCCCCGGTTCTCGCCGCGCGAACCGCCGGAAGGTGATGTGGCCACGTATCTTTCGATGCGATTGTCCGCCCGCTCGTGGCCCTATCAGGCGACGGTGCTGCTGCACAGTTCCGCCGAGGACGCCGCCGACAGCGTATGGCCCGGCATGGGTGTCGTGGAGGCCGTCGACGACCGAAGCTGCCGGCTGTACGTCGGCGGCGAGTCCCCAGAAGGGCTGGTCTGGATGATCACCTCGGTCGACATCGATTTCACCCTGCTGACCGGTCCACCGGAACTGGTCGGCGCGATCCGCGCCCAGGCCACTCGCTGCGACCGTGCGGTGCGCGACTTCCCCGTACCGTAATTCCGCGGTGTGCCACACGACCATCACATGCGTTCGGGCGCAGCGATTCCCAGCAAACCGAGTCCGTGTTCGAGCGTGCGCGCGGTGAGTTGGCACAGTGCGAGCCGATTGGCGCGGGCCGGTTCCTCGGCCTTCAAGACCGGGCAGGTGTCGTAGAAGGCGGTGAAGTCGCGGGCCAAGTCGTAGAGGTAGCTGCACAACCTGTGTGGTTCCAGCGTGGCGCCGACTTCGGCGACGGTCGTGCCGTAGACATCCAGCTCCAGCGCCAGCGCGCGTTCGGCCGGCGCGAGGGCGATATCGACGTTCACCGCGGTGACGAGCTGATCTGCCTTTTGGAGGATGGATCGAATCCGGGCGTGCGCGTATTGCAGGTACACCGCGGTGTTGCCGTTGAGTGCCACCATGCGGTCGAGGTCGAACGTGTAGTCCTTGATCCGGGAGGTGGACAGGTCGGCGTACTTGACCGCACCGATGCCGGACTGTTCGGCGATCTCGTCCAGGTCCGCCGAGGGGAGATCGGGGTTTTTCTCGGCGACAATCCGCCGCGCCTTCGTGACAGCGTCGTCGAGCAGGTCCATCAGCCGGACCGTGCCGCCGGCCCGGGTTTTGAACGGCTTCCCATCGGGGCCGAGCACCGTGCCGTAGGCGATGTGCTCGGCGTCGACGTCGTCGATGAGCCACCCGGCTCGCCGGGCGGCCTCGAATACCAGCTGGAAGTGCAAGGCTTGCCGCGAGTCGGTGACATACAGCAATCGATCCGCACGCAGGGTGTTGATGCGGTATCGAATCGTCGCCAAATCGGTTGTGTCATAGCCGTATCCGCCATCGCGTTTGCGGACCATCAACGGAACCGGTTGGTCGTCGGGACCGGTGACCTCCTCGGAGAACACGACCAAGGCACCCTCGCTGTCGACGGCGATGCCCTTGCCGATGAGCTCGTCGATCGTCTCGGCGAGCATCGGGTTGTAGAACGACTCGCCGACGTAGTCGTCGGCGGTGAGCAGCACACCGAGCCGGTCGTAGATGTCGCCGAACGCCTTCTCCGATTCGGTGACGATCTCGCTCCACCGAGCCAGCGTCGCCGGGTCGCCGGACTGCAATGCGACCACGCGCGCTCGCGAGCGGTCCGCGAACTCGGCACCCGCGTCGAAAGCCGCGCGTGCCGCCTTGTACAGCCTGTCCAGCGCGGACACCGCTGAGGCGTCGCCGGTGAGGTCGTCGTGACGCCACTGCGCGTCCGGGTGTTCGTCGAGGTATTGAATGAGCATTCCGAACTGGGTTCCCCAGTCCCCGAGGTGGTTCTGGCGAATCACCTCGGCACCGAGGAAGGCAAGCACACGAGCGAGACTGTCACCGATGATCGTCGTGCGCAGGTGTCCTACGTGCATCTCCTTGGCGATGTTGGGCGCCGAATAATCGACCACGATCCGTCGGCCGACCGCGGAGGCGTCGACGCCGAGACGTCCGTCCGCCAGCCGGGCCGCCGCCTGCTCCCAGACCACCTGGTCGGGCATCGTGATGTTGAGGAACCCCGGCCCGGACAACTCCACCGACGCCAGCCGCGGATCCGAGGCGGACTCGAGCGCCGCGGCGAGCTCACCGGCGAGTACGGCAGGCTTCATCTTCAACCGTGCGGCGAGGGCGAGAGCAGCGTTCGCTTGGAAGTCGGCGTGCGCGGATCGTCGGACAACCGGGTCTGCTCCCGCCGCTTCGGGGCGGGTTCGGCTGATCGCGTCGGAGACAGCGGCAGCAACCTGATCGAGCAGCGGGAGTACCCCGGAACGGCGCACGGGCAGATTCCTCCTCATGGTAAGGACTCACCAGTATTTCAGGTACATCTGCGCTGTCGCGGTTGATCGCTTCGAGTGTTCGTTGTGGCTGTTGCCTGAACCGTGTGCCATCGAGCTCGTCAGCGCTGTGCCGGCTATCGCCGACCTGCCCCGGAAAGCTGAGCGTCAGCATGCACCGACACGCACCGCCTCAACCGGCGCCGCGATGCGCCGACGACCGACCAGGACGACAGCCACCGCGGCAAACATGAAGGCGCTGCTGCACCACAGCGCCGTCGTGGGGTGGGCGGTGTGGTCGACGACGACGCCGGCAGCGGCGGGGCCGAGGACGGCACCGACGTTGAACGCTGTGGTCGCCAGTGCGCCCGCGATGCGCGGCGCGGCGGGCGCAGCGGTCTGCATGATCGTTGCGATCAGGGTCGACCCGACACCGAATGCGACCGCACCCGCCGCCGTCGCCGTGATCGACACGCCGGTCAGTGTGTGCGCGGTCAGAGCGGCAAGCAGCCAGACTCCGACGAGCACAATCGTTCCGACAGTGACGATCCGGCTGCGATAGCGGTCGACATAGCGGCCGGTGAGAGTCACACCGACGAACGAACCGATGCCGAACAATGCCAGCACGACCGGAACCCAACGGCCCGTTGCCCCGGGTATGTCGCCAGTGATCGTGCCCAGGTAGGTGAACCCGGCGAACGTTGCCGCGTTGACCAGCACACCGACGATGACCGCACTACCGACCGGCCGTCTGACCA
The DNA here is from genome assembly GCF_052114905.1 of Nocardia sp. 2TAF39. Taxonomy (NCBI): domain Bacteria; kingdom Bacillati; phylum Actinomycetota; class Actinomycetes; order Mycobacteriales; family Nocardiaceae; genus Nocardia; species Nocardia sp. 2TAF39. The sequence continues at coordinate 48,464 of NZ_JBFRFQ010000040.1, forward strand.
CCACGGCCCACTCTCGCCACATCGACGGACCCTGCGCGTCCGGGCGGTCACGCTCGGGCACGTCACGACGAACCAGCGCCCACACCGGCACCAGCGCCGCCCCACCGACAATGGCAACAGACCAGAACGCCGAACGCCATCCCCAGACCTGTCCGAGCAATGTTCCGGCAGGCACACCGGCAATGCAGGCGACCGTCACCCCGGACACAACCACAGAGGTGGCACGTCCGACCATGGCCGGGCCGACCCACCGCGGCAGAGCCGCCAACACTGTCGCCAAGAATCCGGCATTGGCGACCGCCGCGACGCCCCGGCTCGCCAGCAGCGCCGCGAAATCCGTTGTAACAGCACCGACGACATGAGCGACACAGAACAACGCCAAAAATGCTGCTGTCGAATACCTGACCGGCAACCGGCCTGCCGCCATCGCCATTACCGGCGCCCCGAGCACCATGCCTGCCGCGAACAGCGACGTCAGCAACCCCGCGGCCCCAGGCGAGACCCCGACGTCGGCAGCGATCTGCTCCAGCAACCCCGACACCATGAACTCGGACGTGCCCTGGGCGAAGACCGCAACAGCCAGCACGAACACTACAACGGGCATAGAAAGACAACTCCCCGGATAGCGAGGGCACCACGCACAAACATGGGACCCGAGATCGTCGCAGAATCGGGCGAACCATCACCCGACAGCAAGAAACCAACATCGCCCGGCGTTGCGAAATACCCACCCGCCACCAGTCGCTCAACGACCGGGCAGGCCACGCACTCACAACGCCGCCCAGCACACAGGCCGGACGGCTACCGTCTGGACGACTCCGGAGAATTCACGCCCACACCATAACAACCCACCCACGTCCAGCCAACGCGGTAACTACAACGGCATAACCCGCAACAGCTGATTGCAGGTCCAAACCCACATCGGCGCAAGCGATTTCATTTGCGCCGAGGCAGGAAGTACGCGGACCGGCGTGGTGTGGATCTCGGCGGCGGGCGCGAACGAAAGCTGCGCCACCACGCCGATGCGGCGCGACTGGGTCGCGACCATCTGGGCGCGCGGCCTGCGTTCGCGGCCGTAGCGGGTCACGCCGCCGCCTTCGGCCGCCACTGGCCTGCTCGACAGGGGCGAGCTGTCATGACCCACGCAGGACCACGGATGCAGTGTCGAGCAACATCGCTGTAGCACGCGTCACTACCGATGTAGTATCACTATGTGCCCGCGAAGCGCGAACTCCTCTTGGACGCGGCGATCGACCTGCTGGGGTCGCACGGCACACGCGCGCTCACCCACCGCGCGGTCGACAAGGCCGCAGCCATGCCCAGCGGGTCGGCTTCCAACTACTTCCGCACTCGCGAGGCGCTGCTGATCGGCATCGCCGAGCGGCTGGAGGAACGCGACTACGCGGACTGGGAGGCGCTGAACCGGACACCAGCACCGCGCACGATCACCGAGCTCGTCGACGCTATGGCGGGCTTCGTCGCCCACGCGGTAGCGGCCGATCGCACCAGGACACTCGCCAGATACGCCCTCTTCTTGGAAGCGCAGGCAGTGCCCGCGCTGCAGGAAACCGTGCGACGCGGGCACCATCGGCCGACCGAATGGGCGGCGACCCTGCTGGCGAACGTCGGCGCCGAGCGGGCGGCGGCGAAGATCCTCGTCGACTACCTCGATGGCGCGATCCTGCACCAGGTGGTGAGCCCCGTGCCGGACTTCGACCCGCACGGCGCGTTGAACCGTGCGGTACGCGCGCTGGTCGGCGCCGAGCTCAGCTGACGAGGGCGAACAGAATCGCGGCCACCGCGAAACTCACCACCGACAACACCGTTTCGAGCACGGTCCAGGTCTGCAGCGTCTGCTTCACCGTCAGGTTGAAGTACTTCACTATGATCCAGAACCCGCCGTCGTTGACGTGGCTGAGGATGATGGAGCCCGCCGCGATGGCCATGGCGATCAGGGCAATGGCCACCTGCGAGTATCCCTGCCCCGCGACCAGCGGGGCGACGATGCCGCCGGTGGTGACGATGGCGACCGTGGCCGAGCCCTGCGCGATACGCAGCCCGCAACTGATCAGATAGGCCAGCACGATCACCGGCAGCCCGGCCGCGGACATGGTGTCGGCCAGCGCGGTGCCGATCCCGGTGGCGGAGATGACCTTTCCGAAGAACGCGCCCGCGCCGACAACCAGCAGCAGCATGCCGACCGGCCGCAGCGACTCCGCGGTGAGGGTGCTCAGTTCCTGCACGGTGGATCCGCGCCGGACACCGAGGACGAAGAAGGCGACGAGCACCGCGATGAGCAGCGCGACCGCCGGCGTGCCGAGGAAGGTCAGCACCGACAGGAGCGTGGAGCCACCATCCAACAGCTGGGTGCCGAAGGTGGCGCCGAGGATCAGCAGCAGCGGGATCGCGATAATCGCCCCGATCACCCAGACCGACGGCGGCCGCACCTCGGTGCTCGTCGCCCCCGCTGCCTGCAGCGCGCCAGGCCCGTCACCGGCGTTCGCGGCGACCTTGCCCTCGGGCCGCACCAGGAACTCGGCGGGTACCTCGACCTGTACCCGCTTGCCGATGTAAGTCCCCCACACCAGACCGGCAGCGATGAATCCCGGAATGCCGCAGACGAATCCCATCAGGATCAACCATCCGAGGCTCACATCGAGCAGCCCGCCGAGCGCGACCGGACCGGGATGCGGCGGTAGGAACGCGTGCGTCATGGACAATCCGGCCAGCATCGGCATGGCGTAGAGCACCAGTGACCGGCCCCCTCGTTTGGCGGCCACGTAGATCAGCGGCGCCAGCACGAAGATGCCGATGTCGAAGAAGACCGGGATGCCGAAGATCAGCCCGAGCAGGCCCATGGCGACCGGAGCGCCCTTGTCGCCGAACAGACTCAGCAACCTGCCGGTCAAGACATCCGCGCCGCCGGAGCGTTCGAGGATCGCGCCGAGCACCGTGCCGAGCCCGATGATGACCGCGATGTGCCCGAGGATGCCGCCGAATCCGGTCTCCAGCAACGACTCTCCGGGCTTGATTGCCGTTCCGACGATCTTGGTGACTGGCAGCCCGGCGGCGAGCGCCAGCCCCAGTCCGGTCAGCAGCAGCGCGATGAACGGCTCCAGCTTGAGCTTGATGATGGCGAGCAGCAGTACGGCAATCGCGAGACCGCAGAGCACCAGCAGCCCTGGGGTGGTGGTGCGCAGCCAGTCGACGGTGGCGCCCATGGGTACCTCTCAATTCATGGATCGAACGAATGACGCCGCACGCGAGGCGATGGCGAACCAGCGGCCCGCGGCGACGTCGGCGGGGGCAACGACATCGGTTCCCGCGCTCACTGCGACGGCGCCGCAGGCGAGGAATTCGGCGGCATTGCCCGCGTTGACGCCACCGGAAGGGATGAACGCCACGTCGGGGAAAGGACCGCGCAGGTCCTTCAGGTAGCCGGGGCCGAGGGCCCCGGCCGGGAAGATCTTCACCGCTGCCGCGCCGAGATCGAGCGCCTGCATGACCTCGGTGGGAGTGAACGCGCCGAGGACGACGGGGATGTCTCGACGCACCGCGACGGCGGCGACGTCCACGCGCAGGCCAGGGGTGACCAGGAATCGGGCTCCGCTGTCGATGGCGGCCTCGGCCTGTTCGGCGGTCGTCACGGTGCCGACGCCGACCACCGCCTCCTTCACCTCGGCCGCGGCGGCGAGATGGCCGAGCACGCCCGGCGTGGTGAAGGTGAGTTCGACGGCGCGAATTCCCGAGCGCGCCAGCGCATCCGCCAGCGACACCGGATCGGGGATCTCCGGCGCCCGGACCACGCTGAGCACCCGATCGGCCCGTATCACGTCCACGGCGCTCGCAGCGGTGGTCACACTGTCTCCTTCCGTACGGCATCCCTGCGCAGCGCGCGGCCGGCGAGATGACCGGTGGGTGCGCCGTTCTCGATCGCGAACTCGCCGTTCACGAGCACATGCCGGATGCCGCGCGCCTGCTGTTTCGGGTTGTCGAAGGTCGCCGTGTCGGCAACGGTCGCCGGATCGAACACCACGAGATCGGCGGCGTAGCCCGGCCGGACGAAGCCGCGGTCGCGCAGCCGGAGCCGCTCGGCAGGCCGTCCGGTCAGGTGGTGCACGCACTCCTCCAGCCCGAGCACGCCGAGATCGCGCGCATAGCGGCCGAGGTACCGCGGGAAAGTGCCCCACGCCCGCGGATGTGGGCGGTTGCCGACGAGCAGCGCGTCGCTGCCGCCCATATGACCGGGATGCACCATGATCGCGCGCACGTTCTCCTCGTGCCCGACGTGCTGGAGAATCGTGGTGGCCAGCTGATCGCGGCGGAGCAGATCGAAGAACACCTCGACCGGCGCGATGCCGCGGTCGGCGGCGATCTGATCGACCGTCTTGCCGACGTACTCGTCGAGCGCCGCGTCTGCGACGCCGCTGATCTGGATGGTCTCCCATTCGACGGTGACGCCATGGCAGCCGTCGGAGCCCTTCACGTTGACGTCCACCGCGATTCGCGCCCGAGCCGCCGGATCTTCCAGCCGCGCCAGCGCAGCGTCCGGACCACCCGACATCGCCCAGCTCGGCAGCAACGCCGAGAGCGTGGTCGAGCCGGGCAGATACGGATAGGTGTCCAGCGTGATATCACAGCCCTCGGCCCGCGCAGCGTCGACGAGCGCCAGGAATTCCGGTGCGCGCCCGCGGTTCACGCCGAAGTTCATCGTGGCGTGCGTGAGATGCAGAGCGCATCCGGTGGTCCGGGCCACTCCGATCATCTCGGCGTAGGCCGCCAACGCGCCCGCGCCGTAGGAGCGGGTGTGCGGCGCGTAGAACCCGCCGAAGTCGGCGACCACCTCGCACAGCGCCGCCAATTCGCTGGTGTCGGCATACATTCCAGGCGTGTAGGTGAGTCCGCTCGACATGCCGACCGCACCTTCGCTCAACCCCCGGGCGAGCAGCTCCCGCATGCGCTGGATCTCGGCCGGGGTGGCCGCGCGCTGTTCGGCACCGACGACCAGCAATCGCAGCGTGCCCTGCGGCACCAGGTAGGCGGCGTTCGGCGTGATGCCCTGATCGAGCCGGTCCAGGTATTCCGCGACGGTGCGCCAGGAGAAATCCAGGTCGGCGGGATTGCCGTTCCAGCCCGCGATCTGGCGGCGCACCACCGCGAGGGCGGCGTCGTCGACCGGGGCGTAGGACAATCCGTCCTGCCCGAGCACCTCGGTGGTGATGCCCTGGCTGATCTTCGGGAAGTGCCCCGGTTCGGTGAGCAGGTGCAAGTCCGAATGGGCATGCATGTCGATGAAGCCCGGGCACAGCACCGCGCCGGGTCCGGCATCCACGACCCGATCGGCGTCGGAAACAGCACCGGGATCGGTGATCCGCGCGATGCGCCCTCGCTCGATGAGGACGTCGCCGCGAAACCGCGGCGCGCCGGTGCCGTCGATGATGTCGACAGCGCGAAACAGCAAGTCGGTCATGGGTTTCGGCTCATCAGAAGAAGGTGTGCAGGAAGTCGACGACGCGCGGCGTCGGTGCGTCGGCGTCGTCGATCACCGGAATGAGCCGCCATTTGTCGAAGGCGGTGCACGGATGGGACAGGCCGAGGCGCACGACCGTGCCGATCGGTAGCTCCGTCGCGTCGCCACCCGGTAGGCGCAGGAAGGTGTGCTGGTCGTTGAGCGCCGACACCGTGGCGGCCGGGTCCAGTGGAGTGCCTTCCGGTCCCGCAACCCGTTGCGGGACCGGAAGCCCCTCATCGAAGGGAAGATCACGCTTCCCCGCGTCCAGCAGGGCGAGACCGGGCTCCGGGCGCGAGAGCGTACGCGCCCAGCCGTGCATCGCCGAGCGCAACGGTTTCTCGCTGCGCGGCGCCGCCAAGGGTGAAATGCCCGCGTAGAAGCCGTCGTCGTGGATGAGATACGCCCCGGACCGCAGGACGACAGTGGTCGAGACACCCTGTGTGCCCTGCTCGTCGGCGAGCAGCGCGAGGCGTTCGACAACCAGGTCGGGGTAGGCGCTGCCGCCCGCGGTAACGATCGCCGGGCCGCGATACAGCCCAGCGGCGTCGATCTCGCGGTGCAGGCGCGCGAGGTCATCCAGGTAGTCGCGCACCGCATGGATGCGGGCCGGTGTGCGGTCGTGCGCGAGCGCGCCCTCATAACCGCCCACCCCGGCCAGCGACAGTCGCGACGCCGCATCGATCGCCTCCGCCACGGCGAGCGCCTGGCCGACGGTGCGCGCGCCGGTACGGCCGTGCGGCCCACCGAGTTCCACCAGCACACGGACCCGCTCCGAACCTGGGGCCGTGTTCAGATGCTCCTGCATCAGCGCGACCGTTTCGACGCTGTCGGCCCAGCAGACGAACTCGAACGACGGATCGTTCGCCGATTCCGCCGCCACCCAGTGCAGTCCGACCGGATCGACCAACGCGTTGGCCAGCAGCACCCGCGCGACACCGAAGGACCGTGCGACCTGCGTCTGCCAGATGGTGGCCAGGGTGATCCCCCAGGACCCGGAGGCCAACTGTTCGGCCCACAGCTGCGGGGCCATCGTGGTCTTGCCGTGTGGCGCCAACCGCACGCCCGCCGCGCTCACCCAGTCGGCCATTATCGCGACGTTCGCCGAGACGGCCGACCGGTCGACGGTCAGGATCGGTGTCTCCAGCTGGTCGAGAGTCGGGGTGGTCGCCAGGAATTCGCGCACGGTGTGCCCCCAGGACACGGGCGGCATGCCCTTGTGCTCGGGCCCGATCGTGCGGTCCCCGAGTGCTGCTACGACTGCTTGGTCGATCGACACGGCATTCCTTCCAGGCCAGGCCCGTGCACACATCCGATGGCAATTGCACTATGTGCAACGCTTGTTGCACATAGTGTTTGGTCTGGCTATTCTGCACGGGATGGCCGGTGGCCGCAAGAGCAGAGAGGAGATCGGTGTGACGTGGCTCGAGCCGCCCGGGACGACGGGCGTTCGACCGTCGGCCGGCCTGCGGGCGGTGACCGTCGGCGAAGGACTCGCGGTGCTGGTGGCCCAACCGGGCCCGCTGGAGGAATCCGAGACCTTCGAGCGGACCGCGGGCGGCGCCGAGGCAAACGTGGCCACCGTACTGACCCAGCTGGGTGTGGACACGGCCTGGCTGTCCCGAGTCGGCGACGATGGGTTCGGGCGGTATCTCGTGCACCACCTCGCCGATCGCGGCGTCGACGTGTCGGCGGTCGGCACCGATCCGCGGCGACCGACGGGGGTGTACGTCAAGGAACGCGGCGGCGGCTCCGGCCGGGCCACCGATCTTGCCGAGCGGGCGAGCCGAATGCTCTACTACCGCACCGGCTCCGCGGCCAGCGCGCTGTCGGCGGCCGATCTCGCCGCACTGCCCGCCGCCCAGCTGCTCGACGGCTGCGAACTGATCCACTTCACCGGCATCACCACGGCACTGTCGGAATCGGCGACCGAACTCACCGAGGCGCTGATCAGCCTCCCCCGCGACGGCAGACTCGTGAGCTTCGACCTGAACTACCGCCACGCGTTGTGGACCGGCCGCGGCACTGCGGTGGCCGAGATACTCGCGCGCCACGTGCGCGGCAGTGATGTGGCGTTTCTCGGCGCCGACGAGGCGCTCGCCGTGTTCGGCACCGGTCACGCCGACGAGTTGCGCGCGTTGTTCCCCGAGCCGCGGCAGCTGATCGTCAAGAACGACAGGCACACGGTCACCGGCTTCGACGGAACGCAGCGCATCGAGGTGCCCGCACTGACTCTCGACGTCACCGAGCGCATCGGGGCCGGAGACGCGTTCGCGGGTGGCTACCTGGCCGCGCTCCTGCACGGCAGGCCGCTGGAGCAGCGCCTGCGCCTCGGGCACCTGTGCGCCGCGGCCGCCCTCACCGGATCGGGTGACGTGGCCGAGCTCCCGCCGCGCCCAGTGCTGGAGCGGCTTGCCGACATCGACGAATCCACCTGGGCCGAGCTGTATTACAGCGACGCCGTGGTCACCGAGAATAGGGCGTCATGAGCCAGAGTTTGTCACGTGCGTTGACCATCCTCGTGTCGCTGGGTGAGGACTCCCAGTCGCTGGACCAGTTGGCGGCGCAGCTGGGCGTGCACAAGTCGACCGTGCTTCGCCTGTTGCAGACCATGGAGGCGCAGCGGTTCGTCACCCACGACAGCCAGCACCGGTACATGCTGGGTTCGCGACTGTTCGAACTGGCCAACCGCACGCTCGAGCAGCGCGACGTGCGAACTGTGGCGCGCCCGCACCTCGCCGCACTCAACGCCGCGACGAAACAGACGATCCACCTCGCCACCTACGAGTCCGGCGAGGCGGTCTACATCGACAAGCTCGATGCCACCCAAAGCGTGCGCATGTACTCGCGCATCGGACGCCCGGCCCCGCTGCACTGCACCGCCGTCGGCAAGGTGCTGGTGTCGTCGCTGCCGCGCGCGCAGTGGCAGGCGATCGCCGCGAAGATCGACTATCACCCCTTCACCGAACACACCATCCGCACGCCTGAGCACTATGTGCGGGAACTGGAAAAGGTTGCGGCACAGGGCTATGCGGAAGACCACGAAGAGCACGAAAGCTTCGTGAACTGCATCGGCGTCCCGGTCCGCGACGGCACCGGCGCCGTAGTCGCTGCGGTGTCCATGTCGGTGCCGGACATGTTGCTCGACCGCGACCAGGTGCTGGCCGAACTGCCGCGGGTCCACGCGGCGGCCGAGGCCATCTCCGCCGAGCTCGGCTGGATACCCGGCCGGGTCACGACCGCGACGAAAGGCCGACCATGAGCGAGAAGATCGCCGTCCGCACCACCGAAGCGCCCGCGCCCGCGCACACCTTCTCCCAGGGCGTGCGCAAGGGCCCGTTCGTGCAGGTCTCCGGCCAGGGCCCGGTCGACCCGACCAGTGGCGAGTACCTGCACCCGGGGGACGTCGCCGCGCAGACGACCCGGACGCTGCGGAACGTCAAGGCGATCATCGAGGCGAGCGGCGCGAAGTTCGACGACGTCGTCATGTTGCGCGTCTACCTCACCACCCGCGACGATTTCGCCGCAATGAACGACGCCTACGGAGAATTCGTCAGCGCGAATTCCACCGACAGCGTGCTGCCCAGCCGCACCACCGTCTTCACCGGACTCCCCCGCCCCGAAATGCTCGTCGAGATCGACGCCCTCGCCATCGTCACCCCCTGACACCGCGCCCGGCGCGGAGGTTTCCGCGCCGAGCGCGCCTCGGTCAGCCCGAGTTGCGCAGGGCGGTGGCCAAGCCGTTCATGGTGAGCAGGATTCCTCGCTTCACGAGTTCCGAGTCGTCACCCGCCCGCAGACGGCGCAGCAGTTCCACCTGCATCTGGTTGAGCGGTTCCAGGTAGGGGAAGCGGTTGTGGATGGACTCGGCGAGCGAGGGATTGTCGGCGAGCAGGTGGTCGTTGCCGGTGATCGCGGCGTGCATGCGGATGGTGCGGGCGTGCTCGTCGCGGATCATGCCGAAGATCTGCTCCCGCAACACCACATCGTCGACCAGTTCGGCGTAGCGGGCGGCGATATCGAGATCGCTCTTGGCCATCACCTGGGCCAGGTTCGACAGCACCGTACGGAAGAACGGCCAACGGCGGTAGAGATCGGCCAGGGTCGCCAGGCGCTCCGGATCGCCGCCGATCCACTCCTCCAGCGCCGTCCCGGTGCCGTACCAGCCGGGCAGCATCACCCGCGCCTGACTCCAGGACATCACCCACGGTATGGCGCGCAGGTCGGCGACCGAGTTCGTCGGCTTGCGCGAGGCGGGCCTGCTGCCGATGTTCAGGTCGCCGACCTCGGCGACCGGCGTGGACTGGCGGAAATACTCGACGAATCCCGGGGTGTCGTGCACCAGGTGGGCATATGCCGCGCGGGCGCGCTCCGCCAGATCGTCCATGATGCCGTAAGACGGCTCCGCGTCCGGGCCGAGGCCCTCCACATCGAGCAACGTCGACTCCAAGGTGCCCGCGATCAGCGACTCGAGATTGCGATGCGCCGCACCGGATTCCGCGTATTTGGCCGCGATCACCTCGCCCTGTTCGGTGAGCCGCAGCGAGCCGCGCACCGCGCCCGCGGGCTGGGCGAGAATGGCGTCGTAGCTGCGTCCGCCGCCCCGGCCGACAGTGCCACCGCGACCGTGGAAGAGCCGCAACCGGATTCCGGTCTTGCGGGCGACCTCGATCAGCTCCAGCTCCGCCCGATACAGCGCCCAGTTGGCGGCCAGATATCCACCGTCCTTGTTGGAGTCGGAGTAGCCGAGCATCACCTCCTGGCGCATCCCCTGTGCCGTCACCAGCTCGTGATAGACCGGCACTTTCAGTGCCGCGGCCAGGGTCGCGGCACCAGCGCCCAAGTCCTCGATGGTCTCGAACAGCGGCACGATGCCCACCGAGCAGCTCGGCGGTCCGTCCGGCTCGCCGGGATCGAGCAGCCCGCCCTCCTTCAGCAGCAGCGCGGCCTCGAGCAGATCGCTGACCGACGTGCACATGCTGATCACGTAGTTGGGCACCGCCTCGGCGCCGAGAGCCGCCACGACATCCCGTGCGGCCCGGACGATGTCGAGTTCCTTCGCGGCGAGTTCGCTCAGCCGCGCATGCGGGCCGAGCAGCGGGCGGCGGGTGCGCAGCTCGGCAGCGAGCAGTTCCACCCGCTGCGCCTCGGACAAGCTCGCGTAGTCCGGGTGCACGCCTGACCAGGCCAGCAGCTCGGTGACCACCTGCTCGTGCACCTCGGAATTCTGTCGCATATCCAGGCCCTGCAGGTGAAAGCCGAACGTCTCCACCGCGTGGCGCAGCCGCGCGAGACGGTCATCGGCGAGCAGGTCGTCGCCGCTGCCGCGCAGCGACGCGTCCACCGCGTCGAGATCGTCGAGAACCGCTTGCGGCGTCGAATACGGTTGCGCCCCGATGTCGAGGCCACCAGGCTGTACCTCCCCGATCGCGGCCTCGGCGGTGGCAGTCACACGACCGCGAATATGGTGCAATGCACGACGATACGGCTCGTCGGCGTGCATAGCCGGATCGCGGTAACCGGTCGCGGCGAGAGCAGCCACCTCGGGCGTCACCGCGACCAGACGGGCCGAGAGCGACAGCGATTTCTCCAACTCGACCAGCTCGTGCAGATAGCGCTCGAAAGCGACAGCCGCGGCACGATACGCCGCCTGACACACGACATCGGCATTCACATAAGGGTTTCCGTCGCGGTCGCCGCCGATCCACGAACCCGGACGCAGGATCGGGCGCCTCAACAGCTCGACTCCCGGCCAACGCGAACGCAGGGCAGCGCGCACTTCGGCGTTGATCGCCGGGATCACGTCGAACAGGGTGATGTCGTAGTAACGCAGACCCACCGAGATCTCGTCCTGTATCTGCAAGCGCGCCAACCGGATCAGCGCGGTGTGCCACAGGCTCAGCACCTGGCGGCGGATCTGCTGCTCGAAATCGGCGCGCTCACGCTCGGTCTCGGTGTAGCGCTGGCGCAGGCGCATCAGTTCGGTGATCCGGGTCTGCACATCGAAGACCGTGCGACGGCGGGTCTCGGTCGGGTGCGCGGTGATCACGGGCGACACCAGCGCGTCGGCCAGCAGATCGGCAACCCGGTCGCCGTCCAGCGCGGCCGCGTCCAGCTTGCGGTAGGTCGCCGCCAGCGACGAATCCTGCGGTGGCTCCCCGGCCGACTCGTGCGCGGCGCGGCGACGATCGCGCTGGATGTCCTCCGCCAGATTCGCCAGTAGCACGAAATAGCTGAACGCGCGGATGAGTGGGAGAGCCACCGCGATGTCGACACCGTCGAGCATCTCCGCGACGGCGCTGCGTCCGACCTCCTCGCGGCGCACCCGGAACGCCTCGATACGCACCCGCTCGATCAGGTCGAAGACCTCAGGGCCCTCGTGATCGCGGATGGTGTCACCGAGCACACCACCGAGAAACCGGATGTCGTCGCGCAGCGGCCGGGTGGCGTCCTGTTGCGTCTCGATCGTCGATTCGCCCATGCTCAGACAGTATTGTCCTCCGACCGGCGACGGTATGCGACGCGGCACACATCAGGACGGCGCAGGCTTGCCGCGCCGATGAACACGCAGGCCGGATCCACAGCAGCGGCGCGAGCCGGTCGGTGGCGGCGGACAGGCCGGTGGCTGGATGGCCGTTGCTGGAATTCCCTTTGGCATGATCGGTAGTTCAGCGATCCACACCGGAGAGGGCGCAGATGACCATCCTGGTAACCGGGGCCACGGCAAACATCGGCCGCAAGGTTGTCGACCACTTGCTCGCCCGGGGTGCCACCGATATTCGCGCGCTCACCAACAATCCGCGGAAGGCCGCGCTACCCGCCGCGGTGCAGGTTGCCGAGGGCCACCTGCGGCAACCAGACACCCTGCCCGCGGCGTTCGCGGGAGTGGAGCGGATGTACTTGGCGCCGACACCCGACAACGTCACCGAGGTTCTCGCGCTGGCCCGCGCGGCCGGTGTGCGGCATGTCGTCGACCTGTCCGGTGAACCGGAGAGCTGGTGGGGCAGCGTCTGCACGGCCGTCGAGGACAGCGGCCTGGCCTGGACCCATCTGTGGCCCGGCGATTTCATGGAGAACACCCTGATCTGGTCGCAGCAGATCCGCGAGACCGGCGCCGTCCTGGAGCCGCGGCCCGACGCTGCGAGCGCGCCCATCGCCATGGACGACATCGCCGCCGTCGCCGCCACCTGCCTGCTGACCGACACCCATCACGGCCGGTCCTACCCGCTGGCGGGGCCGGAGATCCTGACCCGCACCGACCTGGTCCGGCACCTCGCTGACACACTCGGCCGCGATATCGCCTGCCACCGGTCCTCGCGCAAGGACACCGTCGCCGCTCTCACCCCCGCCATGGGCGATACCGCGACCTGGTACGTCGACTGTTCGCGCAGCCCTTCCCCTTTCGGGTGCCCCGGCACGCGTGCTTACCTCTGTGGTGCAAGAGGGTGGACCGGGGGCGCGCATCGTGGCGGGGTGGTTGTCAGGTGCCGGTGATGTGCTGGCCGATGATCGCGGGTATCAACAGGTCGAGAAAGGTGATCTCGTCGGCGGCGGCAATGTTGTCGATGATGGGATCAAGCACCGGTGCCGCGTAGATGCGGCCGGTGTGGGGTGCTGCGGCGGTGCGGGCGCTGGTGATCAGCTCATAGACCACCATCGCCATGACACGCACGCGGGCGGTGTCGCTCATCCCGTCCCGCACGGCATCCGCGGTAGTGGCTATCAGGGTGCCAATTACGTCGGTGAGGACGTCGAGTTCGGCGGCGGCGCGCTCGGCGTCCTGGTCATCGGTCACCGACCGGCCTGCGGCGGCCGGACTGGTGCCGGGGCGGGCTGGGTAGCTACTTCGGAGTATCGGGTGCGGACGAACACGATGCGGATACCGATCCACGGGCATTTCTGGCCTCCGAGTGCAATGTCCAACGGGGAATCGTGGTCGGCCATGCGGCCGTTGACGACCTTCACCATCTGCCCGAAGCAATTCATAGAAGGGCACTTCACCGACAACACCTCACCCGTGCCGGAATGCATGGTGAACAGCCCGCACTGCTCGGTGGTGATCCACGGCTCACACCCTGGGCCACACCCGTACGGCACTGTGGCCGTGGTGGTGTCAGGCATACGCCCTCACCGCCCACGCTGCCCGGAGTGCTGGGCAGCGCATCCCCGGATCGCTTCGACCACCACCCGCCCCGGTGGCCGGTAGGAGTCGCGGGGTGGCTGTACCCACGCCCGGAACAAGCCAGGGCGCTGTCCGGGACCGGGCAACGCGATCTCTCCGGCGCGCAGGATCGACACACCCAACCGCGACATTTCCGCGAACAACCGAATGTCCTCCGGCAGGTCCGGGCCGATGAGGAACGTCCACCGCTGCGAGCGCGGATCCGTCAGTACCGGCCCCGCCGACTGGCCCGCGCGCTGTATCCACGCTTTGACTTCCGAGCCGATGAACGCGGGCATCATCAACCCACATACCCGCCCCGCCCGCAGCGTGATTCGCCCCAAATGCGGCGGGTGGACTTCGGCAGGTAGGTCACACACCTTCCGGTAGAAGTGACACACCGACAACGGTGTGCGCCCAAACTGTTTCGATGAATCCACAAACGACTCCCCTGCTCGATGCACTGGTGTGCACCCGCCGCCGGGGAACCGATGAGGGCACCGCATCAACCCAGCGGCGGGGCCCCTCCAGCCTGTCCATGCTGAGCATGTAATCCCAGACACGGAACTCGTACGGAGGTTGTACTCTTCCCGTACGGACCGTCGCCGGCGCGGGCAAGGGGTGGCAATGATCGTCATCGACAAATGGACGCGAGTCGAGGTTCGAGCTTTGCGCGTTGCCGCTCTGCGGATTACGCAGGAGGAGCTTGCCGAGACGCTCGGGTTCAACGTCGAGACCATCCAGAAATGGGAACGAAAGACAAGGGCCGATCGCCCGGTCGTACGCAAGTCGGCAGCGGCGCTAGACGAGCAACTTCGGCGGCTCAACGCCAGCCAGCTCCAACGGTTCCGGGCTGCACTCGCGAATGCACCTGCATTCCAGGACGGGCATTCTGTACTCAGCGGCAATGTGGTCTCGGGCGCAGACGAGTCGCCGCGACCAGGTGATCTCCGGACTGTTGCGTGGGAAGTCGAGGACGACGTGAAACGGCGTGAGTTCGGCAAGTTGGCTACGGCCGGGGCTGTCGCGATCTTTCTCCCCGAAAGCCGCGGCCGCATCGGCATGAGTGACGTCCAACGGCTCTTGGTTGGTGTCGACGCACTCGATCAGGAGGATCAGCGCACAGGCGGAGCCCAGTTGGTCGATGTTGCCGTCGAAAAGCTGGCGCACGCCATAGATTGGCTCGAAACCGGTGCATTTGAACCGGCTGTTGGGAACGCATTCACCAGGGCGACCGGAGAACTTGCAGTGCTCGCTGGGTGGCTAGCCTACGACGCGGATCGGCACCCGCTCGCGCGCCGGTGCTTTGCTGACGCCATGGCGCTCGCCACCGAGGCCAACGACAACGACCTGATCGCACACACTTGCTTGTATGCGGCGAATCAATCCTGCTCTCTTACGCGTGCCGACCTCGGCGGAAGCCCGTATAAGGCGCTCCAACTGTCTAATCGTGCCCGCGAACTGATGCGTGGTCGGCCACCAGGTCGAATCCATGCGTTGATCGCCGTTCGTGAGGCGCAGGCGTACGGTCTCCTCGGTGACCGGGTGGCGTTCGGCCGCGCCATTGCGACAGCGTGGCGTGAGTTGGAACAAGCCATGCAGTTCGAGCCGCTGGAGGAAGTTCCGCAATGGCTACGATTCGTGACGTATTCGGAGATCGCCGACCACGAGGCCCGCGGCCACGCTGATGCGGGTGACCTGCATCGATCTGTCGAGTTGTACGCGACTGCCGTGGACCGACCCACAGGAATGCGTAACGCCACGATCGTCCGCGCATGGTCGGCCGCGACCAGGGCTCGCCTCGGCGATATCAGTGGCGCACTCGAGCATGGGTTTCCAGCGTTGGTGGACCTGTCCGCCATAGCGTCGACACGCACACTACGTCGCCTTGCGCCGGTTCGGACCGCGGTCGATCGACTGCCCGCCGGTGCCGATTTCCGCGACTTGTACGACTCCCTGACCGAGAAAGCGATGACCGCATGACCGGCTCGCCTGATGGCCTGGAGTTCGAGCACTGCACGGCTGTCGAAACGCGTTCTCGCCGTGAAATAGTCGAGGGAATCTACCGCCGTTCGTATGTCGATGCCATCGCCTCCGGAGATCCGTTCGACTCACCGTCGGAATTCATGCGCCGGTTCGATTCCTATACCGATCCCCGTAGCAACGGATTCGCGTACGTACTTGCGCGAGTGGGTGGTAAGCCCGCAGGTCAGATCTGGGGCTGGCCGTTATCCCCGCAAGCGCGATGGTGGACGGGATTGCATCTCGACAGCGGCGACCTCGAGGAGTTCACTACCGAGAACGGCACACGCACGTTCGGACTCAGCGAGATCATGGTGTGCGCCGAATATGCTGGTCAGGGTATCGCACGCGCTCTGCATGACGAATTGCTCGGCTCGAGAACCGAACGGCGCGCGACACTTCTCGTCGAGACGGACAACGAGCGCGCCTACGAGCGTTATCGACGCTGGGGCTGGAAAAGGGTCGGATCGCTGCGCCCATCCTGGCCGGACGCCCCACATTTCGATGTGCTGATCCGCGAGTTGCGCTGACCAGCCGCGTCATCTGAGCTTGGTGCGGTTGTTGTTCATGTGATTGAGCTAATTTCTGGTTAGTACCTTTCTTTCGTGTCGCATCGTCGTGTCGTCTGCGTGGTGTGGGTTCTCGGGGCACACACCGACCGTGCTCGCGGACTCCGTAGGGATGGAGCGGCGTCACGTGCTGGCGCCTGCGACGCTGGCGGCGTCTTATGTGCCCGATCCCATCGACGCTGCGCCGCGTCGATCCGTGGAGATCGAGCGAGGATGTCAGGTGCTGCGAAACACAGGGTTGGGAACCAGCGGCACCAGGCAGCATCATCTATTCACTCTTGGCGCGGATTCGGTTGTGCGACATAATGAGAGGTCTCGACATGTGGGGGAAAAATGATCGTTCTTCGCATGATGGCCTTCGTCGCGATCGTTGTGAGCATAAGCGCATGCGCCACTTCGATCCCGAAACAGGAAGCGGGCGAATCGGTTTCCGTGCAAACGCCTCCTCCCGGGGAGACCGACGCAACCTCGATCCCCGACCCCGACGGCCCTCCCGGGCAACCGATGAAGACCGACGCCGGTCGTGTCCCCGGGGCGCCGATCAAGATTCCGGGGTTCATCGAATTGGGGGACGACATCGACTATCTGCACAGCAAAGCGGAGGCCGACATCGATGCGGCGTGCGATGGCTGCGTCCAGGTCAAGACAGAAATCGGCACGGACACAACGAAAACCCGGTGTCAGTACACGGGGTACAAGGGCGCCAAGAGTGAACCGCGAGAGAGCGGGGTCGGCGAGTGGTTGATCATCGACCGCAACTCGACCCTGGTCTTGTTGAGCGGGACGCTGCCCTGCACGTCCGGCACCGCGACACCGACCGAAACGGCCACACCCCCTGATAGCAGCACGAGCCGTTCCGCGACGGCGACCCGCTCCGGCTCTCCGGCACCCACCTCCTCCCATGCCCCAACCGTCCGAACCACCCGCTGACCCGGCACCAGCCGACCCGGTGCCGTCGCCGCAGAGCTCACCATTCGACGGGTTGACCAAGGTAGCCACAGTCCTCGGGCAGTTCGTGGCTCCGACGACGCTGCTGACCGCGGTGCTTTTCTATTTCGGGTGGAATCACACGTATCGGTTCTTCGAGTACTTCGGTGTCAACTCGACGTCACTGCATCCGAGTATCCGCGAGTACCTGATGCGCAGCGTTGACGCGTTGTTCGTGCCGCTGATCGTGGCCGGGGTGGTCGGTATGGCACTGATGTGGGGATACATCGCGCTTCCCGAGTCGGTCCGCCGCGGTCGGCACCCACGCTGGCACACCATCACGATGACGGTGGTCGCGGTGGCGCTGGTGTTCAACGGGGTGAGCCGGATCTACGTCGTGACACCGCTCAACAGCGGCCTGTGCGTGGCTCCGTTGTCGATCATCGTCGGCGTCGGCGTGCTCGGGTACGTGGTCGTGGTGCGGCGGAGGCGGCTGCGTGAGCTTCACCCCGACACCCCGCCGCGCACCGAGGCCGCCACGTTCATGGAGTGGGCGACCATCTTCGTTCTGGTCGGCATCACCCTGTTCTGGATCGCCACCGACTACTCCGTCGCCGTCGGCCAGACGCGTGCCCGCGAAACCGCCGCCGAGATACCGTCGCGTCCAAGAGTGGTCGTCTACAGCGAAAAAGATCTGCACCTGTCCACCTCCGATGTGCGCGTGGTGGAGTGCCGCAGTCCCGACCCCGCCGCCGGTTCGGCGTATCGGTTCCGCTACGACGGACTGGTTCTGCTCACCCAGATCGGCGACCAATATGTCTTGCTTCCCACAACCTGGCAGTACCGACACGGAGCGGCCATAGTGCTGCCGACGTCGAGCCCCGGCAACATTCGTTTCGAGTACCGGCTGCCGGGCGACCGCGCGACCGACACCTGCTGACCGCGGAATCCGGCTCTGTTTCCGGACTGTGGCTGTCGCCGGCGGCCATTGTGCACCTCTCGGTCTCCGCCCACGGTGTGCCACAGGCTCAGCACCTGGCGGCAGATCTGCTGCTCGAAATCGGCGAGTGCGGCCTGCCAAAAGCGGGTGGCGTGGTCGGGTCGGTGGCGCAGGCGGCGACGCCGCGCCGCACGCCGGGCGGGTGCGGCCCCGCCTCGTTGCAGTCCTCGAAGTAGCGGCCCTCGACCAGCGGGGAAGTGGCCAGCAGCACCGACGTGGCCGCACCCTGCTCGACTGTTCTCCAGGACACGTCCGTACTGCCCGGGTCGAACGAGGTCGGTGCAGCGGCGATATCAGCGATGTGGCGCGATAGGAGCCGATCCGCGCCGACGCTGCTGGCAGACCTCTCGCCGGTCGAGGCTCTGTGCGCCTGGGCCACGCCCCCGCTATCGAGTTGAGCGATGACGGCAGCCAACTGCTGCCCCTTTGAGCACATCATCGAGGGTGCGGGGTGGATCGGCGGGAAAATCGGGTGATTTGTGTCGGTGCCGACCGGAATACTGACTCGGACCCGATGAGTTCGAGCAGCTGATTCCGTCTCAACCACCGTGGCGCCGGGACGCGATCCGGTGACTCGGCAACGGGCCACGTATTCCTGCCAACCCGCCATACTCCGGAGGTATCCGATGCCCGCCGAACCATCCGCTCCCGCCTCGAGAGGACGGACACCGACCGTCATCCGGGTGCTGGTACTCGCGACTTTCGTGGTGATTCTGAACGAGACCATCATGATCAACGCGATCCCACGGTTGATGGAGGACCTCGCGGTCGCCGAGCGGGCGGCGCAATGGGTGTCCACCGCGTTCATGCTGACGATGGCGGCGATCATCCCGACTACCGGCTGGTTCCTGCAGCGTGTGTCGACCCGACAGGCGTACGCCGTGGCGATGGGGGTCTTCCTGGCCGGTACCGCGCTGTCGTCGCTCGCACCGTCGTTCGCGGTGCTGCTACTCGGACGGATCATCCAGGCCGGCGGTACCGCGGTGATGATGCCGCTGCTGATGACCACACTGATGACGGTGGTGCCCGAGCAGGACCGCGGCAGGGTGATGGGCAATGTCACCCTGGCTATATCGGTGGCACCCGCGATGGGTCCGGTGATCTCCGGAGCGGTACTGCAGATCGGTTCGTGGCGTTGGCTTTTCGTGCTGGTGCTGCCGATCGCGGGGGTGGTCACCTGGCTGGGCCTGCGCCAGCTGGAGAACGTCGGTGAACCGCGAGCCGGGGGGATCGACTCGGCCAGCGTGGCACTGGCCGCGCTCGGGTTCGGTGGGCTGGTGTTCGGGCTCAGCCGGTTCGAGAGCGGCAACC
>NZ_JBFRFQ010000041.1:0-105349 GCF_052114905.1 Nocardia sp. 2TAF39
ACCAGCCAGGTCACCGTGTCCGGTGGGGAACTCACCCACGACGTGCGGCTCGGCTACGAGCCGCAGGACCGGTCATGACCGGGTTGACCGCCCGCGTCCGCACCGTCGAGGGATGGCCGGTGGCGAACGCGGTGTTGACCGTGACCGACCTGAGCGGACGCCAGATCGCTCGCGCGCTCACCGACACCAGCGGGGCGGTGGTCACCGAGGCGCTGCCCGCGGGCGTGCACACCGCGGTGTGCACCGCCCCCGGCTATCAGCCGGTGGCGCGGACCGCCCACATCTCCTCGGCGGGCACGGGCGTGCTCGGCGAGATCGTGCTGGCGTCGGTGGCGGGCGCGGTCGCGTTACCGCCGCCGGGGCCGTGGACGATCGATCCGGTGCACTCGACGGTGATCGCGACCGCCCGTCATCTGGGAATCGCCAGTATCAAGGCACGTTTCGCCGAGGTCAGCGGCCGGATCGATATCGCCGAACCGTTCGAACGGTCCACCGGCCACGCCGAGATCAAGGCCGCCAGTATCGATACCGGTGTCTCGATGCGCGACAATCACCTGCGTTCACCGGAGTTCCTCGATGTCGAGGGCTATCCGATGATCACCTTCACCAGCGCCGGGCTACGCCGTACCGGTGGCGACACCTGGGTGATGCCGGGTGAGCTCACCCTGCACGGGCAGCGTCGCACGATCGAGCTGGATGTGACATTCGGTGGTTTCGGAGCCGACCCCTGGGGCGGTGTCCGCGCCGCGTTCCACGCCGAAACACTCCTGCACCGCAACGATTTCGCGATCGACTACAACGCGGTCGTACGCGCCGGAGTAGCCGCCATCGGCACCACCGTCAAACTCGACCTCGACATCGAAGTGGTCCAAGGAGAACAACTCCCAGCAATGTAAACCGGTCGAAGCCGGAGATCATGTCTGTTCATCTCGTGGCAGGTACCGCCCAGGCGAGATCAGCCCGTACGGGTCCACCGCCTTCTTCAACAACAACGCCATCCGCTGATGCCCGCTGGAGTAGTGCATGGTGTCGATACTGGTGCGCATCGGGCGGAATCCCGCTTCGACCAACCTCTCCTGCGCCAGTGCCACCCACTGGTGGGCGGCACTGGCCTCGATGTTGTTCGCGCGGTCGAACGGCACCCGGAAGAACCCTTCCAGACAATGTGCGCTGACACTGTTGAACGTCAGATACGACCGGATTCCGGTGTTCGCATCGGTAGCGCGGGCAATGGCGACGGCGGTATTCACATGCCGACCGACGAAAGGAACGGCGGGCAATGCGCAGACGAAACCCGGGAATTCCGGATCGTCATCGAGGGCAAAATCTGATGACATATCGACGGAGCGGCCCGCCATTGCGTCGAGATACTCGTTGCCCGGCTCGCCGGACAGTTTCCGAAATCGCGTTCGCGCGGCGTCCGGAAGGTCGAGGTCGGCGGTGGTGTAGTAGTCGACCTCGTCGAAATGTGTGGACAGCTTCTTCCGAAGCAGCGCGATGATGTCGTCGTCACCCCATAACGCGACCCAGGTCAGCCAGGTATTCGGTGGCGCTGTCCGGTCGAGTCGAGCAAGCCGAGGGTCGTCTTCACCATTGATCTCGATGCGGTCGCGCAGCAGTTGATGTCGACGTAGTTCCGCCAGGATATCGACGTGCGCCGCCAGCTCGCCTTCGGTGGAACGCACCAGAGCCAGAGCGACATTCTGCCTGGGGTAGAGGGAGACGACCGCGGCTGTGACGATACCGAACCCCGACTGAACGAAAAGTCCGGTCACATCTGGGCCGCTACCGTAGGGGTAGTGGTGCCAGTCCGGCGCGTCGTTGTCGTCGTTTGTCCAATGGCCGGTTCGAACGTATTCGGCGTCCGCCAGAACTGCTTCGATGCCGCGGAGATCGACTGTGCGCTGCCCGAATATGCCGACGCCACGTTCGAGCACGTTGCCCACGACGCTGGTCTGCTCGCCCGAGCCGGTGATATTCAGCATGCATGAGCGGTGCGTGAGTGCCTCGGCGAGCTGGCCTTGCGTCACGCCGGGTTCGACAACCGCGTAGTGCATTTCCTCGTTGATCTCGAGTATTCGATTCATCAGGCTCAGGTCTACGACCGCGCAACCATCGTGGACGGGAAGCTTGGAGCCCAACCCCCAGTTGCGTCCGGTGCTGATGGGGTGGAGCGGAATCCGGTACCTCGCGGCGACAGTGACGATCTGCCGCACTTCATTGCGGGAAACGGGCCGCAGCACGGCCACGAGCTGTCGACTGGCAAACTCTGTGAGGTTCGCGGTATAAGGCTGAGTATCTGTGGTTGCGCGTTCACCGAGCAGGTCTCGCCACTCGTCGAATGCACTGACCATCATCGGCGCCGATCCAACCCTGCTTCGTCGCCGCCGTGTTTGCCGTGCACACCCCTGCGGGCGCGTGGCAGGCCGACGGTTTGTGGAAGGAGCTCGATGCGCGGCGCCAAGACCGCATAGCGTGAGCCGCAGAACTTCGCCTCGAAATTCCGCATCCATCCGTGATGTGACAAATTTCCCCAGGCATCGAAACCTACGATCGAAATGCCACTGCGGTCGTAACTTCCGGAGAGCAGAAAGGTCCAGTAGGTCTGATCCGGAAAAGTGCCGTTCCGAGCCTTGAAGGCGGCACAGAAACACAGGTACCGCCGCAGATCGAGGCCGTGGAGGCCCTCGTCGTCATATTCACGCTTCGCGTATTTTCCGCTGCTTCCGATCAGTTCCGGTACCTTGGCTGCGGAAGTGACGAACCAATGCGATTCGTTCACCATGACGGTGCGGATCATATTAGCTTCGACATCGAAATTTATATTCGCTTGGATACCGAACAGCTCGCATAATTCCCGTGACGACAGTCCGGCCGGCACATAGACGAGTAGTTCGTCACTCGATTCGAGCTCGGCAATCTCGGTATCGGTGAACGGGCAAGGCGCGACCTCATCCGGTCGCTTATCGCCGAACATCTCGTCGACGAGCTCATTCAGGTATGCTTCTCGGTCCAAGTTTCGTGCGCCTTCCTCATCTGGCTACATTCGAGGCAACACGACATTCGCGCGACAATATTGGGAACACCGAACAGTTGCTTCGTCGCAAGGATGCTACTTCGGCTTCGAACGACCCGATTTCCCAGTGCGGAGAGGGGCGAATGCTGCGTTTGTCAGCGGAAGCTGCCGATCATTGGCGCCGCGGCCAGCCGACCTGGGAGGGCTGCGGCCGGAATCGGCGGACGGCAGTGAACAGGTTGAATGCGGCTCGGCGGTACCGTCTACACGTGTCCGGTGGTGCGCCTGCCGATTGCGGTACTGAGCGCGTCGAGCTCGGCCAGCACGTCGGTAGCGGCCCAGATGCGGTTGCGTTTGCTTTCCGACAGCACCTCGAGGATGCCTGCCTCGGTCAGTCTGCCCAGTGCGCGATAGACGCTGGCATCTGTTGTGCAGGTGATCTTTTGCACCGTGTCCGCGCTGAAGATCGGCATATCGAGCAGTGCCGCGAGCACCGCCTCTTCCGTGGAGTTGGCCCGAGGGCGAGCAATCGTGCGCCAATGCTCGGGCAGGTCTGCTAGCGCACGTGCGGAATCCTGTGCGGCCTCGCTGGAGTGGATTGTCGCTACGGCCACGTACTCGACGAATTCGTCGGCGCGACCCTCTCGATAGACGTTCAGCTGGGTGAAGTAGCGGTTGGTGTCGGCGAGCATGGCTGATGCGAGAGGGACCGTGACCCGTCGGGTCAGGCCGCGGCGTCGCAGAATCGCGCTGATCAGGGCGCGTCCGATGCGGCCGTTGCCGTCGGTGAACGGATGGATGGATTCGAACTGAGCGTGTGCGATCGCGGCCTGCGCGATGATCGGCAGATCGGTGCGTGCGATGAACGCAAGCAGGTCGGTCATCAGTTCCGGAACGAGTTCCGGTGGTGGTGGTGTGAAGAGTGCGTTCATCGGCGTGTAGTCGCTGCCGCCGATCCAGTTCTGCACCTCGCGCAGCGCCCCGGAGTCACGGGCGGTGTAGTAGTCGGGGGCCATCAGCAGGCGATGCGCCTCGAGCAGTGCTTCGAGCGTGATCGGACCGTGTGCGGCCGTGCCGACGAGGGCGGCCAACGTCCGCCCCGCCGCCAGCTGGGATTGGGCTTCGTCGCTGGACTTTCCGCCGGCGAACGCTTTGCCGAACGCTCGCCAACCGGCATCTATGTGCTCGATCTTCGACGACGCTACCGACTCGCTACGCAGCAGGAAGTCGGCGAATGGCGCGAGGTGCTCGCCGCAGCCCGCCTCGAGCCGCGCGACCGCGATCACCGCATCTTCGTGTGCGCGTGCGACCGCGCCTGCAGGCGTGTAGTCGAGGGCAGCGATGCGCGGTGGAATCGAAAGCTCGATGTGCTCGAGGGTGCGGTCGGCTCGGCTGCCCTGTCGGTGCCGGGGGTTCCATAGGCGCGTTTCGACGCGATGCGATGGCCAGCTCACTAGACCTCCTTCGGCGCGAGAAATGCAGTTATAGTGGATTGTATTATATTTTATTGACCATAACCTCAAGTAAGTCGGGAGTTGTCGTACTTTCGCGTTTGAGGTGTCGCCCTGCGGCTCGCAGTGGTCGAACTCGGCCGTGGCGATGACATCGGGCGGCGGGCCGGCCGTAGGTCGGCGCTGAGAAGTCGAGCGCGGGTGTGGCTTCGGACGTTTCAGGAGGTTGTGTCGGCGTATGCCAGGTTCTCGCCCAGCTTGCGGGAGGCCTGTGCCTGTGCCAGCAGTTCCTTCGCTTTGGCCTGGACGACTTCGATGGCGTCCGCGCCGGCGACGAAGCGCAGCGGCGGCTCGTCCTGGTCGGCGATGGCCAGCAGCGCGTGGGCGAGCTTGGCGGGGTCGCCGGTCTGCTGGCCGTTCATGCTCTTCCATGGCTCGATCGTCGAGGTGGTGCGTTCGGCGTAGTCGTCTATGGAGAGCTCGGGCCAGGTGGTCGAGGAGTCCACCAGCAGCTCGGTGCGGAAGAAGCCGGGCTCCACGATCGTGGTGCGGATGTTGTAGGGGGCGACGTCGTAGCGCAGCGACTCCATCCAGCCCTCCACGCCGAACTTGGAGGCGGCATACGCGGCGCAGAATTCCTGGCCGATCACGCCGGCGGAGGAGGAGATGGTGATGATGTGCCCGTGCCGCTGGCTGCGCAGGACGGGCAGGACGGCGCGGGTGACGTTCATCGGGCCGAAGAGGTTGGTTTCGATCTGCTGACGCATCTGCGCGGGCGAGATCTCCTCGAAGTAGCCGGCGAAGAAGTTCCCGGCGTTGTTGATCAGCACGTCGATCCGGCCGAAGCGATGGACTGCGGCCTGCGCGGCCAACTCCGCGTCTTCCAGGCTGGTGATGTCCAGCTTCTGCACCAGCAGGTTGTCCTGCGGTCCGCCCAGGGTGTTCTCGACATCCTCGGGGCGGCGGCCGGTGGCCACGACCTGGTGACCGGCTGCGAGGGCCGCGCGGGCAATGCTCGTGCCCAGACCGCGTCCGGCACCGGTGACGATAACGACCTTGCTCATGAGGAATTCCTTCCAGGCGCCGTCTTCGGCACCGAATGTCGGGTAATGATGCGCGTCTATGTCATCGACTTTCGCACCCTCACCACTACCGGCAAAGGGCAGAATTCCTTCCTGGGTAAAAATATCCAGGGGTAAAATTCTCCTCCCCAGCTTTGCTGGATTCGGTGCCACACTGGCAGGCATGACTCGCAACGCACACCGTGACGAGCTGGGCGAGTTCCTAAAGTCCCGTCGGGCCGAGCTGAGCCCGCGCACCGTTGGCCTACCCGACACCGGCGGCCCGCGGCGGGTCGAGGGTTTGCGCCGTGCGGAAGTCGCCCAGCTCGCTGCTATCAGCACCGACTACTACACCCGCCTGGAGCAGGGCCGCATCCAAGCCTCCGGGCCGGTCCTGTCCACCCTGGCGGAGGTACTGCATCTGGATGACGACCAGCGCGACTATCTGTTCGAACTCGCGGGAAAGACCCACACCCGGCCGCGGCGCGTGGTGCAGAAGGTGCAGCCGACCCTGCAGCGCCTGCTGGACGACCTGACCGCCACACCGGCGATTGTCCTGGGCCGCCGCACGGACATTCTCGCCTGGAATTCTCTGGCTGCCGCCCTGATTACCGATTACGCGGCTATTCCGGAGAAGGACAGAAACAATACCCGGATTCTTTTCACCGATCCGGCGATGCGGACGCTGTATGTGGATTGGGAAAACGTCGCCCACACCGCCGTCGCGCAATTGCGGATGCAAGCGGCCGAGTACCCCGATGATCCCCGTCTGGCCGCTCTCGTCGGGGAGCTGTCGGTGCAGGATCCGCACTTCCGCCAGTGGTGGGGCGCCCACCACGTCGCAGCCCACACGGTCGGCACCAAGACTTTCCGCCACCCCGTAGCCGGCGAACTGACCCTCAATTGGGAAACCCTCGCTTCCAGCATCGACCCCGACCAGCAACTCGTCGTCCTGACCGCCGAACCAGGCAGCCCTTCCCACGATGCGCTACGCATCCTCGCCTCCTCCTGGGCCACGAGCCACCAGCAGTCCGCACGGAACACCTGACTTCGCACGCGGCGTCGATATCTCGCCGCCGAAGCAGCCAGCGGCGCACGGAGGACCCTCATCGGATGTACAGAGACTCGGCGAAGTCCGAGCCTTTCACGCCCGACAACCGCGTGGGCAACGCTGTCAGACCCATGTCGCTGATTCGGGGGTGATGCCGTGGGCGCGCGCATTGGCGTCGATGATGTCGCGAAGCCAGGTGGTCAGGCCGGTCGCGATGTCGTCGTAGAAAGCGGCGAATCCTGGAACGGCAGCGTACCTGCGTCCCAGGCAGACGTGCATCGAGTGCGTGCAGTCGAAGTAGGCGGCGATCGATGCCCGGTGCCGCTCGGCCAGCGAGTTGGCCTGGTCGCTTCCTGGGGCCACCCCGGCGCGGTGTGCTGCGGCCAGTTCCGCGTTGAGTGCATCGACGCTTTCGGTGATCTGTTGCCAGTGCTCGGCGGTCCTGCCTGCGGAGCGTTCGGCGTACTGCGCCCACTGGGCGGTGTCACCCCAGCGATCGCGTGCTTCTTCGACCCATGATGGCTGCCAGTGCGGGCCGAAGATCGCTACCTGTTCCTCGGCCGACAGCAGAATGCCGGACTCCCTGGCTTCGATCATGCGGTCCAGCGCGTTGCTCATGTGCTGCAGATGAGCTACCCGCTCGCGAAGCTGGTCGCGCTGCCGGCGCAGAGATGCCATCGCATCGGTTGCCGGCGCGTCCAGCAATAATCCGATGTCGTTGAGAGGTACACCCAGCTCACGGTAGACGAGCACCCGGTGGATACGGGCAAGGTCCGCGGCAGCGTACAGCCGGTAGCCGGTGTCGGTACGTGCGGACGGACGGACGAGCCCGAGCGCATCCCAGTGATGAAGAGCGCGGATCGTGACACCTACTAGTGCTGCGACGGCACCGACAGTGAGACCAGCGCCTGCTGTGGCGTCGTCGAAGGTTCGATTCGTTACACCGTCCACTCCGACACCCATTCCGTGCGAGGTCCCCACAGCTACAGTCTGATCACTCTTCGGGCGCCTCGATTCCCATGGCCCGCAGATGCTCGGCCTCTACGCTGTTCGGATCGTACGGTCGCGCTGCCGTCATGATCACCCGGGTGTTCTCCGGGGTGACGATCTCCAGCTCCACCGAGTTCCACGGCATCCGCCGCGGCCCCGTCGTGCAGCCGGGTAGCAATTCCGCACACGCGGCCGCGATCTGGTCGATCTGGCTCAGCACGCATGAGAAGCTCACGCTCAGTGCCGACGCCCCGGCAGGGCGTCCGTCCGGCACAAGCAAGACGTCCTGGAACGCCCAGCGGCGCAGGTGGGTGATCCGGCCGGGGACTGAGAACAGATCGAAGAACCCGAGTCCGCGGCCCCAGAAGTCCGCCGACGCGGCCAGATCGGCCGTCGGCACCGTAACGAACATCGGCATTCCGTAGAGGCCGCGGAAAAGTTCCGGAGGCACGGCGTCAAGCGCGGGGACGGGAACGGGACTAATATCGAAAGCGGGGAAATTGTCGGTCATGACGACATCGTCGAGCCTTACGCAACGTCAGGGTCAAGCGGCGTTGCAGCAGGCACGGTTCGACAGCAGTTTCCGAGCAGCGCTCTCATGCAACTAGCTGGACTTCGCGACGAGAGGGGCATGCCGCCGGGTGATGAGCCAACCGACGACAACTGCCAGTGGGGCCATGAGCACGCCGTAAACCCCTGCGGGCACGGCAATTTCGGGGCTGTCGAGGACGCTGATCGCGATGGTGATTGCGATTGCGCTGTTGTGGACGCCGATTTCCATGGAGCAGGCAATTGCTCGGCGCTGGTCGATACCGAGCCATCGCGGAACGAAGTAGCCGGTGGTCAGGCTGATCAGGCAGAACAGAGAGGTAACGGCTCCGACGTCGAGAATGTATCCAGGCAGGTCGCCGACGTCGCCGAACATGGCTCCAGCCACGACCAGGAGAAGTGCGAGCACCGAGCCGATACGCACCGGGCGATCCATCCGGTCGGCGAAGTCGGCGGACAGCCGTCGCACCAGCATGCCGACCAAAACCGGGACCAGGACGATTGCGACCACCTGGATGACTTTGCCGAACTGCAGGCCCAACCCGCTCGCACCGTCTCCAGGCTCGAAGTAAACGATGGCGAAGTTCGCCACCAGGGGCACCGTAGCCACCGCGATGATCGAATTGATCGCTGTCAGAGAAACATTGAGTGCGACATCGCCGCCGAACAGGTGACTGAGCAGGTTCGCCGTCGTCCCACCCGGTGACGACGCGAGCAGCATCGTGCCGACGGCGAGGGTTGGCGGCAGGTCGAACAGAAGGGCCAAGCCGAACGCGACTACCGGCAGCACGAGCACCTGACAAGCCAGCGCGATCGCGACGGTCCTCGGATTCCGTGCGATGCGGGTGAAGTCACCGACGCTGAGCGAAAGCCCCAATCCGAACATGATCACGGCCAAAGCCAGAGGGAGCGCTGCCGATACGAGCGGAGAATTCATGGTCTTCCTCTTCTGCCTGAGCCCACATTGCCGAAGATCTCAGAGTTCAGCTGTTGGCCTCTGGTCGATCGGCGGCCATCACGAAGTGTGCGGCAGCGTGTCGTATGGCCGGTCCCCGCATGGAGCGGACGCGGGAACGTTATCGCGTTGGAGCGGGAGGCTGGGCACGCTCATTCCGTTGAGCGGGACGACCCAGCCGAGGTCTCTCGTGGCCCCACCTCACCTCGGCCGTTTGCGGGGCTCGTGTTTGTCTGTGGGGTGTGATGTCGAAGTTGATTCGGAATGGTGTCGGCCTGCTCGCATGGATTGCGACACTGACAGGAGCTGCCGGGGTCGCGTTGCACTTCAGTCAGTCGTGGTGGCGAATGTTGGTCTTGGCGGCTTCGGGTGCGCCGTACCTGATGGGTTCCGCGCTCGTCGGGGCGGTGGCCTTTGTAGCCATCCGGCATTGGAGCGGTGCGGGGGTGGCGATCGTTGTCGTTGCCACCGCGATGTGGACCCAAGCTCCGCTGTATGTCAGTCGATCGGGCGACGACGGACATGCAGTGGTAGTGATGCAGGCCAATCTTCTGTTCGACGGAGCTGACCCTCAGGCGCTGGTCGACCAGGTGCGCGCGCGGAACATCGCTTTGCTCACCGTCAATGAACTCACACCTGCCGCGGTCGAGGATCTCGGCCGGGCCGGGCTCGACGAGTTATTGCCGCACCGGTATCTCTCCCCGGGAAGGACCGCGACCGGGACGGGAATCTGGAGCAGCTACCCGCTGTCGGAAACAGTCGAGTACGACGGGTTCGTGCTGAACCAGCTCTCGGCGACGGCAAACATCCCGGGCGCCGGACCGGTCACGGTGTACGCCTTCCATCCGGTGCCACCGGTATTCGGCACACAGGTGTGGGCCGACGAATTGTCCCGTCTGCATGAAATTCTCGAGCGGTCGCCATCGACTCGGTCGGCGATCGTCGGGGGCGACTTCAACGCGACCTACGATCATGCGCAGTACCGCGCGATGTTGTCAGGGCGTTTCGGTGACGCTGTCGAACAGGCGGGTGCCGGGCACCTGGTCACCTATCCGACCGACAAGTGGTGGCCTGCCCTGGTCGGTATCGACCATATTCTCGTCGCCGGGGGGCGCGCGGTCTCGGTGGAGCCGGTGGGCTTACCAGGCGCGGACCACCGTGCCCTGGTGGCGCAGGTCCGCCTGGATCGCGGGCGGCAGTAACCATACACGCGGGGCGAGTGCTGCGACGTCGAAACGACATGAGACGCGATCTGAGGACGTTTCGTCGTGGTGGGCGGAATCTTTGCACATGGCCCATCGTCCTGCCTGGCTCAATTGTCCAGGGTGATAGGCGTCGTCGGCACCCTGGTAGCGTTCGCCGCTCGTGACTTCGGCAACGAGCCAATTCCTGGATGCTGTAACGGATTTCGAGCAGGAAAATTCCGTCCTTGCCCAGCGCGATGCCGAAAAGTGAAGCAGGTGGGACAATTCAGGCTGACCGAACGAGCGGCCTGACCTCAATATGGATGGGGGTTCCGATAGCTCATCACAGCCATGCTCGAACAAGATCTTCTGGACCCCAATGCATTGCGAGTGGAAGCCTCTTCGCCACACCAGATCGGGAGACAGCTACCAGGGGGGTCTTGTGATCGGCGCCGGGCACCGTGAGCAGGGATCGAGCCAGTGCGTCGTAGTCGTGGCGGTCGAAGGGTCGGTCTTCAAGCCACTTGATGGAGCCGACGAATTGTATTGCGCTGGCAATGGGTTCGCGGTCGGCGCCGATCAGGTCGATTTCGGGGTTGTTCTGTCGGTTCCACCAACCGCCCACCGCTTCGGTTTCGGGCCATCGATCGTTCGGCAGTAGGCGCAGCAGGGATTCGCGGACCAACGGTTCGATAGCACGTCCGCGCCAGGCGGTCCACGAGCGTTCGATGCGGGCAAGCGCGAGATCGCCGCGGCCGCGTTCGATGAGTGGAATGCCGCGTTGCAGGAAGGCCAGCCAGAACCGGAGATAGGAGTCGGCGATGCGGTAGCGCTTGTTCTTGGTGTCGGGTTTCGTGGACAGCGGTAGATCGCTGGCTACGATTCGCTTGTCCCGCAACATATTCAGCAGCGGATTGAGGGTTCCCGCGGGGAGTGCGTTCGCGCCACCGGCCTGTGCGGCGATGGCGCTGAAGGTCCGTTCTCCGCTGCCGATGGCTTCGAGGACTGCGCGCGCTCGCATACCCTCCGGAAATTCGCCGAGCAGCGATAGCTCGCCTGCGACCAGCAGCGAGGCGAGCGGGTTCTCCGCGGCGTCGCGAAGGAAGTCCGTCCGGCTCATTCCCGGACGCCACGACTGGACGATCTCCGGGAACCCGCCGGTGATCAGCAGCGCGTCGATGCTGGCGGCAGCGCTGAGGCCGGTCATAGCTTGCACATCAGCCAGATGCAGCGGTTCGACGGTCATTTTCGTAGCGCGCCCGAAGAAGGGGCGATCGCGCGACCCAAGGGCCTCCATGACCGAGATATCGCTGCCGACCAGCACCAGAAGGACCGGCTTGGCCGAGAGGTAGCGATCCCATACCGTCTGCAACGCGCCTTCGAACTCCGGATCCTTTTCGACTAGCCACGGCACCTCGTCGATGACAGCGATACAGGGCTTGTCGTCTGGGGCAGAGATCGCGAGAGATCGCAGGGCTTGGTTCCAGTCGCCTGCCTGAAACCCGCTGATAAGCTCTCCGCCCCCTAGGTTGGACTGAGCGATCGTGGCAGTGAACTCCTCCCGCTCAGCGATTGGATTGCGGCCGCGGGTTGCCTGGAAGACGACATAGGTGCGGTGCGACCGATCACAGAACTCCTGGACGAGCCGTGATTTCCCGACGCGTCGGCGACCGGTCACGATGACCGCACGCCCGCGGGTGCTGCCGGTGCCGTCGGTCACCGAGTTCAGCTGACGAGCGAGCAGGTTGAGGTCGGTAGTTCTTCCGGTGAACTCCATGCGGCACCTCCTCAAACTAAGATATCTTCTTACTAAGAAGCGATCTTAGTTTACGATTACCCGGGGCGGCCTTGAGCCTGATAGTTGTGCGGACGGCTTGATGGTCGACGTGGCGGGTCGTTTGCCGCATCCGTTGGCTCGAGCGCGGCCAGGTTGCCGACGAATCACCGACTGAGGAACCCGTCGTCGACGGTGTCGTAAAGACGCCACGCGGGTAGCCGGACGGCAGCGATGCGGCCGGACGGGTCCTCTCGGAGTCCACGCCGCAGGAGCATCAGGCGCAGATGACGCGCGTGATCCTGTCCTTCGCTCGCACCGGCATCCAACACCATCGCTGTCTTGGCGCCGTCGTCCCAGTGGAGTATCGCGTCGGTGCGGTGTCCGCAAACCGTTTCCCGGAGTTCGACTTTCGCCCCTGGGCGGCGGCTGGCGAAATCGAAGAGACGGTCGTGTAGTTCGTCGAAAGCGGTACTGCTGGTTGGTTCGCCCGTTCCGTTGTCGGCGGAGTCCAGCAGGGCGATTCCGATCCGACGCTGCGCCCACAGGTCACGATTGCCGATCATGATGAGGTGGGAGCGCGCACGAGTGATGGCCACATTCCACAGATTGAGTTGGCTGTCGATCCAGTTGACCGAGCCCCGAGGCATATCGGGCGTGGCGACCAGCGAATAGATCATGACGTCGCACTCGCCGCCCTGGAATGTGTGTACGGTGCCCACCCGCACGTGGTCGAATTCCTGGCCGAGCTGTTGCCGGATGACGTCGGCCTGTGCCTTGAACGGAGTGACTACACCCACCGTGGTGTCCTCGGCCATCCGTCCCGGCTGGAGCAGAAACTTTACGGCGGTGACGACCTTGTCCACTTCAGCCCGGTTGAGCCAGGACTTGCCGGAGAGCGGTTGCTGTGCTGCTCCTGGGACATGGGTCCAGTGGATCGCGGCGCGGTCGGCGATGACGGGACGCCCGCGGACATCGGTCATCACCGTGAGCCGACCGTCGTAGAACAAGCCGTTCACCAGTTCGGCGATGCTCGGGTGGCACCGGAAATGCTCGTCGAGCAGGAGGTGGCCGCCCGCGGCCCGTTCACCGGCCCGGAAGCTGGAGTGGCGGCGGTAGGACATGCGGTGGCTCTCCAGCCACGCAAGACTCGGCCCGGAGTTTCGGGCAGCCCGGGCCTCCTCGTCGGCGTCGAGTTCGGCGATGTGCGGCAGCTGCATCGGGTCGCCGATGATCAGCGCCCGGCGGGCCCGGAAGAGCAGCGGAAGCACCTGCGGGATCGAGCACTGACTGGCTTCGTCGATGACAACCAGGTCGAACAGGGCAGGCGACGGCGTGAAGTATCTGGCCGAGAGCGCGCTCACTGCCCATGCGCGGATTACGGGGAGCGCGGCATTGAGCGCCTTCCACGTGCGGCCGCCCTCATTCGCATCTATGAGGTCGGCGATCGCCCGCTGTCCGCGTCTGGCGGCGGAGCGGACAGCGTTGTCCAGCACCATCGTGGAGGCTTGGCGAACCCCGTACTCGGCGGCGTGGAGTCCGTTGAGGAGTTCGATATCCTCAGGCACGTTGTCGATCTGTCCGCGTGTGGTGCGCCACGTATCTTCTGCGGCGGCGAACTCGGCGAGCGCCGCGCACCCCTCCGCGGCTGATATTCCGGATTCGGATATTCCCCAGCGGCGCAGTAACCGAGTCTGCCGAGCTTTAGGGAACAGGCGGGCTCGACCTGTGCGCTCGGCTTTACGGGCGACCGAGTCCGGGCGGGCCTGTCCGAGCCGGGAGATCAGCTCGGTGACCGATAGCCGCAGTCGCGCGGCGTACGCTTCCCGTGCTCGACCGGCATCGAGGAGCACGCTCTCCAGTTTCGCGACGTCGCGCAGCAGTGTGCGCTGGGCGGTGAGTGTCTGCTCGGCACGGCGCAAGGCCGTGGCAACGGTCGCTGAATTACCCTCGGGCGCAGGGAGTTCTCGCAATGCGCGTAGCGATCTACCGGCGGCCTTCCGGTACTCGATGTTGCCCGTGCGGATGATGCTGCCCGGGGACAGCTTCTCGCACCGGTCCCAGACCTCGTCGACGGCCTGATTGTTCGTCGACGCGACCAGAATGGTCTGGTTGTTGGCGACCGCGGTTGCGACGAGGTTCGTGACCAGCTGACTCTTGCCGGTGCCCGGCGGCCCGGTGGCGATGGTCAAGCGCTGCGACATCGCCGCCCGGAGTACTGCTTCTTGGGCTTCGTTGCACGGCAACGGGGTTGCCAGTTGGAAGGGTCTGGTCTCGGGCGGGTGCGCGTTTCGTTCCCTGGGATCGGGCGAGAGTGCGGCGAGGGCAGTGCGTCCGATCTTGTCGACCTGCTGCTCGATGTCGTCGAAGTCCCCCAGCAACTTGGCTGCCGGGCTGGCGCTGCGGGGCACGCGAAACAGCACCGCGGCGTTTCTGGCTCCGTCTTGGGGGATATCGGCATCGATGCAATCGGCCAGATCATCGGGCCGGAGTTTCTGCACGCACTCGATCTCCAGTTCCTGGGTCAGGACCTTTCCGATGTCGTTCGCCATCAAGGCATGCTGGCCGACATGCCAGGTAGGACGGTACTGCTCGTTGAATGCGGTCGACGTGCCTTCTCCGAGTCGTTCCTCGACGAGGCCGGGATGAACGACCACCGGGCCGGTGGGCTCGAGTCGCACCCCGTGCTCGGTGGGCACGACCTCGACCCGCCGCACGAGCAGCGGCGCGAACCTGTGTCGGGTCCGGTTACGGGTTCTCCCCTGATTCTGCAGCACCACGGCCGGATATCCCGCCCACAGTTCGTCGTCCGCCCCGGTCGCCTGCTCGACGAGATCCGCGGTCTCGGCGGCTACCGCGACACGATGGTCGGCATCCAGGTCTCCGGACAGAAACCTTTCCGCGCCGGTCAAGCACACATGGGACACGCCGTGGTCGTCCACCGACAACATGGGCATCGCGCCATGTCCGACACTCAGGCAGCTTCGGTAATACGCGAACAGTTGCGGCCAAGTCGGGTGCGACGGCGCCTTCGCCCCGCCCGCTGCCCGCGCCGAATCGCGTTCGGCATCCGTGTGTCGGGGGACCGACGTCAGAGTAGGCGGACCTTGTGGGCGGGACGCGATGACGATGCGGTCGTCGACAAGCACAGCGGACTTGACCGGAACCTGTACGGCGCGCGTCCGCATCCGCTGGTTCACGTAGTCGAACAGGTCGTCGACTGTCACTTCGCCCGTTTCCGGCTTGGCCGCATCCCCGTTGCGCAGTGCCTCGACGATCTCACCGGTGAACGCCGACGGCGTAATCACGGCGGCGTCGGGAGACCCGGCGAACGAGTCTTCGCCGGCCCGCGAGGACGACAACACAAAGACGCCACGGCTTTCCACCGGCGGCCGTTCGCGAAACTCGCTGGTTCCCTTGGTAGTTCGATCGGCAGTACGCAACCCGAGCGCGAAACCTCCGCTGCGGCAGCAGTCGATCATCAAGAGCTTCTGCGGGGCAACGCACTGCTCGAGCTGGGCGTTGACAAACTCGGCGCCGACACCGGTCGTGGCCACGTGGTCGAAATCGGTATCTGTCGCGATGAACTGGAATTCCGAGTTGGACTGCACCAGCCGGGTGCCGTGGCCGGAAATGTACACCAGCGCCAACTCGTCGTCGTCGCAGCTCTCGAGGAACTCGCCGATCTCGTTGCACATCCGTTCGGCAGTGCAGTCGGCGACGGGACGCACCTCGGTGAAGGCGCCGATCTGTCGATTCAACAGAACCTGCCCCAGAAGCGACACGTCAGCGCGCACGGACGGCAGGGGTGCGAAGCGATGGTCGGCGTAGTGCTCATTGCCGATCAGCAGGGCTCTGCGTCGGAGGACTCTGGTCACGATGTGCTGGCTTCCTGACCGTGCGCAGGATCGTCGGAATCGTTCGCATCTCCGGCGGAAGCGAAGAGTTCCACGATCTGCTGGAGTTGATCGGCGGACTGCCCGGCGATGATCGCCGAGTTTCCCTTATACGTGAGTTCGACTCGGCGATGTCGATCGCGCGCGCACCACTCCTTGATCAGCGTGGTCAGGACTCGTGCCCCGGCGGCCGCGACAGGGGCGGAGACAGAAGCCCACAGCACGAGGTCGCTATCGACACCCCCCTTGCGGTCACCGGTGGCCGGTGCCGCGCCCCCTTCGATGAATCCTGCGGCGATACCGTCTGCCGCATCGAGTTCATCGCGGAGTTCACGGGTCAATCGCTCGGCTCTCAGCGTGTCGCCGCCGGTACGAACTCGTATCAGCCAGCTGCCGTCTTCGGACGCCATACCTCCCCCTTCGATCTTGGTTTGTGGACTGATTATGTCCGGAGTGTGCCAGTGCCCGGGCCCGAATCGGCAACCGTGCGTATTTCGGTATGTTGTCGAAAGTCTGTGCGACACCGTATATTTCGCCTTTCGGCGATAACGGTGCACTCGAACGCAACGACTCCACCGCTTCGCAGGCACAGCGATCTGCTGACCTGAGGGAGATGTGTGGGGCTCGCATCCGTTCTGAGATCCCGCTCTTCGCCTGCGGAGACCACGAATATCGCATTCGTGGGAACCGATCGGGACGCTGTCGCGTCAGTGATGGGTAGGTCGATGACTGCAACCGGTGACGTTGGTTGGGTTCTGCGGAGCGGCGTGCTCATCGGCTCGGTCGGTCTAGGAGAGTCACGAACGAAGGAGTGTTGATGGCGGGATTCGATCCGAGCCGTGTGGTGGAGGACTTCGCGCAGATGGCAGCTGATTTCGAGCGTCAGGCGAACCGGTTTCAGGAGTTGCAGGGCCGGATGACGGCGCTCGCGGCCACCGAGTCGAGCAGTGGCGGGCGGGTCAGTGTGACCGTTGACGGCAATGGCGTACCCATCGCCATCAACTTGTCGGCGAGCACGCGGGGGATGGATCCGGCGGTCGTCTCCGCCGAGATCATGTCCTGTCTGCGGCGGGCCCAGGCGAAGCTGCGCGCGCAGGTGACCGAGATGGTGCAGGACATGGTGGGTGATGATGCAGCAGGCGCGGCGATTGTCGAGCGATTCGCCAAGCAGTTTCCGGATCCCGAGCCTACTGAGACAACGCCGCCGGAGTATTCCGCGCCGGCGCCTCCGTTTGCGCCGCCGCCGGTGCCGCCCGTCCACTCCTCGACGCAGCCTGGGCCCGCGGCGCCTTCGTCGGGTGGGTCTACCCCAACGGCGCGCAGCCGTAAACCCAACCGCGAACAGATCGTCACCCCGGATGAGCCGGACCCCGACGAGGAGTACTACCGGAAGTCGTGGCTGGTGTAATCATGACCAATCCTGATGCGTTCTCGGTGGATCCCGACGAAGTGCGCGATCATGCCGCGAAAGTGCAAGAGCTCATGCAAAGTTTGACCTTGTCGCTCGAGGCTGCCACGTACCTGGGCGCCGCGGACGACGGCTACGGAGAGATACCGCGTCCGTGGGTGAAGCTGGTGTTGGACGACAATCACCGCAACACCATCGACGTGATCCGCAAACTGGCCGAGGATGTGGCCGTGCTGCCCGACAAACTACGCACTGTCGCAGCGACATTCGAAGACACCGACGGCTCCTTCGGTAACTCACTGACCGAGCTGCTGGAAACCATCGCCGACGCACAGGAAGGTGCGAAGTGAGCACGGGGATCGGTAACTGGCTCAACGAGAACACTCCCGGTTTCGACGACCGGCCCAAGCCGAAGAACAACCCGTTGATTGCCGAGCACACGGACTATCGGGAGGAGTATTTCCAGGAAGACGTCTTCTTCCTGTCGAACGTCGGTCTCGCGAAGGACGAAGAGACAGGTGTCCCCGGGGTTGTGCAGGGCACCATCGCGGGAGATGCCTGGGAAGCGTACTCGAACCTGCGGAAGGGCGACACGCTCAATGCGATAACCGGTGGCATCGCCCTCGGTACGACCTTGAAGGATGTGCCCTCAGACCCGTTCGGATTCGTGGGAGATCAGATCGCAGGGTGGATGCTCACCCACGCCGAGTACTACCGCAAGATACTCGACGGGCTCGCCGGAAACGGCGAGATGGTCAAGGGCTACTCCGATACCTGGACCAACATCTCCACAGCGCTGACCGACATGAGCAGCACGTGGAAAACGGGGCTGGAGCGAGACATAGCGACGTGGACCGGTAGCGCGGGAGACTCCTACCGAATTCGGGCCGCGGAGCTGACCGACAAAGTTCTCGCAGCGGGCGGGGTGGCTGCCGGCCTCGGCGCCACCATGAAGACGGCATCGGAGATCGTCGCGGTCTACCGCAAGCTGGTGCAGGACATCCTGACCAGCCTCGCCGGTGCGCTGATCGGGTACACCTTCGAATTGACAGTGACAGCCCTTGCCGCTACTCCGCATGTCATCTATGCGGTGTTGGCGAGATTCGCCCGTGACGGCTTGAAAATCTCGATGCTGCTCCGCGATATGGCAGATGCCTTCACGGATTTGAACATGCTCACCGGGGCGGTTACCGCTGTAATTTCCGCCCTGCTCGGCCCGGAGGAAGAACAGCAGCCCGCGTAGCGCGTGCTTCGGCGTACGACTGTTCGCGGCCATACCTCGCGAACAGCCTTCACAGACTCGCGCAAACAGCCTTCACAGACTCGAAGGGAAAACCGATCGTGGATAAACAGCATGTGCCGGGGCAGTATCCCGGGGCGCCCGGAGACATCCCTTTCGCGCCGCCGCAGCCCGGCCCGGGAGGCTTCGGCGCTCCAACCCCGCAGCCTTATGTGCCGCCTGGTGGCCTGACGCCCAACACTTTTCAGCCGCACCGGTACGGATCGTCGGCATCACATCCGGGCGAAGCGGCCGCCTCTTATGTAACGCCGGAGCCGAATACCGTGGGCCCGCACGGCTTTCTGCTGAAACATGGCACCGCAAACGACCCGGTGGATGCCTACCACCCGGAGCCGGGGGAGACAGGGATCGTCATTGACGCCTCGTACTACCGATGGTGGATGGCTGTGTACTTGTACGCGACAACCAAGCCCCGCATCTACGTAGACGGCATCGAAGTGCCAGATGTCTCCTGGGGCACGACACAGGTTCCTGTGGCCCCTGGCTTACACCACATCGAGGTCTGCACGGGGAAGACCCGCTGGTTCTTCCGGAACTTCATGAGTGGCTGGGCGTTCGACATCGGATTCGCCGACACCGTTGTTCCGGTAACTGACGGGCGCCGAACACCCGTCTACTACCGCCCCCCTGCGCTGCGCATGTGGCCAGGTGCAATCGGCCCGAAACCGCCGCGATGGCCAGGATTGAACTGGATGCGGTTCACTTGGCTCATCAGCGCCGTGCTTGTCGGGTTCTTCGGCCTGATGGCGTTCACCGCGGTGCAGAAGATACTCAACTGATCACCGCAGAATTCCGAACCGGCATGTGCGGGCGCGGGGAGGTGGCTCTGCGAAGACAGGTGCTGGTGTCTGGACGGTGGT
Source organism: Nocardia sp. 2TAF39 (assembly GCF_052114905.1). Taxonomy (NCBI): domain Bacteria; kingdom Bacillati; phylum Actinomycetota; class Actinomycetes; order Mycobacteriales; family Nocardiaceae; genus Nocardia; species Nocardia sp. 2TAF39. Next base: position 19,496 of record NZ_JBFRFQ010000041.1, read on the forward strand.
CTTGCATGGTCGCCCGATCCGGACTCGTTTCGCGGAGCGCGAGCCGGGTCCGGCCCGCCACACGGCAAGGACCGGCTTGCCGGATGCGGCCCTGCAAGAGCCGCCCACGACGGCGCGAGCGACGACAAGAACGAACGAAGGTCGCCGCGAGTGCGGGCAGAAGACCGGCTGCTACCTCGCGAGCTTGCCGGAAGGCCGGTCGGTGAATCTGCGCGCCGCCGACAGCACGATCAGCGGCACTCGACTCGGCGTTGTCAGCTCCCGAAACGGGCGAGGACGGAACTGGCTTCTTGCGACGCCGTTCCCTCCTCTGCCAAATGCGCCATTTCCGGTGCGATTTCGCGGCCATGGTGGGCCATCGCCTGGGCGTACAACCGACCCGCCCGGTAGGAGGAGCGGACCAGCGGCCCGGCCATAACCCCCGCGAAACCGATCTCCTCGGCCATCTTCGAGTGCTCCACGAACTCCTCTGGCTTCACCCAGCGGTCGACCGGATGGTGGCGGGGGGAGGGCCGCAGATACTGGGTGATGGTGAGGATGTCGCAGCCCGCTTCGTGCAGGTCACGCATTGCCTGGGTGACTTCCTCCGGAGTCTCGCCCATGCCGAGGATCAGGTTGGACTTGGTCACCAACCCGGCCTCGCGGGCCGCGGTCAGAACCGCCAGGGAGCGCTCGTACCGGAACGCGGGCCGGATGCGCTTGAAGATGCGGGGCACGGTTTCGAGGTTGTGGGCCAGCACCTCCGGGCGCGAGGAGAACACCTCGGCCAGCTGGTCGGGGTCGGCGTTGAAGTCCGGGATGAGGAGTTCGACACCTGTGTTCGGGTTCAAAGCCTTGATGGCGCGAACGGTTTCGGCGTAGAGCCAGGCGCCGCCGTCTTCCAGATCGTCGCGGGCGACGCCGGTGATGGTGGAGTAGCGCAGGCCCATGGCCTGGACGCTCTCGGCGACCCGGCGCGGTTCGTCGCGGTCGAGCGCGGCGGGCTTGCCGGTGTCGATCTGGCAGAAGTCACAGCGGCGGGTGCACTGTTCGCCGCCGATGAGGAAGGTGGCCTCGCGGTCTTCCCAGCATTCGAAGATGTTGGGGCAGCCTGCTTCTTCGCAGACGGTGTGCAGGCCTTCGCGTTTCACCAGGCCCTTGAGTTCGGAGTATTCGGGGCCCATGGTGGCGCGGGTGCGAATCCACTTGGGCTTGCGCTCGATCGGGGTCTCCGCGTTGCGGGCTTCGATACGCAGAAGTTTGCGGCCGTTGGCGGCACGAGCTTCGGGCCCGGAGGCGGTAGCTTGCGTAGCCACGGAGGGCCCAGGGAGTGTCGCGGCAGGTTCGGCTGCGGCTCCGCTGTGTGGTGTCGGGGTGTCGACTGAGGTCACTTCAGCGACCTTACGCCGTCGCGGTCGGCGGCTGCGGGGCAGTCTCCGCCGGTGTGACGCGGGCGATATTGTGCTCGGTTACCGGCAGTTCGCCGTCGAGGGCGCGGATGATCGCGTCGGTCACCGACGGCTTCATCTCCGCCACGGTCACCTCGCGGCCGAGCTCGCGGGTGAGCGTGGTGACGCCCGCGTCGCGGATACCGCACGGGACGATGGCCTGGAAGCCGTCCATGGCCGAATTGCAGTTGAACGAGAAGCCGTGCAGGGCGACACCGCGCTGCACGCGGACGCCGATGGAGGCGATCTTGCGTTCGGCGTACAGCTCGGTTGCGGGCAGCCAGACACCGGAGCGACCCTCGACCCGGCCGCAGGTGAGGCCGAGGCCGGTGCAGACGGTGATCAGCGCCTCCTCGAGGCGGCGCACGTAGTTCACCACGTCGACCGGCTCGGCCAGGCGCACGATCGGGTAGCCGACGAGCTGGCCGGGGCCGTGCCAGGTGATCTTGCCGCCACGGTCCACCTCGACGACAGGGCTGCCGTCGATCGGCAGGTCCTCGGCCTCGGTGCGGCGACCCGCGGTGTACACCGAGGGGTGTTCGAGGAGCAGCAGATGATCGAATCCGCTGCCCTCGGCCCGCTCCGCGGCGATGGTGCGCTGCAGGTCCCAGGCGGCGTGGTAGTCGATGAGTCCGAGATCCTCGACCACGATCGGGGCCGAATCGAATCGGGCGGACCAGGTGGTGCGCGTGTCGTTCACAGCCATGACGGTACGCCCAGGATGATGTCCGATTCCAGCACCTCGATGTGGGAACCACCACAAGGCGATCGGGTTTGCCGGGGAAGAGCTGGGCTGATCCGGAGGTTGGTCACCCGCTCAGCGCCATGAACAATATGAACTCAGCGACGGTACTGCCACGAGGGGGTGCGGCGAGCATCTTCATCGCGGTCGCGTCGGAATGCCGACGAGCGCTCAAAGGGTGCTGTCTACGAACGGTACGGTGCCCTCCGTCGCGATCATGTCGAGGGATGGCGGACAGCTCAGCGGATTTCGCCCTGCCGCGTCAGCTGCATGAGTGCCCAATCCGTCCACCGACCAGACTAACAACCTCGAGCAGGAATCCGAAGCGCCCCTGCAAACAGGATCGGCCCGGGGTTGCTCGATTCGATCGCCCACCATGGTGTGCACAGTGCCTGGGTGATGAGCGGCGAGCAGTGCGACGCCCCCTCATCGTGATCGCATCAAGGGGGACGACCGGCAGCGGTTCAGTCGACGTCGACCGGCAATGTCAGCTGCATGAGCGTCAAATCCATCCACCGCCCGAACTTGTGCCCGACCTCGGGCAGCACACCGACGGTGCGGAATCCGAAGCGCTCGTGCAACAGGACCGACCCGGTATTGCTCGATTCGATCGCGGCGATCATGGCGTGCACGGTCCCGCCGCGCCGCGCCCGCTCGACGAGCTCGGTGAGCAGGGCGCTGGCGACACCGCGGCGGTGGAACCGTCCGTCGACGTAAACCGAGTTCTCCACGGTGAAGCGGTACCCCGACTTGGTGCGCCACGGACCATAGCTCGCGTAACCCGCCAGCTCACCGTCGATCTCGGCGGCCAGCACGGGCAGCCCGGCCCCGGTGCGAGCACGGAACCAGCTGGTGCGCTCGTCCAGCCCGACCTGCTCGGTGTCCCAGATCGCAGTGGAGGCGGCGATGTTCGCATTGTGGATAGTGAGGATCGCGGGCAGGTCGGTGGGGTTTGCATCGCGGATGACGGCGGCGGGCCTGGTGTCTAGTCGGTCGGTCATCGGGCACCTCCGGGGCGTCCCACCGCGGACGCGAGCGCGGCACCGATGGTGGGATGCTGGAACTGGTAGCCCGCCTCCTCGAGGGCCGTGGGAATCGCTCTCGGGCCGTGCAGGATCGCCTCTTGCGCGAACTCGCCGATCAACGTGCGTAGCACGAACGCGGGCACCGTGAACGGAGTTGGCCGGTGGACGGCCCGCCCGAGCGCGCGGTTGAACTCGGCATTGGTTACCGGTGCGGGGCCGACCACGTTGACCGGCCCGGCCATCGTGTCGTTGCCGAGCGCGAAGACGATCGCGCCGATCTCGTCGGCCATCGAGATCCACGGCGTGTACTGGCGACCGTTGCCGAGCCGTCCACCGAACCCGAGCGAGTACAGCGGTTGCAGCACGCTGAGCAGGCCACCGGTGCGCGAGAGTACGCCTGCGCTGCGCAGCAGGACCGTGCGCACGCCTGCGTTGGCAGCGGGCTCGGTGGCGGCTTCCCAGTCCCGGCACAGTGTGGCGAGGAAACCCGAACCGACGGAGGAGGTTTCGTCGACCACGCGGTCTCCGGTGTCACCCCCGTAGTAGTGCACGCCGCTGGCGTTCAACAGCACTGGAATGCCGGTGGCGACGACCGCGCTCGCCAGCACGTCGGTGGGGGTGATCCTGCTGTCGCGCAGTTCTTGTTTGAAACTGCCGGTCCAGCGACGACTTCCCACGTTCGCGCCGCACAGGTTGACCACCGCATCGGCGCCGCGAAGCGCCCGCTCGTTCAGGTCGGCGCGGGCCGGGTCCCAGGCGAATTCGTCCGGGCCCGCGGCCTTTCTGCGCACCAGTCGGGCGACGTCGTGCCCGTCGCGGCGCAGAGCCGCGACGAGCGCTGTCCCGATCAGCCCGGACGAGCCGGCGATCACGACCTTCATACGTGCCGGAGCTTCCTTACAGGCCGAGGTCGGCCTCGAACGCCGCTTCCTCGAGCCGATGCCGGATCGTGGTCAGGAAGCGACCGGCGTCGGCGCCGTCGATCAGGCGGTGGTCGTAGGTGAGCGGCAGATAGCACATCGAGCGGACGCCGATGGACTCGTTGCCGGTCTCGTCGGTCACGACGACCGGGCGCTTGACGATCGCACCCGTGCCGAGCATGGCCGCCTGCGGCGGAACCAGGATCGGGGTATCGAACAGCGCGCCCTGGCTGCCGATGTTGGTGATGGTGAAGGTGCCACCGGCCAGCTCGTCGGGCTTGAGCCCCCCGTTGCGGGCGCGGTTTGCGATGTCGGCGATGGCGCGCGCCAGGCCCGCCAGCGACAGGTCGCTCGCGTTGTGGATCACCGGGGACAGCAGGCCCTGGTCGGTGTCGACGGCGATGCCGAGGTGCACCGAGGCGTGGTAGGTGATCTCCTTGCTCGACTCATCGTAGCTGGCATTGACGTTCGGGTGCACGCCGAGCGCCTCGACGACGGCCTTGGCGAAGAACGGCAGGAACGTCAGGTTGACGCCCTCGCGGTTCTTGAACGACGCCTTGGCCTGGCTACGCAGCGCGGCGACCTTGGTGACGTCGGCCTCGTGCACCTGGGTCAGCTGCGCGGTGGTCTGCAGTGACTCGCGGGTCTTGGTCGCGGTGATCTGGCGAATGCGGTTGGCCTTCTGCACGGTGCCGCGCAGGTGGGCCAGCTGCGGGCGCGCCGCGGCAGGGGCCGACGGCGCCTTGGCGGCGGCCGGGGCGGGTGCGGCCGGTGCCGGTGCCTTCTTGGCCTCCGCGGCGGCCAGCACGTCCTGCTTGCGGATGCGGCCGCCGACACCGGAACCGGTGACCGTGGCCAGGTCGACGTTGTTCTCCTCGGCCAACTTGCGGACCAGCGGGGTGACGTACGGGATCGCTCCGTTGTCGGACGCGGCGGCGGGTGCCGGGACAGGCGCAGGTGCCGGGGCGGCGGCAGCCGGGGCAGGTGCGGGAGCCGGGGCGGGTGCGGCCGGTGCCGGTGCCGGGGCAGGCGCGGGAGCCGGTGCAGCGGCCGCGGGAGAACCGCTACCGATCACACCGAGCTGAGCACCGACCGGGACGACGTCGTCTTCCTGCGCGGTGATCTCCAGCAGGGTGCCCGCGACGGGGGACGGGATCTCGGTGTCGACCTTGTCGGTAGAAACCTCGAGCAGCGGCTCGTCGATGGCGATCTCGTCACCGACCGCCTTCAGCCAGCGGGTGACGGTGCCCTCGGTGACCGACTCGCCGAGTTCCGGCATCTTGACCGGAGTGCCGTCACCGGACGGCGCGGGCGCAGCTTGGGCGGCGGGGGCCGGTGCCTGCGCGGCAGGGGCGGGCTGGGGTTCCGGGGCGGGTGCCTCCTGCGCGGGGGCTGGAGCCGCGGCCTCCGGAGCGGGCGCGGGCGCGGACGAAGCCGCCTCACCGGGCTCGCTGATGACGCCGAGTTCACCGCCGACCTCGACCACATCGTCTTCCTGGGCGACGATCTTCGACAGCACACCCGCCGTGGGGGACGGGATTTCGGTGTCGACCTTGTCGGTGGAGACCTCGAGCAGCGGCTCGTCGACCTCGACCGTGTCTCCTTCCTGCTTCAGCCACCTGGTCACCGTTCCCTCGGTGACGCTCTCACCAAGAGCGGGCATCTGGACGGAGAAGGCCATGTCCGTTGACTCCTCTGACTGCTCGACGGGTTCTACAACAGCTGATCTCACTGCGGACGCCCGTCGCGGGTCGCGTCGTGCATCCGACAGCCACCGATCATTGTGGTGGCACCGGAGATCTGTGTGGTTCTTGTACCGCGGTCCATCCTTGCATTCGTCCGCGAACTGCGAAGCAGAGGGCAGCCAACTGTACGGAGCTGGCACTATGGGATGACCGGCGGTGAACATTCCCCGGTGCTGGAAAGGAGGTCGGCGTCGTTGGGTTTGCTGGATCGTTTCCGAGGTCGCGCGGGCCGGGGTGGTAGTGCTCTACGTGCGGGTTCGGTGAAGGGCGCGGACGCGCGCTATCTGGCCGAGTGGGTGCGCACCCACGTGGGAGTTGAAGGCTACATCGAGCCGAAGACCACGGTGACCGATGTCACAGTCGTTCTTATTGCCGCTGATGGTGAATGGACGCGCCGGATCGTCGGCGAACGCGGGGCCCGGCGGCTTGCCGGAGATTTGCGAATCCCCGTTTACGACGTGCGCAAGACCGGGTATCCGCAGCGGATGCGCGACTACGACGCCCGCAAGCGCGTGCAGCGGCAGCGGGCGTTGGAAGAGGAATTGCGCGAAATGTAGGGGCGCCGTCCGAGCGACGACGCCCCCGCGGTTCACTCGGCGGCGATGTCCTCGATCACCGTGATGAGTGTTCGGACCGGCACGCCGGTGCCGCCCTTGCCGATGTAGCCGAACGGGCCGCCGGTGTTGTAGGCCGGGCCCGCGACGTCGAGATGCGCCCACTGCACGCCGTCCGGGACGAACTCCTGGAGGAACAAGCCCGCCGAGAGCATGCCGCCCCAGCGGTGTGGCGCGACGTTGGCCAGGTCGGCGATCTTGGAGTTCAGATCGGCGCGCAGCTCGCTGGGAAGCGGCATGGCCCACCCGTTCTCGCCGACGTCGCGGGAGATGCGGGCGACCCGGTCGCGGAACTCGTCGGTGCCCATCACGCCGGGTGTGCGGGTGCCGAGCGCGACCATCTGCGCGCCGGTCAGCGTGGCCACGTCGATGAGGTAGTCGGGGTCGTCCTCGGCCGCGCGGACGATCGCGTCGGCCAGGATCAGACGGCCCTCGGCGTCGGTGTTGAGCACCTCGACGGTGGTTCCGCCGTACTGGGTGAGTACGTCCCCGGGGCGCTGCGCGGTGGCCGAGGGCATGTTCTCGGCCATCGGAACCGTCGCGGTGACGGTGATCGGCAGGCTCAGTCGTGCGGCGAGCAGCGTGGTGGCGATCACTGCGGCCGCACCGGCCATGTCCGAGGTCATGTTTTCCATGTTCGCCGCGGGCTTGATGGAGATGCCGCCGGTGTCGAAGGTAATACCCTTGCCGACCAACGCGACCTTCTTGGGCCCGCCCGCGTAGCTGATCCGGATCAGGCGCGGCGGACGCGAGGAGCCCTTGCCGACGCCGAGTACGCCGCCGTAACCGCGTGCTTCCAGTGCCTTTTCGTCGAGCACCTCGACGGTGAGACCCGCGGCCTCGGCGAGTTTCTCCGCTCGGGAAGCGAACTCGGCGGGGAACAGGTGGCTGGGCGGTGTGTTCACGAAATCGCGCGCGGTGGCGACGGCTTCGGCCGTCAGCTGAGCGCGGAAGAACACCTCCTCGCCGAATCCCGGCTCGGGCACGAGGAACTCGACGCGGGCCACGGGGCGTTCGTCCGGCTTGGGCGCGGACTTGTCCGACCTGAACGGCGTGAACGAGTAGGCGCCCAGGTAGAAGCCCTCCACAGCGGCGCCGAGATCCAGGCCCGACAGCGTGGTCACCACCAGTTCGGTACCCGACAGCGCGCGGGCGGCCACCCCTGCCGAGCGGCGGATCTGCTCGGCATCGGCCTTGTCGGCGGCGCCGAGCCCCACGGCGAGCACGCTGGACACCCCGTCCAATCCCGCCGGGGCCGGAATCCGGGTCAGCTCTTCGGCCTTGCCCTTCGCGCCGACCGCGCCGAGCTGGTCGAGCAGCTCCGCGCGCACCTCGGCGGTGAGCACGTCGCCGAACAGGTCCTCTGGCACGATGGCGGGTCCGTCCTCCGACGATGTCAACCCGACGACGAGCACATCGGTGTCCGCGCCGATGGTCTCGGTGCGTGCCAGTTCCGGTCCGAGCGAGCGATCTGCAACAGCGGTCATGGGCCCAGGCTATTCGGTCGGTTCCAGGTGCCGCACCGCGACGCCGTCCAGCAGCAGTTCCACGCCGACGTCGAGGAGGTCGTCGAAGTCCAGGTCGAGGCCGGCCGGGTCGGTGGTGAAGAAACGGTGCAGGACCGGGCGGGTCGCCGGGTCGAGCAGCTCGGTCAGGTCGTGACGCCGCGCGGCCGATTCCGCGTGGGATTGCGGATTGCCGAGGCGGTCGGTGCCTTCGGAACTCCACAGCAGCGCCAGACCCTGAACCAGGCCGGACAGCGACAGGTAGATCGCGAACGCGGTCTGCCTGGACAGGTCGGGGTGGTCGAGGGCGGTGAAGTTGCGTTCGAGGATGTCCAGCAACGCGGGGCCGAGGGGCGGACGGGTTCGGGCCAGGAGGGGCAACATCCACGGGTGCCTGCGGTAGAGGCGCCACTCCTCGCCTGCCTCGTGTCGCAGCCGCGGGCGCCAGCTGGAGCAGCGAGGCGGAGGCGGGGGAATTTCGTCGAGCACCAGCTCGGCCATGCTCGCCAGCAATGCTTCCCGGTCGGGGAAGTGGCGGTAGAGGCCGGCCGTCGCGATGCCGAGCACGCTGGCCAGGCGGCGCATGGTCAGACCGTCGATGCCATCGCGGTCGGCCAGGTCGACGGCGGCGCGTGTGATGGCGACTCTGGTGAGCCGCGTCGGCCGCGTGGTGCGGCGAGTGGGTGGTGCGTCGTCGCGGCGGGCACGGTAGGCGCGCGCTTGGCAGGACCGGGAACAGTACTTGCGTTTGCGGCCGCGTGTGGGTTGGGCGAGCTCGTTCCGGCACATCTCGCACGTCATCAGACGCTCTCATTTCGACACACGAATAGGTGTGACGAAATACTAGCAAGTGGGCTGTGACATCCCTAGATTGACAATCACACACGCTGTTCACATCGAAAGGGTTGGCGGATGCAGCTCACCACTCGGCAGGCGAGTACCCGGGACCGCGACGCGCTCATCGAGGCGTTCTGCGCGGCCAGCGTGGACGAGGTGGTGACGGTGTGGGTGCTGGAGGGGCAGCCGGACGCGGGCTTCCGGACCGCGTTCGTGCCGGGCCTGGTCGACCGCGCACTGCGGGACGACGAGATCTGGGTCGCTGGGGCGGATGAGGACATGTGGTCCGTGTCGATCTGGCAACACGTCACCTCGGTGGAGCGGTTCACCGGGGAGGCCGTCGAGGCGCGGGCACTGGCCGAGAAGACACCCGCCGTGCGCCCGCTGCGTCGCGCGGCGTTCGTGACCGAACTGCTCGCCCGCGAACACCCTCGTGAATTCCCGCACCAATATCTGCAAGTGATCGTCACGATGCCGGAGCATCGCGGCAAAGGCGCAGGTGCCGCGATCCTCACGCACCGGCTGCGAGCCGCCTCCGAAACGGGCATCCCGGTCTTCCTCGAAGCGAGCACCGAACGATCCGCCAGCCTGTACACCCGCTCCGGCTTCACCCGGACCGGAGCGACCCACACACTTCCGGAAAATGGCCCAACCCTCATCCCCATGTGGTTCCGCCCTGGGGCCGCCCGTTGAGTGGCACATGGGTGCGACTGATCGCGACCAGGTTTCAACCGGCGGTGCAACACAGCTGAAGACTCGAGCGTTGCGTGCCGCGGACGTTCGTGTTCGTCGAGGCGGCGGTGCATCAGGATCCGGTTGCCCAGGGCTCGGTGCTGGCAGGCCAGTGTGCGGGCCTACCAGGCGAGGATCAGGCCGACGGCTGCGCGTTCCCGGATAAGCTCGGCGGGTGACCGATCTGCTGCGAGGACCTATTCACGCCGTTCATGTCGAGTTGGGTGCGACGTTCGCGCCCTTCGGTGGGTGGGAGATGCCCGTGTCCTATGCGGGGACAGTCGCTGAGCATCAGGCGGTTCGCGCCACGGTCGGGCTGTTCGATGTCAGCCACCTCGGGAAGGCGACAGTGCTCGGGGCTGGGGCGATGGCGTTCGTGAACTCCGCGCTCACCAATGATCTCGGCCGGATCAGGCCCGGCAAGGCGCAGTACACGCTGTGCTGCGCGCCGGACGGAGGAGTGATCGACGACCTGATCGCCTACTACGTGAGCGACGAGGAGATCTTTCTCGTGCCGAACGCCGCCAACACCGCTGCCGTCGTCGCGGAGTTGCAGAAGGACGCGCCCGAGGGTGTCACCGTGACGGACGAGCACCGCGACTACGCCGTGTTCGCGGTCCAGGGCGTCCGCTCGACCGGGGTGCTGACCGCGCTCGGCCTGCCCACCGAGCTCGAGTACATGGCTTACGCCGATGCCGAATGGGACGGCCACCCGGTCCGGGTGTGCCGCACCGGGTACACCGGAGAGCACGGCTACGAACTGCTGCCCCGTTGGGACGACGCCGAACCGCTGTTCCGCGCCCTGGTCGAGCAGGTGCGCGCGGCCGACGGCCAGGTTGCCGGCCTGGGCGCCCGTGACACGCTGCGCACCGAAATGGGTTACCCGCTGCACGGGCACGAACTGTCGCCGGAGATTTCCCCGGTGCAGGCGCGCTGTGGTTGGGCGGTCGGCTGGAAGAAGCCGGAATTCTGGGGCAAAGCGGCACTCGAGCAGGAGAAGTCGGCCGGACCGCGCCGACTCTTGCTGGGACTCGAAGCCCTTGATCGTGGCGTACTCCGCCAGGGACAGACCGTGCTCCGCGCCGGCAAGCCGGTCGGTGAAACCACGTCTGGCACGTTCTCGCCCACGCTGAAAGTCGGTATCGCGCTGGCTCTGCTCGATACCGACGCGGACATAGCGCCCGGAGTCGAGGTCGAGGTCGACGTGCGCGGCCGCCGGTTGCGCTGCAAGATCATCCGCCCACCGTTCGTGCAGACGAACACCAAGTAGCTGCGCGCAGTGCGGTGTGGTGTGCGGGAGGCCACCGGCCATGGGCCGGACCACGGGCGTAACCGGAAAATCGCTCCCGGATAGGATCATCGGCATGACCATTGCCGCACAGTTCACCCATGTCCCGCATCCCGCGCCCGTCCCGGCGCAGCGGCGACAAGAGGTACTGACGGCGCCCGGGTTCGGACGATTCTTCACCGACCATATGGTGTCGATCGATTACACCGACGGTGCGTGGACCAACGCGCGTGTGGAGCCGTACGGCCCGCTGGCCCTGGACCCGGCGACGATGGTGTTCCACTACGGCCAGGCCATCTTCGAGGGTTTGAAGGCCTACCGCCAGAGCGATGGCAGCGTCTCCTGCTTCCGTATCGACGCGAACGCCACGCGTTTCCGCAAGTCGGCCCGCCGCATGGCGATGGCGGAGCTGCCGGAGGAACTGTTCATCGAGTCGGTGCGCCAACTGCTCGACGTGGACCGGGACTGGGTGCCCGCGGCGGGCGGCGAGGAATCGCTGTACCTGCGGCCGTTCATGTTCGCGACCGAGGCCGGGTTGGGTGTGAAGCCCGCCGCGTCGTACAAGTACCTGCTGCTGGGTTCCCCGGCGGGTGCGTACTTCCCCCGCGGTGTGAAGCCGGTGCGGGTTTGGCTGTCCACCGAGTACGTGCGGGCGGCGCCCGGCGGTACCGGTGAGGCCAAGGTCGCGGGCAACTACGCCGCTTCTTTGCTCGCCCAAGCCGAGGCCTCGGCGCAGGGATGCGATCAGGTCGTGTGGTTGGACGCGTGTGAGCGCCGCTACGTCGAGGAGATGGGCACCAACAACCTGTTCTTCGTCTTCGGCTCCGGCTCCGAGGCACGGCTGGTAACTCCGGAGCTGTCCGGCTCCTTGCTGCCGGGCATCACGCGGGACTCGCTGCTGACCCTTGCCGCCGATTCCGGCTTCCCCGTCGAGCAGCGCAAGATCTCGGTGGAGGAGTGGCGAAAGGGCGCCGAATCCGGTGAGCTCACCGAGGTTTTCGCGTGCGGCACCGCTGCGGTGATCACGCCGGTCGGCTGGGTCCGTTCCGGCGAGAGCGAGTTCACGATCGGCGGCGGTGAGCCCGGCGAGGTCACCATGGCCCTGCGCGACACGCTCACCGGCATCCAGCGCGGCACCTTCGCCGATATCCACGGGTGGATGCGCGGGATGTGACTCAGCCCGGCATGAGCATGTGCCACTGGTCGAGGGTCTGCGGGCGCATGACGTAGTTGTTGTCCCGGACAGTGGACAGCGCGGCGTTCGGTTCCTGCGAGTACCAGTGACCCGGGTAGATCACCAGGTCGTCGGCGAGCGCCGCGAGGTAGCGCAGGCTGCGGAACATTTCGTCCGAGTCGCCACCAGGGAAATCGGTGCGGCCGCATCCGTCGACGAACAGGGTGTCGCCCGCGATCAGACGGTTGTCGAACAGGAAGCACTGGCTACCCGGAGTGTGTCCTGGCGTGTGTAAGAGCTCGATGTCGAAAGCGCCGACGGTGACTTTGTCACCGTGCTCATGACCGGTCAGCTCGCTCTCGGCGATGCCGGTGACGTTGGCCACCCACGGCACCTCCTCGGCGTTGACATGCACTGGGACACTTGTCTTTTCGAGTAACTCGCGCACGCCCCGGAGGGTGAAGCCGAGCATCGTGCCGCCCACATGGTCGGGGTGGTGGTGGGTCGCGAGGACACCAGCCAGCCGTAGACCGTCTCCTTCGGCGATATCCACGAGGTCGCCCGCCGCGTACGCCGGATCGACCACCACGCACTCGCCAGTCTCCCGATCGCCGATCAGGTACGCGAAGTTGCGCATCTGCGTCGCGATCGGATCGCCCACGGCGTAGTCGCGTCCCGACAACAGTTGGCGAAAATACAGGCGCTCAGAAGGCATACCGCCCACCTTATTGCCCGACTCGGATGATCCGCGCGGCACGGCCGGAAAATTTCCGGTGAGGCTGGCTAGACGGTGAGGGACAGCACTGCTGCCGCGACAGCCACCGATGTTTCGAGGGCGGCGCCGAGGAGGTCGCCGGAAAGTCCGCCCAAACGACGGACGCAGTGATGCACGAGGACCATCGAGGCGGCGAGGGCGAGAAGGACGGCAAGGGGGCCCTGCCAGGAGCGGCCGGGGACGGCCAGTACTGCGAGGGCGACGGCGGCGACGGACCAGAATGCGGCCGTGAGTGTCGATTGGGTGCCCGCGACGAGGACGCCGAAGCTGGTGCCGGGGGCGGCGGCGATGCCCCGGCAGGCGATGACTACGACCACACGGCCGGTTGTGACCGCGAGGGCTACCGCGAGCCACCGGTCCGAGTTGGCGAGAGCCGCGAACGAGAAGGCTTGTATCCCAATGGTGAACACGATCGCCGCGACACCGAACGGCCCTGAGCCGCCACTTTTCATGATCTGCCTGGCCCGCTCAGGCGGCCCGTAGCTGCCGAGCCCATCCAAGGTGTCGGCGAGACCGTCCAGATGCATTCCCCGGGTGACCAACGCCAGCGCGCCGACTACCAGCAGACCGGCCAGCGGAGCAGTCGCACCGTCCCAGGCCAGCAGCCACAACAAACCCGCGGCACCCGCCCCGAGCAGCGCGCCGACGACCGGCGTCGCACTGATCGCCCGCCCCACCATCGCCCGATCGACGTCATTCGGCGCGGGCACGGGCAGCACGGTCAGCCACGAGAACGCCAGGAGTACTCCGGTCATATCGAACAACCTCCTCTGAAGCCCGCGGCCTCGCGCCTGCCACGAAAGATCCGCTTCGGGATCGGCTGCCATCGTGCGTCGGGGAAACTGAGCGGGGACGCCGCATCGGTCTGGCTGAGTGTCCAGCTGACCGGACGCGACCGGGTGTCGGGGTGGTCAGGTGTTGTCGCCGAGGAGGTGTGGCAGGTGATGACGGTGTCCCGTGGTTGCGTCCCAGCGGGCCGAGAACAGTTCACTTGCGCAGGTCCAGTGTGGTGCGTACCGGTTCGGCGTCGGCAGTGCTGACTCCGGCGTCGGCGAAGGTGGACATCTCGGCGAGGATCGCGACTGCCGAACGCAGGACCGGGAGGGCGGTGAGGGCGCCTGAACCTTCGCCGAGGCGCAGGTTCAGGTCGAGTAGGGGGTCGAGGCGCAGATGTTTCAGTGCGAGGGTGTGGGCCGGTTCGGTCGAGCGGTGGCCCGCCAGCCACCAGGCGCTCGCGCCTGCTGCCAGGTCTTCGGCGACCATCGCCGCGGCCGTGACGACTACGCCGTCGAGGATGACCGGGGTGCGCCGGGTAGCGGCCTGGGCGAGGAAGGCGGCCATCGCGGCGAAGTCGGCGCCTGCGGCGATACGGAGGAGTTCGACCGGGTCCTTGACGGCCGGACGGGCGCGGCGCATCGCGTCCCGGATGGCGGCGACCTTGCGAGCCCAGCCCGCGTCGTCGATGCCGGTGCCGCGCCCGACGGCGGCGACGGGTTCGGTGTCGGTGAGGGTAGCGACGAGCACGGTGGCGGGAGTGGTGTTGCCGATGCCCATGTCGCCTGCGATCAGCAGGTCGGCACCCGCGTCGATCTCCTCGTCGGCGATGGCGCGGCCTGCGGCGAGCGCCGCCTGGATTTCCTCGGCGGTGAGCGCGTCCTCGCGGTCGATCGCTCCGCTGGAACGGCGTACCTTGTGCTTCGACACCTGCGGGTCGGTGTCGGCGTCGACGGAGATGTCCGCGACCCGGACCGTCGCTCCTGCCACCGCCGCGAGGATGTTCACCGCGGCGCCGCCACCGAGAAAGTTCGCGACCATCTGCGCGGTGACCTCGCTCGGATACGCCGAAACCCCGTGCCGTGCGACGCCGTGGTCACCGGCGAACACCACGACCCTGGCGCGCTCGAACTGCTTCGGCGGGCAGGCACCCTGGCACGCCGCCACCCAGTTGCCGAGTTCCTCCAACCGGCCGAGCGCCCCGCCGGGTTTGGTCAGCTGCGCCTGCCGCTGCTCGGCCACCACACGAAACTGTGTGTCCGGGGGCGCTACCGGTCCAAATCCGTGAGTCACTGTCGAGCCCTTCCGGTCATGGCGGTTCCCGCCGACTACGCCGCCCAATCTTGCCATTTCCGGGCTCCCGGTGGCCCTCCACCGGGGGGCTTCCGCACACCCCCGCGGGGCCGCGCTACTTCAAGCGCAGAGGTAGGCCCGCGACGACGAGGTACGCCTCGTCGCAGACCTGGGCCAAACGCTGGTTGAGAGAGCCGATTTCGTCGCGGAACAGACGGCCCGAGCGGGTCGCCGGGATAACGCCCATACCGACTTCCGGGGTCACGATCACGAGGCGGTAAGGGTAGGCGGCGACGGCCGCGACCAGGGCATCGGTGTCGGAGAAAATCGTGCCACGCGGTGCGTCCCACGCCGCGCGTGCGTCGATGCGGGCCGTGAGCCAGGTGCCGATGTCATCGATGAGCGTGCTGTCCGGGGGGTTCGATGGCAACGTCGGTGCGGTGAGAACCGTTGCGGGGTCGGCGCTTTCGATGGTCGACCAGCTTCCGGGTCGACGGCTGCGGTGTTTGGCGATCCGCTCGGCGAAATCGAGGTCCGCCGGCTCGGGTGCGGCGGTGGCGAGATAGCGGACCGGGCCGCGCCCCTGGGCTGCGAGCTCCTCCGCAAACGCCGACTTACCGGATCGCGCGCCGCCGAGAACGAGTATGCGATGCGCGGATGCGGACGAGGAACTGTGCGGCACCGGTGCACCGTATCAATCGGCGGGCGCCAGCCATCCGTCCGCGATGTGTCGACCGTGGCCCTCGCCGCGCGCCGCACACCACCCACGGCCATCACGCACCGCAACGACTACGCCGACGCCTCCTGCCCCGCGTCCGTATTCCCGCCGAAGCGGCGGCGATATTCGGTGGGAGCGATGCCGACGAGGCGTTGGAAGTGGTGGCGTAGCAGGGCACCGGAGCCGAAGCCGGAGCGGGCGGCGATGCGTTCCAGGCCGAGGTCGGTTTCCTCGAGGAGTTGCTTTGCCAGCAGCACGCGCTGGTTGGTGAGCCATTTCACCGGGGTGGTTCCGGTTTCGGCTGTGAAGCGACGGGCGAAGGTGCGGGTGGACATGGTGGAGCGGGTGGCAAGTTCCTCGATGGTGTGTGAGAGGTCGAGGTGTTCGTTCATCCACGCCAGGGTCGGGGTGAGGCTGTCGGAGGTGCAGGCGGCGACCGGGCGTTCGATGAACTGACGTTGCCCGCCGTCGCGCTGGGGTGGCACCACCATGCGCCGCGCGATCGCGTTGGCGACGCTGCTGCCGAGTTCGCGCCGCACCAGATGCAGGCAGGCGTCGATGCCCGCGGCGGTGCCCGCGCTGGTGATCAGGTTGCCTTCGTCGACGAACAGGACGTCGGGATCGACGGTGGCCTCGGGGTACTCGGCGGCGAGTTTCTCGACGTAACGCCAATGCGTGGTGCATTTTCGCCCGTTGAGCAGCCCGGCTGCGCCGGCCAGGAAGGCCCCGGAGCAGACGGTGAGCACGGTCGCACCGGCCGTTGCCGCGTCATGGACCGCCCCGACGACCCGTGGATCGAATTCCGTGCCTGTCGCAGCGGCCGGGATCGCGACCAGGTCGGCCGCCGCCAGCTCCGCGAGCCCGTATTCGGGTGTGACGGTGATTCCAGGACTGGTCGAGTGCAGCGGGGTGCCCGGCTCTGCCCCGCAGACCCGGAAGTCGAAGCCGGGCAGTCCGTCGGCGGTCCGGTCGAGACCGAAAACCTCACAGATGACCCCGAACTCGAACATGGCCATCCGCTCGGACAGCACCACGGCGACCTTCGACAGCATGCAGGCAGTCTACTGGCCGAATTTTTACGAACACTGTCAGCGCAGCCACTTTCGGCGGTAAATCACCGAGCGAAAAATTACCGCCATGCTTACTTTCCTTGTTTTCCTGGCGGTCATCGTGGCCTTCGCGGCGCTGGTGGGATACGGCACCGGCAGGGCAGGCTCATCCGATGTCGTCGACCGCGATGCCCAGCGCATGCGGGCCGAGCTGACGGCCATGCTCGGCCGAAACGCCCATCGATGACCGAGACCGAACGGCTACGGCCCCGCTCATAGCAACGCGTCCATCCGTGCCAGACGAGAGTGGGGGCAACATTCGCAGCCTGAAAGACCGAAGAAGGCTCACCAACTGGCCGCCACGCCTAGCGGGTCGGCCTTACCCACCAACCCGCTCTCACCCCATCAGGGCCGCGAACACAGCGCCGCAGGCGCTGCAGATCAAACACTGTCCCCGGGCCCGACCCGCGGCTTCGGAGCGCGCATTTTGCGGATCTGGGAGGCGCGAACGAAGGCGTACCAGCCGAGCCGGTATCCGGTGTCGGTGCTGTCCGGGAAACGCTCCCTGACCCGGCTGTTCACGATCCGGCCGAGCAGGACGCCCTCCACGATCATGAACGCCATCATCACCAGCATGGCCAGCGTCACGATGGTCTGCAGCGCAGGCGCGACGAACATCGACAGGATCAGCACCAACGCCATCGGCATGAACAGGCCGACCAGGTTGCGACGGGCGTCCACGATGTCGCGGACGAACGCTCGCACCGGCCCCTGGTCGCGCGGTAGCAGGTATTTGTCTTCGCCCGCGAGCATGCGAGCCCGCCGATCCTGGGCGGCCGCGCGCCGTTCGGCCGATGCCGCCTTGCGCTCCTGCCTGCTGCCGCGGGTGGCCTTGCGCCGGGCGCGGGCCTCCTTCGCGGTGAGTGGAGCGGGGGCTACGGGGCCGCGGCGCTTGCCTTGTGCGTCACGGCGTTTCGGGGTGGGACGGCCCTTGCCCGCGGTGGCTGTGGCCGACGTCCGAGTGGAACCCGCGGCCGAGCCGCCATCCGCGACCGCCGTCGATTCGGCGGTCGCGTCGGTGGTGCTGGACTCGCCGCGACGGAACAATTTCACAGCGACCAGGCTATTCGATCGACTATGCGGTGTGAAACGCGGTCCGATTCGCCGGGAGTGTGCGCAGTCACGGAGGTCGCCTGCCACAGCGGCCCGGGTGATGGCAAGATGGGGGAATAGCAGCCTGCCGAGTGGTGTTGACCAACACGACCCGTGCGCTGCCACGGGTTGACCAAGGGTTCCTCGAGGAGAGTTCATGACTGTGCAGAACGAGACCGCCACCACCCACGGTGTGACTCTGACCGACGCCGCCGCCGCGAAGGCGAAGGCGCTGCTGGATCAGGAGGGGCGCGACGACCTGGCGCTGCGGATCGCGGTGCAGCCGGGTGGTTGTGCCGGACTGCGCTACCAGCTGTTCTTCGACGACCGCTCGCTGGACGGTGACCTGATCGTCGATTTCGGTGGCGTGACGCTGGCCGTCGACCGTATGAGCGCTCCGTACGTGCAGGGCGCCTCGATCGACTTCGTCGACACGATCGAGAAGCAGGGTTTCACCATCGACAACCCGAACGCCACCGGCTCCTGCGCCTGCGGCGACTCCTTCAACTGATTTCCCCGCCCAGCCGCGATGAACAAGTCCGAACGGAATGACTTCCGAACGGAACGACTGATATCGCAAGGACATGGGTAACTCACCGGGTACGCCCAAAACTCGAGCGGCACCAGACGCAGGACCTGAAACCAAATCTTGCGTCACTCGACTAGTACGGCCTGAATACCCGGAGAGGCGGAACAGCGGATCAGTTACGGTGAGACCGGGACTCGCGTCCCGGTCCAGACCGCCTGCCGCCTACTTTTGAAGGGCTCAGCCACGTGTCCATCGCCGTTTCCGCGTCCATTGCGACCGACCATCTCATGCGTTTTCCCGGACGGTTCGCCGACGTACTGCTGGCAGATCAGCTCGACCACGTCTCGCTGAGCTTCCTTGTCGATGATCTGCAGATCCGCCGCGGAGGCGTCGGTGGAAACATCGTCTACGCCATGGGCTTGCTGAACCGCACGCCCCTGCTGGTCGGCGCCGTCGGCGCCGATTTCGCCGAATACCGCGACTGGCTGGAATCGCACGGCGTCGACTGCTCCGGCGTCCTGGTCTCCGAGCGGGCGCACACCGCCCGTTTCGTTTGCACCACCGACGACGACATGGCTCAGCTCGCGTCGTTCTACCCTGGTGCGATGAGTGAGGCGCGCGACGTTTCGATCGCTCAGCTCGCCGAGACGCGGAAGCTCGGCCTCGTCTTGATCGGCGCGAACGATCCGGAGGCGATGCTGCGGCACACCGCCGAGTGCCGCGAACTCGGCATCCCGTTCGCCGCCGACCCCTCCCAGCAGCTGGCCCGCCTCGACGGCGACCAGTCCGTGCAGCTGATCGACGGTGCCGCATATCTTTTCACGAACAAGTACGAGTGGGCGCTGCTGCTGCAGAAGACCGGCCTGAGCGAGGAAGAGGTCGCTGAAAAGGTCGGCATCCGCGTCACCACACTCGGCGCGGACGGCGTGCGGATCATCGACCGGGACGGCACGGAGGTGACCGTCGGCGTGGTTCCCGAGACCGAGAAGGTGGAGCCGACCGGCGTCGGTGACGCGTTCCGCGCGGGTTTTCTCACCGGCCACACAGCCGGCCTGAGCTTGGAGCGTTCCGCCCAGCTCGGCTCGCTGATCGCTGTGCTCGTGCTGGAGACAATGGGCACCCAGGAGTGGACGCTGAACAAGGAAACCGCGCTCGAGCGCCTGACCGCCGCCTACGGCCCCGAGGCTGCCGCGGACATCAAACCCCTGCTCTAACTGTTCCGCCTCTCCGGGTTTTCAGGCCGTACCAGTCAGGTGGCGCAGGATTTGCGTTCAGGTCCTACGTCTGGTGCCCCGTAAGTTCTGGGTGTACCCGGTGAGTTACCAATGTGCCCCCTAAACACGTATCCGCCGACAGTACCGTGTGTTCTGCGGCCATTTGCCATCTACTCGTAAAGAATCCGGCCGACGTGTTTCCAGACGATCGATTCCAACGGGTCGTAGGCGGTGAGTGATCGGTGTACGGGTGCGCCGGTGTGGTCGTTGTGCCAGATGGCGGCGCTGAGGGCGAGAATGCGTTGCAGGACGCGGACGATCAGCCCGGCCGGGGTCCTTCCGCCGTGGCGTTCGAGGTCGAGCTGGGCTTTGCAGGTCTGGTTGATCGATTCGATGGTTTGCCGCAGGGGTTTGAACAGTGTGCTGCCCGGGCGTTCGGCCTCGCCTTTGCGGGCTGGGCGCAGCAGCGCGATCCCGACCTCGGCGAGCTCGGTCTCGAATCCGGCGCCGAAGTAGTTCTTGTCGCAGATCAGGGTCTGGCCCGGCCGCTGGGCGACCAGGTCCGGGTCGGCGGTCAGGATACCGAGCAAGGTCTGTCGTTGATCGGCTTTCGCGCCGGTGAGCGCGACCCTGATCGGCAGGCCGCCCAGAGGGCGATCAGGTGCAGCCGCAGGCCCCAGAAATGGCGCGAATGCGAGGCGCAGTACCCGTACTCGGCCCATCCGGCCAGGTCCGAACACTACACGGTCGGTTTCGACCGGCCGCATTCCACCGGTGTGGAGTCAGCCACCCGCACGTCGTCGGTCCATAGGCTGGTGTCGGCGGCCAGCACCTGGATCGCGGCCTGTAGCAGCCCGGCAGCGTTGCGCAGCCGCTTGTTGTAGCCGGGCTGCTGCGGCAGATGCCGCAGATGCGGGCATACCGCGCAGCCAGCGGGCCTCGGAGGTGAACCCGAGCAGCCCCTGCATCACCGCCAAGGTCGCCAGTTCGGCGTCCGACAGCCGCAGGGTTTCGCGTTCCGCCGAGTCTGGCGCGTAGCCCTTGATCGGCTCGTTGTACGGCGTCGGAACCGACGTGATGGCATCCATTGGCCATCCGTCTCCTCGAGTCTCAGTGGCGGTGACCAATCCAGCCATTGGGTGATCCAATTTTGGAGAGAGTGTAGGCTCGGGGCAAACAAACCTGTGCTTCCACCGCAGTCTGCGGTGGCCCGACCCTGTCCGGCCGCTCAGGTGACCTGAAGGTCGTCCTCGGTACCGAGGACGAGATCGTCACTGGTGATGGTCCGGCGAGTACCGCGCAGGTGCGAGCGCATCAGCTGTCTGGCCAAATCTGGGTCCCGTGACCCGACGGCGTGCACGATGCTCTCATGTTCGGCCCGCATCCGTGCGAGTTCGTTTGCCTCACTGTACTTTTCGCGTTGATGAAGCTGGCCGCTCAACTCGATCTGCTGGCGCACCAGTCGCTCGAGCATGAAGTTGTGCGTGGCCGCCGCGAGCGCGACGTGGAAGTCCAGGTTGTCGTCCCAGGTCTGCAGCCGCGAGCCGAGCTTGATCAATTTGCGCAGTTCGGCCGCGGTTCGGCGCTGTGCGGCCAGCACGACCGTGTGCTGTTCCAGAATCGAACGCGTCTCGAGGATATCAGCGATCGACGCGACTTCCAGTGAGTCCGGGCCGATATGCGCCGACGCCGCGCCGCCGGGGACGGTGCGCAGGTACCTGCCCGATCCCTGTCTCGAGGTGATGAGGCCACGCTCTTCGAGGATGCTGAACGACTGCCGGATGACGTTGCGGCTCACCTTGAATCGCTCGGCGAGCTCGCGTTCGGTAGGCAGCGCATGGCCGGGTTCCAAGTCGAGGCCGCGCGTCAGGTCCAGGATATCGGCGACCACCCGGTCACGCAGCCTCGGGTTCTTCGCGCCGCCACCGTTGGCGTGGGGCGATGTGCTCATATGCGCATTATCTGCGTCGGTGGGACCAATTTTCAAACCAATGCGTCTTGGTGTTGGAACTTTGGGCGATTTGTTGCGATATTGGGTGACCCAATGTACGGTTGCCTGCATCACTCTGTGATGCGGGTCATACCCGCGGGGGGCGCGCGGCACAAGGGAGCGGCGATGGCACCACCACACGGCATGGCCGACTCGGCCTTGGAGACCGGCGCCTTCTATGCGTTCCCCCCGGGTGGACATGTCGATCAGCTCCGAGGAGTTGACCACCCGCATGGCGCGGGCCGGTGTCATCGTCCGTTCCGGTCGCGAGTCCGGACCCTCCGGTGAAGGGCATTTCCGAATCTCGTTCGCTACCGATCTGTCCAGC
This sequence comes from Nocardia sp. 2TAF39, assembly GCF_052114905.1. NCBI lineage: Bacteria > Bacillati > Actinomycetota > Actinomycetes > Mycobacteriales > Nocardiaceae > Nocardia > Nocardia sp. 2TAF39. The sequence goes on from NZ_JBFRFQ010000041.1 coordinate 41,327, forward strand.
CTCGAGACGGGATTGGATCGGATGCGGACCGTATTGGTGAGTGTGCCGCGACGAGGGCAGCATTGTCGACCACACGGTTGGGTCACCCTATTATTCGAAGTGGATCATCCAATTTGGATGATCCGCACCGACAGAAATGAGCGATGGCAAATGCAAGTTGGTTTTATCGGGCTCGGAAGGATGGGCGCCCCGATGGCGCGCAACGTTGCCGCCCGCTTCTCCGTCACGGTGTTCGACACCCGGCGTGAGATCGTTGAGGAGCTGGTCGCCGTCGGGGCGAAGGCCGCCCAATCCGCGAAAGATGTCGCGAAAGACGCCGACTTCCTGGTCACCATGCTGCCAGGCCCCGACGAGATCGAATCGGTGATGCTCGGTGCGCATGGTGTGGCCGCAGCTTTGCGGCCGGGCGCGATTTGGATCGATATGAGCAGCAGCAGCCTGGACTGCATGCAGCGGGTCGAGCGTGCCCACGCGAATGCGGGATGGTCCGCACTGGATGCGCCGGTGACCGGGGGTGTGCCGGGCGCCACCGCCGGAACGCTGCAGGTGTTCGCCGGTGGCGAAAAGGAAGACCTCGAAGCCGCGCGGCCGCTGCTCGAAGCGATGGGCAATCCGGAGCGGATCCTGCACGTCGGCGAGCAGGGTGCGGGGTACGCGGTGAAGCTGTGTCTGAATCTGGGGTTTTTCCTGCACGCGGTCGCCGGAGCCGAGGTGCTCGCACTCGGTACGAAGGCCGGCGTGGATCTCGACATTCTTCATGACGCCCTCATCGGCAGCGGTGCCAGCAGCAAGGTCCTCGAGAATGACATGTACAACGTCTTCGAGGGCGACTACAAGCCGTGCTTCCGACTGGCGCTGGCCTTGAAGGACATTCGACTGGCGGTCGATCTCGGGCGCGAGGTCGGGGTACCACTGGAGGTGTCCACGTTGGTCGAGCAGATCCATCGTCGGGCTCTGCTCGAATACGGTGACGGCGGTCAGTTGCTCGCGATCAAGCAGCTCGAGGACGCGTCTGGTATCTCACTCAGGTCCACGAAGAAGAGCTGACTTGGCCGCAGATTGAGTCACCCAATATCGGATCTGGTGCGCACCATCTCGCCGGAGGAGCCAGGTTGAAGATCACGAATGTCGAAGCCATTCCGCTGCGGGCCGAACTGTCGGCGCCGTTTCGATTCGCCCACATCGTCCGAACCGTCTCGGCGACCGTAGTCGTCAAGATCACCACAGACGACGGCCTCGTGGGCTGGGGCGAGGCATGTCCTGTGCCGCAGCTGACCGCTGAGACCCAGGATTCGATCGTCCAGGTAGTCGACGAGCGCGTGGCTCCCGTGCTGATCGGCAGCAGCCCACTTCGGCGCGAGCCGTTGACGGCTACGATCATGCGGGTCAGTCATCGAATCGACTTCGCCATGGCGGCGGTCGATTCCGCCCTGCTGGATCTGGCGGGCAAGGCTGCCGAGGTTCCGGTCTCCGAGCTTCTCGGCGGTAGGTTCTCCGAAACGGTCGAGGTTCACCGCTCGGTCGGCTGGGATGAGGACCACGAGAAGGTTGCCGAGATGGCGGCGCGTGCGGCCAAGGAGTTCTGTTGGCTCGAGCTCCACGCCGGGCGGGGTTCGCTCGACGGCGACCTGCGCCGGATCGAGGCAGCCCGCGAACGCGTCGGCGCTGATCACCCGTTCCTGGTCGACATCAACGGACTGCGGAGCACGACCGATGTCGCTCGCGCGGGCGCTCGGCTCCGGGAATGCGGCGTCCGGCTGGTCGAATAACCAGTGGCACCGCACGACCATCGAGGAAACGCCATTGCCCGACGGGTGCTTGCCGATGAGCACGGCATCGATGTGGCAGCCGACGAATCGATCCGCTCGCCCAGCGATGTTCCCGTGGTCGCCGAGGCACAGGCCGCCTCGGTAAGCAATGGGGGGCTTTCCAAGCTCGGCGGTGTGTCCCGGGCGCTCGGGACCGCACGTGTCGCTCGTTCGCACGGTCTCGAGGTGATGGTCGGCGGCGTCGTCGAACTCGGGCTCTCGAACGCCGCGGGGCTGCACCTGGCAGGATGCTTGCCCGCCCATGCCGTACCCGCGTATCTCATGGGCCCGTTGAAGTACAAGCACCAGATCAACCTCACCGGTCATCGCGCCAGCCGACAGTGCGCTGCGTGTGCCCACCGGACCGGGGCTGGGGGTCGAGGTGGACGAAGAGGCGATCGCGTTTCTCGATGCCCGCCGCGCGTAACCGAAAGCCATAGGTAAAGCCCTGCAACGTAATCCACGAGTGCCCAGAAGTAAGGAGAATTTTCATGCCCATCATCGATATCTCGCTCAGCCCCGGCCGTACCGAAAACCAGCTGCGTGAATTGGTCCGAGAGGTGACCCTCGCCACGAACCGTGCGATCGGAACGCCCGTCGAGCGAATTCGTGTGCTACTGCGCGAGGTTCCGGATACCCATTGGGCCGCCGGCGGCGTGACGATCGCCGAAGAAAAAGCCGATCGATAGCCGCTGGCCGTGTCGGTCCGCCCCCGGGTAGGAAAGCAGGATCCTTCAGAATGAACAAATGCATTCACGCACAGTCGATTCCGGCACGACGAGGTGGACCTCTGGTCGTCGACAACGTCGACAAACACTTCGAGGCAACAGCGCGTCGCGATCGCGCGCTCACTTGCCCCCAAGCTGATGCTGATGGACGAGCCGACCAGTGCCCTCGATCCGGAGATGGTGACCGAGGTCCTCGACGTCATGGTCGAGCTCGCCAACGAGGGGATGACGATGATCGTCGTCACCCACGAGATGGGTTTTGCGCGACGGGCTGCCGACCGCGTGGTGTTCATGGCGGACGGGAAGATCGTGGAACAAGGCGCCCCTGCGGACTTTCCTCGACTCGTCTCGGTCCGAGCGAGCCAGAGATTTCCTGTCGAAGGTCCTGGCGCATCGAGCGTGAAGGCTGAGGACATGTCTCTGAAAAAGATTGCCGTTGCGGCAGTGGTGATTTCGGCGATCACCCTGCTGTGTTCCTGTACCAGGATCCCGCTCGGCTCGGATGTCGAGGTCGTGCAGTCGCCGCGGTTCGAGCCCGGCACCACGATGGCGCGACTGGCGAACGCGGGGCGGATCACGATCGGGACGAAGTTCGACCAACCGCTGTTGGGGCTGATCGGACCAACAAACATCCCGGTCGGGTTCGATGTGGAGATCGGCAGGATCATCGCCGGTCAGCTGGGCATCCCATCGAACAAGATCAAATGGACGGAGACGGTCACCGCGAATCGCGAGCCGTTCATCCAGGGCAATCAAGTCGATCTGGTGGTAGCCACCTATTCGATCAACGACAAACGCAAGCAGGTCGTTTCATTTGCCGGGCCTTATTACATCGCGGGGCAGTCGTTGCTGGTTCGCGCCAACAACAAATCGATCACCGGGCCGCAGGATATCGCTGGGAAGCCCGTGTGCTCCATCTCAGGATCGAATCCGGCCAAGAAGATCCAGGACCTGGGTGCGAAGGTGTTCCTCGCCGACAACATCAATACCTGCCTCGAACCACTGCGCGCGGGCCGGGTCGACGCGGTAAGCACGGACAACGTCATTCTCGGCGGAATAGTGGCGCAGAATCCCGGCGAGTTCAAAACGGTTGGTGAGCCTTTCAGCCGCGAGCCGTACGGGGTCGGACTTCCGCACGACGACATTCGATTCCGTCAGTGGATCAACGACGTGCTCGAGAAGGCCGCCGCCGACGGCTCCTACGAAAGAGCCTGGAAAACCACGGTGCGCGACGTCCTACCGTATACGCCGGCGCCGCCGGTCGACCGCTACTGAAAGGGACCGGCCGTGCACGCTGTTGTCGACAATCTTCCACGGTACATCGACGGCCTCGAAGTCACCCTCACCCTACTCGCCACCTCCACGATCGGGGCCCTCGTGCTCGGAACAGCGATCGCGGTGCTGCGTATCGTTCCCATCCCGTCACTGCGGGCCATCGCTACCATTTACACGGAGATTCTCCGCAACACGTCACTGACGCTCGTGCTCTTCTTCTGCGCGATCATCCTGCCCTACCTCGGATCGAATCTGCCGTACATCGTTCTCGCCATAATCGGATTGTCGTTCTACACATCGGCATTCGTCGCCGAGGCGATCCGGTCGGGAATCAATGGCGTGCCTGTCGGGCAGGCCGAGGCTGCTCGGAGCATCGGACTCGGATTCCGGCAGTCGGTGTCGCTCGTCATCCTGCCGCAAGCCTTTACGATGACGATTCCGCCGTTGATCAGTGTGCTCATCGCGCTCACGAAGAACACGGCCGTGGCGGGCGGATTCTTCGTCGTCGATCTCTTCACCATAGGCAAAGAGCTGACCAACGAGAACGGTGACTCGGTGCTCACCGTCCTGCTCGGTGTCGCGACATGCTACGTCCTCATTACCGCGCCGCTCGGCATCATGGCGGCGCGCCTGGAGAGAAAGTGGCGGTTGAGCCGGTGAGCAGGGTAAGTGTTCTCTTCGATGCACCCGGGCCCCGGGCACAGTCACTATCGAAACGAATCTCGGTGTCCGCCGCGATCATCGCGTTCGCTGGATCGGCCTTTGGACTTTTCGCCCTGTCACGTCCACACCGGATAGCGGGTAGCGACACCACCGTGCCGGGCCTGTTGGACTCCAGCCGCTGGGATATTTTCCTCGATCCTGTGGTATGGAATTTCATCGGGCAAGGCGTTGTCGCGACATTGAAAGCCGCAGCCGTAGCCGCCGTGCTCGCGCTGATTCTTGGGGTATTGTTCGCTCTCGGTCGCAGTTCGAGGAATCGGGTGTTGTCGACCGGTGCCACCGCAGTCATCGAATTCTTCCGCAGCATGCCACTGCTGTTGGTCATGCTCTTCACGCTGCTCGTCGCAGAAAGCGGGCCATTCTGGGCAGTTGTGGCGGGTCTGGCGCTGTGCAACGGTGCGGTGATCGGTGAAGCGCTTCGAGCGGGGTTGTCAGCTCTGCCGAAAGGGCAACGGGAGGCGGCCCTGAGCATCGGCATGCGCGAATGGCAATCGCGGATGGTCGTGGAATTTCCGCAGGCATTCCGGCAGATGCTTCCGGTCATAATCGCGCAACTCGTGGTACTACTGAAGGACACGTCCCTGGGATACATCGTCGGTTACAACGAGGTCATTCGCCATACGATGAACAACCTCGCTGGGTTATACGGAAGCCGATACCTGGTACCGCTGTTCGTACTTACCGTGCTGATCTATCTCGCGATGAATCTCACACTGTCGTGGATCGCGCGTCGGCTCTCCCATCGGAGGTAGGACAGCGCCCCGGCTATCTCACCCGATACCGAAATTTTTGAAGTTGCCGAACGGGCCGCCATGTGGCTGACGGCCCGATAAGTGTTGACCCACCCCGCATTCGGGCTGAACAGCCGGACCACCGCCCAAAGCCGGTGGGCGCCTTCCTTTTCGGCGTTGTGGAGGGTGGGGAATCCCAGCGTGGTCCGGATTTCGTTCTTGTTCGCCATACCGCCGTGCGGCGGTATGGCCTGAGGGGGCTCGTTGGCTTCGATGGGCGCATGAGCCCAACGTCAGATGGACGTCGCCTTCGGGCATGTGTAGAGGCGTCGTATCGACCGTCGAGCCTGGCATCGGACATCGACCACCGATCAGCCGAGTTTAGTTACATCACCTACAGGCTCACCGACACCGGAATCACCATCCCCGACAAACCACTCGCCGAACCCGAACAACTTGCCTTCAAGATCATCATTGTGGAACCGACGTCATGAGCCACCACACTAGACACACGTCGGCCGGATTCTTCACGAGTAGTTGGCAAATCGCCGCAGATCACACGGTACTGTCGGCCCCATGACCGGCGGATATACTTTTAGGGGCACATCGGTAACTCGCCGGGCACGCCCAGAACTCGAGCGGCACCCAACGCAGGACCTGCACGTGAATCCCGTGCCACCTGACCAGTACGGCCTGAAAACCCGGAGAGGCGGAACAGCCAGCTACAGCGAAACCGGGTATGTCGGCTCCTGGATCTCCGGCTTGATCCGGTCCTCGACGAAGATGCCGTGCCACACCATGAACACCAGCAGCGTCCACAGCCTGCGGCTGTGATCGGAGGTCCCGGCCCGGTGCGCGACGAGCATGTCGCTGATCGCGCCCTTGTTCAACAGGTGGTCGGTCTGCGACTCGGCGACCTGCTGCTGGGCCCAGTCGTAGAGCTCGGTGCCGCGCAGCCAGTGCCGCAGCGGAACCGGGAAGCCGAGCTTTGCGCGATGCAGCACGTGCGGGGGCACGATGCCTTCCAGTGCCCGGCGCAGCGCGTACTTGGTGGTTTCCCTGGTGATCTTCTGGTCGAACGGCAACCCCTCGGCGACCTTCAGCACCTCGGCGTCCAGGAACGGCACGCGCAGCTCGAGTGAGTTGGCCATGGTCATCTTGTCTGCCTTGACCAGGATGTCGCCGCGCAGCCAGGTGAACAGGTCCAGGTGTTGCATGCGAGTCACCGGATCCCAGCCGCGCGACTGGGCGTACAGCTGAGCGGTGACGTCCTGGTGGGTCCACTCGGGCCGGAATTCGCGCAGCACCGCACGCAACTGGGCGTCGTTGAAGCTGCGCGCGTTGCCGTAGTAGCGCTCTTCCAGGGTGAGCGAGCCGCGGTGCAGCAGGCTCTTGCCTCTGGTGCCCTCGGGAATGCGGTCCGACAGTTTGCCTGCCAGCCTGCGCAGCCCGCCGGGCAGCTTCTCGAAGGGCTTCAGCGACAATGGTTCCCGATAGATGGTGTATCCGCCGAACAGCTCGTCCGCGCCTTCGCCGGAGAGCACCACCTTGACGTGTTTGCGGGCCTCCTTGGCCACGAAGTAGAGCGGTACCAGCGCTGGGTCGGCCACCGGATCGTCGAGGTACCAGACGATTTCGGGAATCGCCGCCGCGAACTCGGCGGGGGAGACCACCTTGACGACGTGGCGCGCGCCGATCGCCTCCGCGCTCTCGGCTGCCACGTCGACCTCGGAGTAGCCCTCGCGCTCGAATCCGGTGGTGAAGGTGATCAGCTTCGGGTTATGTCGCATGGCCAGCGCGGCGACCGCGGTGGAGTCGATGCCGCCGGACAGGAACGAGCCGACCGTGACGTCCGCGCGCATGTGCTTGGCCACGGAATCCTCGAGCGCCTCGGCGATCTCGCGGTAGCGCACCGTGGCCGAGCCGGGAGCGAACGGGCGCACCCGGAACTGGGGGCTGAAGTACCGGGTGATCGTCGGCGCCTGTCCCGGCCGCACGGTGGCGTAGCTGCCCGATTCGAGTCTGCGCACGTCCTTGTGCAGCGTCTCGGGCTCCGGCACGTATTGCAACACCGTGTAGTGCTCCAGCGCCCTCGGGTCGAGCGCGTCGCTCAGCTGCAGTGCGGGCAGCAGTTGCAGCAGGCTCTTCTTCTCGCTGCCGAACGCGGTGCCGCCCGGCCCGCTGGCCAGGAACAGCGGTTTGATGCCGAACAGGTCGCGGGCGAGGAACAACTCCTCGGTCTCGGTGTCCCAGATCGCGAACGCGAACATGCCGCGCAGCCGCCGCACGGACTCGGGACCCCAGTAGTGAAACGCCGCGACAATCGCCTCGCTGTCGCCCTCGGTCTGGAAGATCTTGCCGCCCGGAAACTCGTCGGCATGCGCGGCGGCGATCTCCGTGCGCAGCTCCAGGTAGTTGTAGATCTCGCCGTTGAAGGTCAGCGCGTAGCGCTCGGGGTTCTCCGCCGGGCCCCAGCGCAGCGGCTGATGCGAGTGCTCGATGTCGATGATCGACAGGCGGTTGAAGCCGACGATCAGGTGATCGTCGTGCCAGGTGCCGCGCTCGTCCGGGCCCCGGTGGCGCACGCAGTGCAAGGCTTCGTAGACCTGCTCCACCGTGCCAGGTGCTGCCTCATCAGATGTCAGGAATCCGAGCAGTCCACACACGGCGCCGGCAACCTCGTTTCTCGCAGTCGGTGTACGCGCTCACGGAGCGGAGCGCGGGGGACGAAATCTCGTGTCCGAGTATGCCGCACACACCGGATCCGCGCGTCGCGCACACGGCGTCCTGGGCGGATGCGCCGCCGACGGATATCCCGGCGCGATCGCGGGGTGTCGAATCCGACCCGACGACGAAGGACCCGTTCGTTTGGTCTACGCTGCGTAGTACTCAGGTCTCTCTCAGGCGACCCGTGCGCGGACGTGCCGGCCCCGAGGGCGTCCTGAAGCGTGCTTAGGAGTGCATCGTCAGGGCCGATCGCAGCCCCGACGATGCACTGTCGAAATGTGTGGCGACCAGGAAGGCGTGAGCGTGGCGCACAAGGCGAGCGAAGAGATCGGGGCACGACCCGCCCGGGGTCGGCAGGGCCGCATCCTTCGGCGGGCCGGGCTGGCGGTGTCCTTGGGGATCACCGCGCTGCTCGTCTCGGGCTGCTCGATCGACAATGTTTGGCTACGGTTCGGCTGGCCCTCGGGTGTCACGCCGCAGGCCGCCCGGATGCGGGAGCTGTGGACCTGGTCGGTCATCGCGGCGCTGGTGATGGGTGTGCTGGTCTGGGGCCTGACCTTCTGGACCGTCACCTTCCACCGCAAGAAGGCGGACTCGCCGGAATTCCCGCGGCAGACCGGCTACAACGTGCCGCTGGAGCTGACCTATACGGCGATCCCGTTCGTCATCATCGCGGTCCTGTTCTACTTCACCGTGGTCGTGCAGAACTACGTGCACGAGAAGGTGGACAACCCCGACGTCACCGTCGACGTGACCGCCTTCCAGTGGAACTGGAAGTTCGGCTACCGGGAGGTCGACTTCAAGGACGGCTACAAGTTCGACGGCATCGACACCACGCGCGAGACATCGAACCAGGAGCAGCTCGAGGAGTACAAGGAGCGGACCAAGGATGGTCACCCGCAGCCGGGCCCGGTGCACGGCAAGCCGGAGAACGACATCCTGTCCTACCTGCACTACGACAAGGTCGAGACGATCGGCTCCAGCTCCGAGATTCCAGTCCTGGTGCTGCCGACCAACAAGGTCATCGAGTTCCAGCTCGCCGCGGCGGACGTGGTCCACGCCTTCTGGGTGCCGGAGTTCCTGTTCAAGCGCGACGTGATGCCGAACCCGAAGGAAAACCACTCCGACAACGTCTTCCAGATCACCAAGATCGAGAAGGAGGGCGCGTTCGTCGGCCGCTGTGCCGAGATGTGCGGCACCTTCCACTCGATGATGAACTTCGAGGTTCGCGCGGTCTCGCCGGAGAAGTTCACCAAGTATGTGGACGCGCGCAAGGCGGGTAAGACCAACGCCGAGGCGCTCGAGTCCATCGGTGAGTCTCCCGTCGCCACCACTACCACGCCGTTCAACACCAAGCGGGACATCAAGAGCGCGGCCGCGGCCGAGAGCAAGTGAGGAACTGATCTGACATGAAGATCGAAGCGCGGATTTTCGAACTGCTCACGGTGTTCTTCATCATCGTGGCGGTGGTCTACGGGTTCTTCACCGGCCAGTCGCGCACCGGCGTCGAGTGGGCGGGCACCACCGCCACCGTGCTGACCGCGGGTCTGTCGCTGATCATCGGCACGTACTTCCGCTTCGTCGCACGGCGTCTCGACCTCCGCCCGGAGGACTACGAGGACGCCGAGATCGTGGACGGCGCCGGCGACCTCGGCTTCTTCTCGCCCGGCAGCTTCTGGCCCATCACGCTGGCCGGCGCTGGCGCGGTGACCGCCCTCGGCCTGGCGTTCTTCCAGTTCTGGTTGATCGGCATCGGCGTTGTCTGCATCCTGTCCGCTGCCGCGGGCCTGGTCTTCGAGTACTATCTCGGCCCGGAACGACACTGAGCTGTTCCGCTCCTCCGGGTCTTCAGGCCGTACCAGTTGGGCGATGCGGGAGTTGCGTTCAGGTCCCGCGTCAGGTGGTTTAGTTCTGGGCGTACCCGGTGAGTGACCCATGTTCTTGCGAAACCAGTCGTCATGTTCGTGAAGAGGGCCCCGAGTCGAACGACTCGGGGCCCGTCCGGTTTCCGGAATGTTGCCGGTATCGCATCGCCCTGTAAGGGTGTCGAGTCTTTCGGGCACATGTTCGTGGGCGCGGCTGGTGTCTGAGCTGTCGATGCGTCGGTGACGAGGTCGTTGGTGATGGTAGCCCGCTACTGGTCGGTGGTGAACGCCGACGGTGAGCTACCTCTCTAACGGGACCGGTCGGCGTCACTCCTTTTTTCGAGCGAACGGCCCAGGGCGGCTTCGCCGTCCTCCGTGGAAATTGAAAATTGCGCCTTGATCGCGGTCACCCGCCCCGGTCACCGCAATTTCCGCGAGAAGTGAGATCGGGCGTGTTGCCCGTTCACGGCATGGCTGACATCCGAGTGTTCGCTGTGTCCGCGACGAAGTTGTTGGTTCCGGTTCCGGTTGCCGGCTGCTGGCCGTTGGTGGACGGCGTGTGCCGTGGTTGGCGATGTCAACGCAACTATGTTGGCGTCACTGCGGTTTTCGAGCGCAGCGAGACCTAGCATTGCCCGTTCGCGGCCCGGCTCGCGTCTGAGCGGCCGTCGCGTCCGCGACGAAGTCGCCAGCGGCGGTCGCTCGGACGCGAGCCGGGCCGCGAACACCCAGCGCCGCAGGCGCTGGCAAAGAACACAGCCCGCGAACACGCGGCGCCGAAGGCGCCGCAAATTAATCAGCTTCGTAACGCAGCGCGTTCTCCGAGCGGCAGATCTCGTCGATGCCGGAAACGATGTCGCGCAGCAGTTCCGAGGGCACCGCGGCAGGCCGCAAACGGCAGGTGAAGGTGATCAGTCCGTGGTCCTCGCAGGAGAGGCCGCGCGCGGCCGATTCCGAGCGCAGGTAGCGGGAACGCACGCCGTAGGTCATCGCCGAGATCACGGTGAAGCAGCCGGTGCGCTCACGGTGTCCAGCGAACAGATCGTGCAGGCGGTAGAACACCGACGCATAGCTCGACAGCGGGGCGAAAACGCCCACCCGATAGGCCGGTCCACGCTCGGACGAGCTGAGCGCCGTGTCGGCCAGATATTCGGCATCGCGCAGGGTCTGTACCTTCGGTGCGAACAGCACGGCGCCCGCGGCGGCGTTGCGGACCGGCATGCCCGCCTTGCCGCCCGCGGCGGAGGCGATGACGCCCAGCGATTTCCGGGCCCGGGACCCGACCTCACGCCGGGCCCGCAGCGATCTGGTGGGCGCGGTGGGGTGCAGGCTCGACCATTGGCCGAAGCGTACGGTGCCCAGCTGCACGTGGCCGGTGCCGACCGGGCGCGCCACCTTCAGCGGGGCGGTATCGACCCAGCGGCCGACTTGCAGCGCGGATGTGCCCGGCTGTGCGATTTCGGCGTAGGCGTGCTCGACGAACGAGTCGAAGTCGAGGAATCGGTCGGCGTTGGTGGTCAGCCAGGTGTGGTCCTTGTCGATGTCGATCGCGTCCAGGGTGAGCGCGGTGATGATGCCCGCGCGCCCGCCCGCGCCGAGGATGCGCTGGAACCGCTCGGTGTGGTGAGTGCGGCCGCACGTGCCGATGCGGCCGTCGTTGTCCACGTACTCCAGATCGACGATCTGGTCGATGAACAGGCCGTATTTGTGCGAGGCCGCGCTGACGCCGCCGACCGAGGCGAAACCGCCCGCGGTGATGTCGCGGTGGTCGCCGACGATGGGCAGGCCGAGCCCGTGTGCGCCGAGCCTCCGGTCGATGTCCGACAGCTTGGCGCCCGCCTGCACCCGGACGGTGCGCCGACCGAGGTTGATGTCCAGCACCTGGTCCATTCGGCGCAGCGAGACCACGGTCGGTTGGGCGGGCAGCGTGAGGCCCTCGTCGATCAGCTCGCCGCCGCGCACCATCAATTGTTCCGTTCGCCCGCGTGAATCCCGAACCGTGCGAACGACATCGGCGGTATCACGGGGGAGGAATTCCTCGGCGTTGGAGACAATCTGCGGCGTGCTCATGGCACGAAAGCTAACCACAGCTCGGCCGGCGACGCTCACCCGAATCCCGGTGCTACCGGGACGCAGGCGCAAGGCGCTTGCTGAACAGCACAGATCCGCTCGCGTCGCACAGTTCGACGGTCAGTTCCCTTGACTTCCCGTCGATTCGTACCTCGCCGAAATGTTGAAAAGCATCCAGCGGCGAGCTGTTCTGCATCGGCGGCGCGTGCACGAACACCGCTTCCGGGCCGAATGTGCCGTCCAGCGGATTCGGGCCGAACGCGCCAGCGTTCAGCGGACCGGAGACGAACTCCCAGAACTCGTCGAAGTCGGTGAATGCCGCTCGGTCGGGCGAATAGCGGTGTGCCGCCGTGTAGTGCACGTCTGCGGTGAGCCACACCACGTTGGCGACCTTGTTCGTCGCGAGCGACGAGAGCACTTGGGCGATCTCGCTTTCCCGGCCCGACGGTGCGCCGGGGTCGCCGTTGGCGGGACCCTCGTACGCGACGGTGTTCGGCTGTTCACCGTCCTGGACGATCAGGCCGAGCGGCAAGTCGTTGGCAATGATCTTCCAGGTGGCTCGGGACTCGCACAGGCCGTCGATCAGCCATTTCGTCTGCGCCGCACCGAATACGCGACCGTTCGGTCCTTTGTCGGTGTCGTTGGTGTCCTTGTAAGTCCGCATGTCCAGCACGAAGATGTCCAGCAGCGGACCGTAGGAGATCTTGCGGTACAGACGGCCGTCTACCGCTTCCGCGGGTTCCAGCGGCATCCACTCGTGGAAGGCCTGCCAGGACCGGATGGCCAGGGTGTCCATGCTGCGCTCGGCATAGCCCTTGGACGCGGCGACCAGGCCGCCGGGGTACCAGTTGTTCACAGTCTCGTGGTCGTCCCACTGCACGACCTGAGCGACCGCGCTGTTGAAGCGGCGATAGTGCTCGTCGGTCAGGTTGTAGGCGTAGTTTCCGCGAAACTGGTCCAGGGTCTGCGCGACAGCGCTTTTCGCCTCGCTCACGACATTGCGCCAGATCCGGCCGTCGGGTAGGGGCACCGATTCCTTCAGCGGGCCGTCGGCGTAAATCGAGTCTCCGGAGTGCAGGAACAGGTGCGGGTCGCGGGCGGCCATGGCGGCGAAGATCCGCATGCCGCCAAGGTCCGGGTTGATGCCGTAGCCCTGGCCGACGACATCGCCGGACCACTGCAGCCTGAGATCCGAGGCGGCGGTGGGCACGGTGCGGAAGACGCCGGTGACGGGTTCGGAGGTGGCGCCGTCGTCGCCCTCCAGCGTCACCCGATAGTGCACCTGCTGTCCTGCGGGCAGGCCATTGACCCGCACCCGGCCTGTGCCGTCGGAATCCGGGGTGAGCAGTGGCCCGGTGAAACGCTTGGCGTTGGTGAACGATTCCGTGGCGGCGGTTTCCACGATCAGCTTCGCCGGACGGTCGGCGCGCGCCCAGATCAGGACGCCGTCGCTGCGCGGGTCGCCCACGGCGACGCCGTGCGTGAGCACTGGGCGTTGCCGAACAAGGCCGGGGCCGCTGCCGGATGAGCAGGCGGCCGGTGCCGGAGCCGCCACGAGACCGAGGGCGGAGGCCTGTAGCAGGGCGCGCCGGGAGATGTCGAAGTCCCAACCAGTCATGAGACAACCCTGAACGAGCCACCTCAACGCAATATGAACAGGTCCGGTCCGCTGGGCCAACGTCCCGCAGACCGAGGTCGAGTAGCACGCCAGCGTGCGACTTTTCGAGTTCTGTCGCAGCCTGGTGCCGTCCGAGGGGAGATCGACCTGGAACCGGACGTCAGCACGGAAGATGCCGCCCGAGACGCGGAAGCGAGGTCAGCTCGCGGCGGTGTCCGGGATGCGCGTGGCCTCGGGGCGGCTGCCGCTCGGCACGCCCTTCTTCAGGCTTGCGGCGTAGACGTCGACATACTCCTGGCCGCCGAGCCGCATCAGCCCGTACATGACTTCGTCGGTGACGGCACGCTCGACGAAGCGGTTGCCGCCCATGCCCTCGTAGCGGGAAAAGTCTATGGGCGCACCGAACTTGACCGTCACCTTGCGGCGGCGCCAGCGGAAGGGGCCGGGCGGGCTGACCTCGTCGGTGCCGATGACGGCGACCGGGATCACCGGGACACCCGTCTCCAGAGCGAGGCGGGCCATCCCGGTCTTGCCTTTGTACAGGCGACCGTCGGGGGAGCGGGTGCCCTCCGGGTAGAGACCGACCAGGCGGCCCTCGTCGAGCAGCTTGCGGGCCGCGTTGAGCGCGTCCTCGGCGGCATCGGCGCCGCTACGGTCGATCGGGTACTGACCAGAGGCGCTGAAGAAGAACTTCTGGAGCCGGCCCTTGACGCCCGGCGTGTTGAAGTACTCGGCCTTCGCCAGGTAGTTGATTCGCCGTGGGCTCACCAGCGGCGCGAACAGCCAGTCGGCGAAGGAGAGGTGATTGCCCGCCATGATTGCCGGCCCGTCCGCCGGAATGTTCTCGACACCCTCGACCGTAGGTCGGTTGTAGAGATGAATGAATGGTCCCAGCAGCACGAACTTCAGCAGCCAGTAGAACATGACGTCCTTCCCCCGGGACCGGGATAGTAGCGGGCACCTATGTCAAGTGCCGACTTTACCGCTGGTGTCAGATCACATCCAACCGCTGCGGCGAATCTCACCACACTTCCGCCGAGACGCCGAGGGATGGCTCCGGTCGGCGTGTCGCCGCAGGCCACCAAGGCCTTGTCAACGACTGGATCGCGCCACCCGCGAGGATTTCCGGCTGCCCTCGGGCAACGCCGCCCTGGCCAGGTCGGCGGCGCCGATCATGGCTGCCCCCTCGCCGAGCTGTGTGGTCCGAATCCGGGCCAGCGGCCGATGTCCCGCGCCGGTGACCGCACGCGCGTACTCCTCTCGCGCCTCGTCCAGGAACAGCGGCGCCGAACTGCTGACGCCGCCCGCGATGACCACGAGATCCGGATCGAAGATGTCGCTGACGAAGGCGAGCCCCAGCCCGAGCCATCGCGCGAAGTCGGCGATCACCCGCAGCGCGAGCGGGTCGCCGTCCTGCGCGGCGCCCGCGACCCGCCGTCCGGTCAGTGAGCCAGGATCGCGCATCACGTCGCCGGCCAGCACCGAGCGCACTGGATCGGTGGCCAGCATCTCGATCGCGGTGTCGGCCAGAGCCGTTCCGCTGCAGTACCGCTCCCAGCATCCGTGTTTGCCGCAGGGGCACGCCCGCCCCTGCGGGACGACCTGCAGATGGCCGAGTTCCGGTGCGACGCCGTGTGTGCCCCGGTACAGCTGGCCATCGATGAGCAGGGCGGCGCCGATGCCGGTGCCGATCGCGATGAGCACCACGTTGTGCCCGCCCGCCGCGGCGCCGAACCGGTACTCGGCCCACGCGGCGGCGTTGGCATCGTGCTCCAAGATCACGGGCAGCGCGAGACGCTCGGTGAGCCGCTGCGCGACCGGGGTGTCCTGCCAGGGCAGGTGCGGGGCGAATCGGACGGACGAGCGTTCGCCATTGATGAACCCGGCGACGGCCAGCCCCACCGCGCCGATCGGGTGCCTGCGGCACAGTTCGCGGACGGCGCGGTCGAGCGCATCCTCCAGAGCCCGCGCAGAATGCGGGGTCGGTGCCTGGACAGTGTCGAGCACTTCGCCGCCGCCATCGATGACGGAGGCGCGAATGTTGGTGCCGCCGACGTCGATTCCGACGGTCAGCGATCGCGCACCGGTCATATGGTGCGTCATGCCTTGGTCGTCACGGGGATGTCGACGTAACGGGAACGGGCGGGGCCGTCCGCGTCCGCGCGCGTGCCGTGCCGGTGCTGCGCACCGGTTTCCGAGTCGGCGCCGGTTGGCATCACCGGTTCGACCGGGACCCCGGCCAGCGCCTCGCGCAGCACGGTGACGATCGCGGTGCCGTGCTCGGCGACCGCGGCGAGCAACTCGTGATGCTCGCCGCGCACCAGCGCCGCGGCCGCGCACACCGGGCACCAGCTGCAATTCGACCATTCGACCTGTCCGTCGGCGGCGCGACGCAGCACCGGCTCGACCCGCTCCAGTAACGCCTCGGCCAGCAGCTTCAGTTCCTCCACGAATTCGGCGATGCCTTCCGGTGCGGTCGCGTCGCCCTGCGGCGAGCGTGCGTCACCGGTCATGTCGATGACCTTCGGAAGCGTGCGACCAGACTTGCGGGTCGGGCCGGAACCGGACCACCAGGTGTCCGCCGTCCAGCTCCGCGCCGTCGACCGCGCACCGCCGCAACACCGGCGCCAGGCGCACCCGACGCCGGACACCGTCCGCTCCCACGATCAAATCGTCCTCCACTCGGCCAAGGCGCAGTGTCGCGGCGTCGACCACCGGCAGGTGCATGCGTAGGGCGTACACCGACTGCAACCCGGCGCCCGATTCCCATCGAACCACCGGTTCGCCGGCACCCACGTCGACCTCCGTTTGATTGTCGCTCAGCATAAGCGCTGCGTCGCCGACGTTTCGCATCGAGTCCACCGCGTACGACAGCGCAGCCAGCGGACTCAGCCCGATCGGCTCCGGCCCGGTGTGCTGTGCGATCACCACCGGGATACCCAGCATCTTGCGCCGCAATTCGGCGATCACGTCCAGTTGTTCGCGGTGCCGGTTCGAATACCACTGCACCGCAGGATTTTCGGCCTCGACCGGACCCGCGGGCGGTGCGGCGTCGGGGAGCACCTTGTTCACCACCACGGCATCCAGCCGCAGGCCGAGCAGCGCCGCGGCGGAACGCACCCGCTCGGACTCCGCCACCGCGATCCGCTCGGCGACGGTGATCAGCCGCGCACCGGTGCGCCGATGGTCGGCAAGCAGATCGCGAACCTCAGTGATCGCCTTGACATTTCGTTCGACCGTGGCCGCGAGCACAGCGCGGCGCAGATCGGTGCCGATCGCGCTCATCGCCCGCGCCTGCGGCGGCCAGATCCGCTCGACATAGCCCAACAGGGTTTCCGGCGCGGTGATGATGCGCAGCATGTCCGCCGATGGCGGGCAGTCGACGATGATCAGATCCCAGTCGTGCTCCGCGGTGAACTCGGCGATCTCGACCAGCATCAGCAGTTCCTGCACACCGGGAAGCCCGGTGAGCTCAGCCGGGTCCAGCGCGGCGATATCGATGCCGTGATCGTGCCCGTGACCGGTCGAGATCAACCGCACCACCTCGCGGAACCGGTCCTCGAGCAACGCGAGCGAATCCATCTCGATCACGTCCAGACCGGGCAGCACGGTCGCGACGCCGGCCACGGTGCCCGGATCGTGCGGGAAGCGGAAGCCGAGCGCGTCGCCCAGCGAATGCGCCTGATCGAGCGAGGCGACCAGCACGCGGCGGCCCGACCTGGCCTCGGACATAGCCGTGGCACACGCCAGCGTGGTCTTGCCGACCCCACCCTTGCCGATGAACAGCTCGACCCGGGTCTCGCGCGCGGTCAGCCTTCGACCCGTTTCTTCAGTTCGTTCAGCGCGGTATCGGTGATCACCTTCTCGGCCTTGCGCTTGAACATGCCGATCATCGGGATGTTCAGATCGACGGTCAGTGTGTAGACGACTTCCGTGCCGCCGTCAGGCCGATCGATCAGCTCGTAGGTGCCGTTCTGTGCTTTCTGCAGCTCACCGCTGAGCAATGTCCAGCTGACCGCCTTCTGGTCGGCGCGCCAGACATAGGACAGGACATAACTGTCCTTGACCACCCCGGCGTCGAGCACGAACCGCGCGGTCTTGGCCTGGCCGTCCGGCCCCTCCTCCAGGACCTCGACGGATTTCGCCGCCGATACCCACTCGGGGTAGGACTCCAGGTCGGCGATGACGGACATCACCTGCTGCGACGGGGCCTCGATGATGATCGACCTCTGGGTCCTGTCGGCCATGCGGACAGCGATTCCTTTCAGCGTCGGTGCTGGGGGCGTCAAGAGACCTGCGCGGGCGGGACACCCGCCGGACGGCCTGCCTCCAGCCGGGACTTCAGTTCGAACGACATCGTCTTGCCCGCGACCCGCCGCGCCCGGTTGGCCGCGGCGAGCTTACCCGCGGGCAGTGCGGGCTCCGGCTCGGCGTGCAGGAAGTAGTGCAGGATCACCCCGTCCAGCGAGGGCTCCAGCCACACCTCCATGGTTCCGGTCAGCGCGCCGGTCAGCGACCAGCGGATTCCCTTGTCGCCGCGGTCTTCCCGGACCTCCAAGGTCAGATCCGGCCACCAGCGGCGCCAATTGTTCGGCCCGGCCAACAGGTCGGCGACGGCGGCCCCCGGCGCGGCGACGAAAGTCTGATCTGCGACCTGGATACTGCTCACCCCGCTGAGCGTAATGGATCCGACGCAGATCACATCAGCAGCTGTCGCAGGCGCGCGCCCAGGCTGTCCCAGCGCCACTGCTGCTCGACGAACGCGCGGCCAGCTACGCCCATCCGGGCGGCGGCATCCCGATCAGAGAGGATCTCCACCAGCGCGTCGGCAATCTGCTGCACCGAGCGACCATCCACCACACGACCGGTCTTACCCTCGATGACGGTTTCCGGCGCACCGCCGGAATTGCCTGCCACCACCGGAACACCGGACGCGGACGCCTCCAGGTAGACGATGCCCAAACCCTCGACGTCCAGACCCGCGCCCCTGGTCCGGCACGGCATCGCGAACACATCGGCCAGTGTGTGATGCGCGGCCAGCTCGCCGGAAGGAACGCGGCCGGTGAACACCACATCGTCGGTGACGCCCGCGGCCATCGCCAGCGTGCGCAGCTTCTCCTCGAAGGGACCGCCGCCCGCGATCACCAGCACCGCGCCCTTCACCCGCTCGCGGATGTCGCGCATCGCGAGAATCAGCGCGTCCTGACCCTTGCGGGGAACGAGCCGGGACAGGCACAGGATCGTCGGGCGGTCGTCCAGGCCGTAACGGTCGCGCAGGTCCGCTCGTGCCGCCGGGTCCGGGCGGAACACCTCGGAGTCCACGCCAGGCGGCAAATACTCCAGCGCCGTGTTCGGCCCGAACGCGGAGGCGAACCGTCGACGGGTGTAGCGACTGACATAAGTGACAATGTCGGTGTGCTCGCCGATGGCGCGCAATGCCTGCCGTGTGCCGGGCAGCATCGACCAGCCGACCTCATGGCCATGCGTGCTGGCCAGGACGCGCTCGGCCCCCGCACGGCGCAGTGCAGGCGACATCAGCGCGAGCGGCGCCGCAGCGCCGAACCAGACCGTGTCGCACTGCTCACTGCGCAGCAGCCGCGCGGCGCGGCGAAGCACGAGCGGCGTCGGCAGCATCAGCGTGGTGGGATGGCGGACCACCTGGAACTTCTGCTTGGCATCGAACTTCAGATGACTGTCGCCGCGCCAGCGCGGGGCGTAGACCACGAGGTCGTCGGGCGGCAACTCCCCGGCCAACGCCTGCAAGTAGGACTGGATACCGCCCGGCCGCGGCGGGAAATCATTGGTAACCAGCAGAGTTCGGGCCATACGCAACAAAATACTGTGTTTGTTTGGCCGCGCCTGCGGCGCGGCGTGTTCGCGACCCCCTTGTGGCTCGCGTCCGAGCGGCCGCCGCTGGCGACTTCGTCGCGGACGCGGCGGCCGCTCGGACGCGAGCCGGGCCSCGAACGGGYAATGCTTGGTCTCGCTTCGCTCGGAACCGGGGGTTGGGCCGACGGGGTTGCGTTGGGCGGGACGCGCGAGTGGATGTGCGCCGCTGTAAGTCGACGGTCTCCTTGGTGAGGGGCCGCGTACGGCGCTGGTAAGCATCTCGCGCCTCGCGCACCTCGACGCGATGGAGATCGCAGCGGACTGGTGTTGTTTCGGGCTGCGCCACAGGCATGCTGGTGGATGGTGTTCGGTGGCATCGCGCGGGATGGCCGGTTCTGGTGGGTTGGGCGCGGCTGTGGCTTCCCGGTTTTCGCGTGCGGAGGCAAGAAGAGCCGTGACTGCGTCGCGTGCCTCGGCCGCTTGGACGCAAGGCCTCAGGTCGGCGGCGTCGGCAACCCTCTCGAGTCGGCGCGACCGCCGTGATGCCAGGTCGTGAACGGTGCTTGTAACACTCGCCCCCGACCGGCTGGAGCTGCGGTGAGCGGGCGTTGGTTTTCGGGGCGGGTTGGTGGGGCGGTCGGCGGGTCAGGTTGTTCGGGCTTGGAGCCAGGAGCGCCAGTCGGTGATGAAGTCTGGGCGGGTGGTGCCGAGGACTTCGCGCAGGATGCGGTCTTCGGCGGTGGTGTCCTGCTTGGCCGCGGCGATTCGATGGTAGAGCTGGACCAGGTGGGGCTGGTCGTACTTTTCGGCGACGAAGGCGCAGACGGACCAGGCCTTTTCGTAGGTGAAGGCGGCATCGGGACCGGAGAATTCGGAGTCGGCCGGGAGGTCCTGTGGAAGGTCGCGGGCGCTGGCGTGTGCGGTGACGGTGGGAGCGACGTCGGCGAAGCGATGACCCCGGCCGTGGTGGGCGGTGTAGTCGGCGAAGCCCTCCAGCATCCACAGGGGTGCGCCGTCGACGGTCTGGGCGCGGGCCGCGATGTGGGTGAGTTCGTGGCGCAACAGGGTCGCGAGACCCTCGGGATCCAGGCGGCGGCCCGTGTCGGGGCCGAAGACGACGCGTTGGCCGGTGGGTCGGGTACCCGGCGCGATCGGGTCGGCGACCGACGCGGCGGCGACCTCGGAGGGCAAGAGGCTGCCCGCGCGAACCAGGGCGGCGAATTCCGAAGGGGAGGATGCGACGACCACCAGTGCGGATTGTGCCCAGTCCTGGCCCCATACGTCGGTGACCGCGGTCGTGGCGGCGGCGAGTTCACGCTCCAGGATGTCGATCTCGATCCGCTGGGCGGGATGACCGACCACCAGGGACTGCTGTCCGTCGCCGGTCGGCACCGGGCGGGCGACAATCGGTCCGAACGGTTCGACGATGCGGCGTACCTCGGCCAGCCGCGGATCAGCGGCCGCGACCTGCCCGACAGTGTCGGCTGTGGCCGGTTGCGCCGCCCGCAGTTTCGGAAGCACCGAGTTCGGCAGCATGAGCAGTGCGAGGCAGACCACGGTCAGCAGCACCACCATCCCGACGGTCAGACAGAATTCGAATCGCCGCCGCGCCGACCACCAGTCGCGCAGCCGCCGCATGCCACTCACGACTCCGCCTCGCCGGCGCTCGGTTCCGTCGTGCGCGGCCGCGCCCGGTGCCCTCGGTTCACTCGCTGACGCTCGCTCACAACCGCGCCTCGCCCAGGATCCGGGCGGTGCTGTGCGCCGGGTCTCGATCACGACGTCAGTATCGCCGAGCCGAATGGAATGGTGTCGAGCCCATGGGCGCTACGGCGACCGGGACGCCGAAGGTGGAGGCGTGCAGCATGAGTCCGTTGCCCGCGTAGATGCCGACGTGCGAGATGTCGGAGTAGAAGAACACGACGTCGCCCGGCTGTAGATCCTTCTCGGCGACGGGTGTGCCGTAGGTGGCCTGCTGCGAGCTGGTGCGCGGCACGTTCTTGCCGACCTGTTTGAACGCCCATTGGACTAGGCCGGAGCAGTCGAACTGGCTCGGGCCGGTGGCGCCCCAGACGTAGGGGTCGCCGACGCGGGTGAGCCCGGCGGCCAGCGCGCTGGTGCCGCTGCCGGGCACGAGGCCCTGCAGCAACGTGTCGCGGTCGAAGCCCGGCGGGAACGGCGAGCCGGCCAGCGCCGACTTGTCCTTGGTGGACAGCGCGCCCCACGCCTGCACCACCTGGGCGATGGCGCCGCCGAGGTCGCTGCGCTTGCGTTCCAGATCGATGCGCACTGCGTCGGCCTTCTCGGCGGCCGCGTGGGCGGCGTCGGCGGCGGACCGCGCGGTCGTCTCGGCCGCGTGGGCGGCGTCGGTGGCCTTCTTGTAATGGTCGAGCTGCTCGGAGGTCTGCGCGGACAGCACGTCCAGCGTGGACATCTGGTCGAGCAACTGCTGCGGGGAGTCACTGACCAGCACCGCGAACAGCCGGTTGGTGCGCGCGCCTTGATAGGCGGCGATCGCGGTGCGGTCGATGACGGGCTGGTACCTGCGCACCTCGTCGCGAGCACGGTTGACCATGTCGGTGCTGGCGTCGAGCTTGGCGTCGGCGTCGCGCTGGACCGCGAGCTTCGCGTCGAGGTCGGCCTGGGCGGCGAGGGCCTGCTGGTTGAGCTGCTCGGATTGATGAGACAGATCGATCATCTGCTGGACGGCGTCGGTGGCCGTCGCGGGTAGTGCCACCGGATCTGCTCCGGCGGGACCGCCACCGTAGAGGGCGGTGGCCAGGGCCGCGGCCGCCAGGGTGCCTGCCACCAGACGATTCGTGCGATGTCTCCGGTGATGTCCAACCACGACCCGCGGTGCCCCGTTCTCTCGTGAAGCGATCTCTCGTGAAACCGACGCAGAGACCTTCGCCGATGCCGGAGGTTTGCGATGCGCGACCCCGGGGTAATCGGGGGAAGGTCTCGATTAGATTACGGAACGGCGCAGGTCGATGTCCAGTAGAGAGCGAAACGATCACGCACCCGTCCCGGCCCTCGGGCCGCTGCGCATGGCCTGAGCAGCGGTTTCTCAGTAACGACGGGCGCCGGCTACCGGCATCGAGGAGATCGGTGCGACCTGCACGGGCGTTCCGGAGGTGGACGCGTGCACGATGTTGCCGTCACCGGCGTACAGGCCGGAGTGGCCGCCACCGTAGAACGAGACCACGTCGCCCAGCTGCAGGTCGTTCAGCGACACCGGGGCACCGGAGGCGAGCTGCGCGCCGCTCGTGCGCGGCAACTCCATGCCCGCCTGTCGGTAGGACCACTGCACCAGGCCGGAGCAGTCGAACGCGTCCGGGCCTGCGGCGCCGTAGACGTATGGAGCGCCGACCTTGCTCATGGCGGCGTCGAGGGCGACCTCACCGGCCGCTCGGTTGGGGGAGAAGAACGGGAGCGGAGCCGGAGCCGGCAGCTGAAGGCCCGGGATGCCCTGCGGAATCTGGATCTCGTTCGGGACCTCGATGGTTCCCACGCCGGGGATGGTCACCGGCTGGGCCGATGCGGGGGTGGCGGGCAAGAGGAACGCGCCGATGGTGGCAGCGCCGACGGCCCCGGCGGCAACGGCGCGCTGAGCCTGTCGCTTGACGGTGTTGGTCGTCATGATGCGGTACTCCCAATCTGCCTCACGACGCCGCACCCGGTGGTGCCGCGGACTTCGTCGGCGCCGTACCGGTCGGTGCGACGGACTCCGTGAGGTCTCGAAAAGATTACGAACGCATCACGATGGTTTGTAAAGCCATCGGAATCCGAAATGCGGACGACCATCTGATTTCGCGGCTATTTGATGTGAGATATGTCCCAGCAATCACGAAAAGATAACGATGAGTCGATATCGGGGAGTGGGCGTGTGGCGCTCCGGTGGGCGCCTGGCGAGACGGGCCGCCCTCCGGTGTCGCGCCATAGACTATTTTTCCAGGTCATCGCCCTGTGTCGATGGCTACTGCGGGTGGTTGCCCGCCCTGGCGCCGATTAGTCGCAACCGGCTTCCTGGGCGGGGGAAGGCGGCACGTGCACAGCGGGACACGCCCCGATGTCTGATACATATTTGCCTACAATGTGATATGTATCACTTTGGGATATCACTAGATCATTCAGCGGGTAACCGGGCGAAATCACCATGGAGTAATTCGATATTTCATGGTGTCCAGCGCGTGCCCGTTCCTGTCGTACCGGGGCTCTACGCTGCACGCCGTGTCCGACCCCGCGCCGCACAAGGCCACCGCACAGCAGTTGGCCTTCGACGATCTCGACACACCCCTCTACGACACCACCTTTGTGGTCGTGGACCTGGAGACCACCGGGACCAGTCCCGGCACGGATGGCATCACCGAGATCGGAGCGGTGAAGGTGCGCGGTGGCGAGGTGCTCGGCGAGTTCGCGACGCTGGTCAACCCGGGACGAGAGATTCCGCCCGCGGTCGTGCACGTCACGGGTATCACCACCGCGATGGTCTATGCCGCGCCCCGGATCGAGGCAATCCTGCCCGGCTTCCTGGAGTTCGCCGCGGGAGCCGTACTCGTCGCGCACAACGCGCGGTTCGATATGGCCTTCCTGCGTGCCGCCGCGGCTCAGTGCGACACTCCCTGGCCCGTCGCACAGGTGTTGTGCACGGTGAAGCTGGCCCGGCGTGTGCTCGGCCGCGACGAGGCGCCCTCGGTACGGCTGAGTTCGTTGGCTCGGTTGCTCGGCACGACCACTCAGCCGACCCACCGTGCCCTGGACGACGCCCGCGCGACCGTCGACGTGCTGCACGCACTGATCGGCCGCGTCGGCAACCAGGGTGTGCACAGCCTCACCGAGTTGCTCGACTATCTCCCCGGCGTCACGCCCCGGCAGCGCTCCAAGCGCTTCCTCGCCGCCGATCTACCCGCGGCCCCTGGTGTGTACCTGTTCCGCGGACCTTCCGACGAAGTCCTCTATATAGGGACGGCTGTGAACCTGCGCCGTCGCGTCCGCAACTACTTCACCGGTTCGGAGACGAGGGGCCGGATGAAAGAGATGGTGTCGCTGGCGATTCGGGTCGACCATGTCGTGTGCGCGCATGCGCTCGAGGCGGAGGTGCGGGAGCTGCGACTGTTGGTCGCGCACACCCCGCCGTACAACCGGAGGTCGAAGTTCCCGAAGCGGGCGTGGTGGCTCACCCTGACCGACGAGCCCTTCCCTCGGTTCTCGGTGGTCCGGGATCCCAACCGGGATGCACTGGGGCCGTTCAACTCTCGTAGTGACGCCACAGAGCTCGGGGTGATCGTCGCCGAATTCACCGGTCTGCGCACCTGTACGACGCGGCTGTCTCCGCGCGCGGTCCACGACTGCCCGCCTGCGATCGTCGGCGGGTGCCCGGCGGGCTCGGAGGGGAGGCGGCTCGATACGGCGGAATACGCTCCCGCGGCGGCAGCGGTGCGCGCGTTGTTCGCTGGACGCTCCGACGCACCG
The DNA here is from genome assembly GCF_052114905.1 of Nocardia sp. 2TAF39. Classification (NCBI taxonomy): domain Bacteria; kingdom Bacillati; phylum Actinomycetota; class Actinomycetes; order Mycobacteriales; family Nocardiaceae; genus Nocardia; species Nocardia sp. 2TAF39. The sequence continues at coordinate 66,173 of NZ_JBFRFQ010000041.1, forward strand.
CTGCGGGCTCTCCTTGACCGCCTCGAAAGTCATTCGCGCGCCGAACATTTCGAGGCCGCCGCACGCTTGCGTGACCGTGCCGTCACGGTGGTGCGCGCGCTGCACCGGACCCAGCGGCTCGCCGCGGTGGCGCGTGTCGCCGAGCTGATCGCGGCCCATCCGGACGGCAACGGCGGTTGGGAGTTCGCGGTCATCCGTTACGGGCGCCTTGCCGGTTCCGGTACCGCACCGCGTGGCGTTCCGCCGATGCCGCTCGTGGAACACATAGTCGCCGCCGCCGAAACCGTCATCCCCGCTGGTGATTTCGTCAATGCCGAGCTCGACGAGGCGTCCGCACACTGCGCTACGCAGTCTCTCGCGAGGATCGCCCGCCTCGAGCAGGACGCGGCGCCCGGCTCACCCGCGGATGCTCCTCCGCTGCGCGGCGCCGCACCGGAAGAAGTGGCCTTGGTCGCGCGCTGGCTGGCGCGGCCGGGGGTGCGGATCGTGCGCACCACCGAGGGGTACCGCGAGGAGATGTACAGTGCCGCGCGGTGGCTGGGCTGGGCGGCGCTGGCCGACGCGGCGGTGCGTGCCCAGCCCAGCGAACAGGCCTACCTCGACCGCTTAGCCTGGATCCACCGACGTAATCTGCGGGTAGAGGTGTGTTGAAATAGCGAAAGTGYCCTCTGAACTGGGATGATTAATGTTCTCACGCAGCAATCAAGACCAGGACRGGCAGRCACTTTCAGTGCGATTGTTCCACACGTTCGCCGAGGATTCGGCGATGTTCGATGACGACAACCTTGTGTCGGTGGCCGGGTTGGTTCCGGTGATGACATTGGCCGAACAAACCGGCCTGACCAGCATGTTGTCCGACAAGGTTGTGATCGGAGTTGTTCGACGGAGTGTATGCGCCCTCGACGGTGGGAACTTTGTTGCGGGAGTTCACTTTCGGCCATACCAAGCAGTTGGAGTCGGTGCTGCGCGAGCATCTGTGCACCCTGGCCGACCGCGCTGATCTGCTGCCCGGCGCCGAGACGAGGGTGTTCGTCGATATCGACTCGTTGCTGCGACCGGTCTACGGCCACCACAAGCAGGGCGCCTCCTACGGCCACACCAAGATCGCGGGGAAACAGGTGCTCCGTAAAGGACTTTCACCATTGGTGACCATACTCGGCACCGACCTCGCCGCCCCGGTGATCGCGGGGATGCGGCTACGCGCCGGCAAGACCGGCTCCGGCAAGGGCGCGGGGTCAATGGTCACCGCGGCGATCGGCACTGCCCGCAAGGCGGCAGCCACCGGCACCATCGTGGTGCGTGGCGACTCCTCCTACGGCACCCGCAAGGTGGTGCGGGCAGCGCTGCGCGGTGGTGCGCAGTTCTCGCTGGTCATGACCCAGAACTCGGCTGTGAAGAAGGCGATCGACTCGATACCCGACGACCACGAATGGACGCCGGTGAAATACCCGGGCGCGGTCCGCGACCCCGACACCGGGGAATGGATCTCCGACGCCGAGGTCGCCGAAATCGCCTATACCGCTTTCGCTTCCACCAAAGACCGCACTACGGCCCGTCTGATCGTGCGCCGCGTGAAAGACGCCCGCTACCCCGACGCACTGTTCCCGGTCTGGCGGTATCACCCATTCTTCACCAACAGCACCGAGTCCACCGTCGACGCCGACATCACCCACCGTAAACACGCCGTCATCGAGACCGTGTTCGCCGACCTTATCGATGGGCCGCTGGCCCATATCCCTTCCGGGCGTTTCGCCGCTAACTCCGCGTGGGTACTGTGCGCCGCGATCGCCCACAACCTGCTGCGTGCCGTCGGAACCCTCGCCGGCGGCCCGCACACTCGCGCACGCGGCGCCACCCTGCGCCGCAAGATCGTCAACATCCCCGCTCGGCTCGCGCGCCCGCAACGCCGACCGATCCTGCACCTACCCAGTCGCTGGCCCTGGAGTGATTCCTGGCTCACCTTGTGGCACAACATAATCGGCCACACACCACCACAACCCGCCACCACCTGACCATCCCGGCCCAGACAGCCCCAACCGACATCGAAGTGGAAAAGCTGGGCAGACCAGCGGCTACCCCACACCCAAAACCAGCCGATCAACCGTGGTGGSGGCCGAAAMCGGCCGCCACCACACCACTACGCCGTGTCGGTGGATCGAGGCTAAGATCCGGGTTGCTGCCGCACCCCCGAAGATCGAAATGGTCGGCAGGCGGAGGTGATTGCAATGCCGACCACGGAAACAGATCCACCGGTCAGAGAGTTGCCAGCACATGAGGTACTGGTCCGTGTCCGCGCGCTGATCGAGCCAGTCCTGCAAGCTTCGGTGGATTTGCTGGGCGATCCGTTGCGCCGGATGGCCGGCTACCATCTCGGGTGGGACGCGGCAGGGACCCCGACACCGGCTGCATCAGGGAAGGCCCTCCGACCGGCCCTCGCACTCACCGCAGCCACCGTCTGCGGCGGCGACCCGGCGCCCTTCGCCCGTACCGCGCCGGGAAGGCACCGATGAATCGCACCGACCGCCGCATCCTCGACGCCGCAGGGATCACCGATCCCGGACTGCGGCAAGCATACGCACGCTGCCGCCGCTTGCACGCCCGCCATGGGCGCAGCTATTATCTGGCGACCCTATTGCTGCCGCCGCGGAAGCGGCCGTATGTGCATGCACTGTACGGGTTCGCGCGCATTGCCGATGAGATCGTCGACACCGAATCGGCCGCCAGTCGCACCGCCCATTTCTCCAGCTGGTCACGACAGGTGCTCGATGCACTCACCGACGGAAACGGATCGGCCGACGACGTCACGATGGCATTGCGAGACACAATGGGGCGCTGGGACATTCCGATCGAGCACGTCACGGCGTTCCTCAGCTCGATGGAGGCCGACCTCACAGTAAGCGCCTACGAGACGATCGAGGACCTCAACCGGTACATGTACGGCTCGGCGGCAGTCATCGGGCTGCAGATGGTTCCCATCCTCGGGCCCATGCATGACGAGGCATATCCGCGCGCCCACGCGTTGGGCGAGGCATTCCAGCTGACCAACTTCATCCGTGACATCGCCGAGGATCTCGCTCGCGGCCGTGTCTACCTGCCGGCATCGGACCTGAAGCAATTCGGCGTCACCTCTTCCGATCTTGCTCGGACCAGGACCAGCCGCGCTGTTCGCGAGTTGCTGCGGTACGAGATCGACCGCACGCGGAAACTGTACGCGTATGCCGTCGGTGGCATTCCAATGCTGCCACCTTCCAGCCGACCCTGTATCGAAGCGGCTTACGCCCTGTACAGCGGGATCCTGGAGACCATCGAAGAAACCGGATACGAGGTGCTCGACCGTCGGGTCACAGTCGGTCTGCCCGCACGGCTTCGAATCGCAGTGCCCGCCTACGCGCGGGCCCGGCGCACCTGGGAGGCGCGCCCATGACATATTTCGAGTTCCTCGCCATCTTCCTCCTGCCGCCGCTGGTGCTCACGGCAACGCTGGCAGTCCGCGCGCTACGGCACCAGGAACCAGGAACCTCGCTGCGGCGGTTCGGTCCACCCACTCTGGCGCTACTCATACCGACGGCCTGGGTGTGGACCGCACCATGGGACAGCTGGATCATCCGGCATGAGGTGTGGTCGTACGGGCAGGGGCGATACGTCGCCGCCCTCTTCCGGGTTCCGTACGAGGAGTTCGCGTTCATGGCCGCTCAGGCGGCCGTCGTGGGGCTGTGGACGACGTGGAATCTCGCACGCACAGGCCAGCCGCCGCCTCGCGAACCGCATCGCACCTGGCGGGTGTCTTTCGCAATCGCTTGGGCAGCAGCCGCTGTGGCAGGTCTCGGCCTGGTGCTGGTGGACCGACACGGCACGTATCTCGGCGTCACGCTGCTGTGGTTCGCCCCACCGCTCGCTCTCCAGTGTGCCGTCGGGGCCGATCTCCTGATGTCCCAGCGCTGGACGCGAGTGCGGACGTTGATTCCGTTGCTTGTCTATCTGTGTGTGACGGACCGTATCGCCATCGGTGCCGGCGTCTGGCACATCTCGCCTGCCTCGACCTACGGGATCGAGATCCTGGGACTACCGTTCGAAGAGATTGTGTTCTTCCTCATCACTTCCTTGCTGGTAACCAACGCTCTGATAGTCACCACCGACCCCGCCGCCCACGCTCGACTGCGTGCGGTATACCCGAAACGCCGTGCGCGGCAGGCCATTCGGGCTTGATCCCGACGCCACGAGGAGTTACCCGTGTCCACTGCAATCAGCCCGGCCGGCACAGTCAGCCCATACCTGCAAGGCGCCTTCGCTCCGGTCGACCGCGAGGTCACAGCCTTCGATCTGCCGGTCGAAGGCCGGATCCCCGCAGAACTCGACGGCCTGTTCACGCAGATCGGCCCCAACCCCGTGCAACCACCGAAGCACTCGACGCTCGAACGGTATTCCTGGTTCGCCCAGGACGGGATGGTGAGCGGCGTGCGCATCCGGGACGGCGGTGCCTGTTGGTTCCGTAACCGGTGGGTGCGTTCCCGCCGCGTGGTCAGGGCTCTCGGTGAACGCCGGCCACCCGGACCGCGGCACTTTCCGATCGACACCGTCAACACCAACGTCATCGCCCACAACGGACTCTTGCTCGCCCTGGTGGAAACCGGCTGTCTGCCAGCGCGCATCAGTAGCACGCTCGAGACGATGGAGTACACCGACCTCGGCGGCGGCTTACAACACGGCGTATCCGCTCACCCGAAGCTCGACCCGGTGACCGGAGAGCTTCACCTCTTGGCGTACTCGGCGCTTCGCCGATGGGCCGAATACCTGGTGCTCACCCCCGACGGCACCGTCTGCCATCGCCAACGCGTCCCGCTGGACGGCCGGCCCATGGTGCACGATATCGCCCTCACGCCACGCTACGTCCTGTTCTTCGACACGCCAGTGCGGTTCAGCGTCAAGGCAGCGGTTCGCGGAGCCCTCCCCTATACGTGGCACGACGGGCATCGGACACGGTTGGGCGTGCTACCGAGGCCGGGTGTCGAGGGTGGGTTGCGCTGGTTCGACATCCCGGACGGGTTCGTCTTTCACATGGTGGGAGCCCATGAGCCGGATCCTGCGCATATCGAACTCACGGCAATCTGCTACGACCGTCTCTTCGACGGCGCCGAAGAGGACCCGATCGCCAACCGCGGGCACCTGTGGCGCTGGACCGTCGATCTGACGCGGGGCGTTGCCACCGCCGATCAGATCGGCGACCGTCCGAACGAACTGCCGCGCAGCGACCCGCGGCTGATCGGCCAACCGATGCGCCACTACTATGCCCTTACGGTAGATGGTGCGACCGACGCGCCGGTTTACCACCCGCATGCGCTGCTGCGGCACGATTTCCGCACCGGAGAACCGCTGGTACGCCGACTACCACCCGGTCACGCCGCGTCCGAACCCGTCTTCGTTCCGCATCCGGACCGGCCGGGAGAAAACGAAGGATGGGTGGCGTACTACGAGCACGACCCGAACGCCGACACCACGAACTTAGTCTGGCTGCATGCCGCGGACTTCGCCGGTGAACCCGTCGCCACCATCGTGCTGCCGATCCGGATTCCGGTGGGCTTCCACTGTTCCTGGATCGAGGCGGACGACTTCGACCGTACCGACGCTCCCTCGCAATGAGCGACTACCGACAACTGAAAGGGTCTGACATGTCCAGCGAACTCAACGATGTGTCCAAGTGCGTCTCCGAACTGCGTGTGGTGCAATCCGATTGGGAATCCCTCGGTGTCACCGGTCGTGTGCGCTGGGTGCGTCGATACGCGAACTGGCTGCTGGACAACGCCGATCGTCTTACCGAGTCGCTCGTCTCCGAGTGCGGGAAACCCTTGGTGGAAGCGAAGGTCGAAGTCACCGTTCCGATCGACATCATCAAGTATTACTGTCGGCAGGCCGAAAAGTCGTTGCGTACTCGGCATCCCGCGCCCCCGAATCTACTCAACGCCGTCAAACGCGTCGATGTCCTGCACCGTCCTTACCCGGTGGTGGCAGTGATCACGCCGTGGAACTTCCCTCTGGGATTATCTCTCCTCGATGCGATCCCAGCATTGCTCGCAGGGGCCGCAGTGGTGGTCAAACCCGCGCCGGCCACTCCGAACACGGTTGTCGCCGCCGTCGAAGGATGGACGGAAATCGGTGCGCCCCCGGTGTTCACCTCGATCGCCGGAGGTGACGACGCCGGGCGCCTATTGGTGGACGAAGCCGACTACGTCCAGTTCACCGGGTCCACCGCGACCGGCAGGAAAATCGCACAGCGGTGTGCCGAACGGCTTATCCCGTGCGGGCTGGAACTCGGCGGCAAGGATCCGGCGATCGTGCTCGCCGACGCCGATGTGGAACTGGCCGCCCACGGCATCGCCTGGGGTGCGCTGATCAACGCCGGACAGATGTGCACCTCGGTCGAACGGGTGTACGTCATGGACGAGATCTACGACTCGTTCGTGGAAACCCTTGCCGTGCATGTCCGTTCCCTGCGGCGTGACCTGGACGTCGGTTCGTTGGTGACTGCCGAGCAGTTCGAGGTGGTGAGCCGCCATCTCGCCGACGCGACGGCTTCCGGTGCCCGAGTGCTCGCTGGGGGTGGGACAGAACCCGCTGAGCGATGGGTGGAACCTACTGTGCTGGTCGACGTCGACCACACAATGACCTGCCTGCGTGAGGAAACCTTCGGCCCACTCATCCCCGTCGTCCGTGTCGGCGACGAGAGTGAGGCCGTGCGGCTGGCCAATGCCACCACCTATGGGTTGTCGGCCAGCGTGTGGTCCCGCGATATCCGGCATGCCGAACGCGTCGCCGCCCAGCTCGACGTGGGTGCGGTGAATATCAACGACGTCCACGCCAACCTATTCTTCTTCGCCGCACCCATGGCCGGTTGGAAGGAATCCGGATTGGGCAGCCGCCTCGGCGGCGCCGACGGCATCGTCAAATACTGCCGCCCCCAGACGGTCACGAAACCCCGCGCCCCGATCCCGCTCCAGCGCCACCTCCTCTGGTATCCATACACCAACTTCCGCACCAACGTGCTCGGCCGCACTCTGCGAGCCCTAGCCGCCACCGGCCGCCGTCGATTCCGCCCCTGAACCGGAAACGCAAGGTTCGTAGCCTCGGGTAGGAAGGCGATCTGCCGGGATGTCCGGTGGTGCGTCGACCAGCGAAGTGGTGGCGGTCAGATCGGAGAGGATTCGTAGGGCGGCTTCGGAGGGTGAGCCTGGTTCGGCGTTGAACACCGCCACACGTTGCCCCTCGTCGTTCGGAAGGGCCATGAACTCGACCATGAGCGCCATGGAGCCCACGACAGGGTGGCGGTAGGTGCGTGTGGCGCCGCCGCAGTCACCCACCGTGTGCGCGGCCCAAAGTTTGGCGAACTCGGGGCTTCCGAGGGTTAGTTCGCCGACAAGGTTGCTCAGAGCGGGGTCGCCGAGATGCTGTCCCGCGATCAGCCGCAGGTCTGCGACGGTAGATCGAGCCTTACGAGTCCAGTCGGCATAGAGCTCACGCATGTGGGGGTCCAGAAACAACATGCGGGCGATGTTGGGACGGTCGCTGGGGCGGTTCGGCGCGTCGAAGTCGCGGTGGCCGGCCAGCAGAGCGTGTGCCATCGGGTTCCACGCAAGGACGTCGACGAAGCGTCCCATGACCAAAGCGGGCACGTCCCCGAACGACTCGATCATGAGTCGTACCCCCGGCCGCACCTGCTCGGGCTTGACGGTCCGGCGGCGGGTCTTCGCCTTCGGCCGGGCCAGAGAGTACAGGTGAGCACGCTCAGCCTCGTCCAGGCGCAGGACTCGGGCGACGGCGTCGAGAACGGCGTCCGACGCATTGGGGCTCTGCCCCTGTTCGAGACGTGTGTAGTAGCCAGCGCTCACCCCGGCGAGCTGGGCAAGCTCCTCTCGACGCAGGCCCGGCACTCGGCGGCGTCCTCCGTACGCGGGAAGTCCGGCGTCCTCCGGCTGCAGCCGTGCCCGCCTCGACCGCAGAAACTCGCCCAGCTCCGCGTGTGTGCTCATACGTACCAGTGTCGCGGATCCCCGGCCGTCGAGCGTGTACCTGTCAGATGTAGTCACCACAGGTGTGCATCCGGCAGGGGCTGGGCCCGGCATGCCAACCGTCGCAAGCTCGTTCCCTGCGAACCATCCACAATCGGGACCAGATGAAACGGACACGCGATGAAAATTCTTGTGATCGGTGCGACGGGAACCATCGGCAGCGCCGTCGCCGATGAGTTGGCGGTGCGCCATGAGGTAGTGCGTGCGTCACGCCGTGGACCGGTGCGGGTGGACATGGAGGATGCCACAACGATTGCCGCCCTGTTCACGAAAGTCGGCGAAGTGGACGGGGTGGTGTGCTGTGCCGCGAGTGGCCGCCTGACACCATTGCATGCGCAGTCGGACGCGGACTTCTGGAGCGGTCTCGAAGGAAAACTCGTCGGGCAGGTCAACCTGGTCCGGCGAGCGCTCGCTCACCTACGGGACGGCGGATCCGTGACACTCACCAGCGGTCAGTTCGTCGAGCCCGTCCCCGGGAGCGCACTCGGCTATCTGGTCAACGCGGGCTTGGAGGCGTTCGTGCATGCCGCGGCGACCGAGATGCCGCGCGGCGTTCGCCTGAATACCGTCAGCCCCGGCTGGGTGCGCGAAACCCTCCTCAGCCTGGGCATGGATCCGGCTGTCGGTGCCCCGGTTGCGGATGTCGTCCGGGTCTACGTGGACGCCGTGGAAGGCACCGCCCACGGCCGCACCATCCCTGTGAGCATGCCATGAGCGCGCTTGCCCCGACTGCGGTCGCTCTCAGGCTGGACAGCACGAACTCGCGACACGTGATCACGCGAGCCCATCAGTGCACACTGCCGGGTCGGAACAGGTCAGAACAGGTGCCGCGGAGCAGGCTGACCGTTGGCCGTACCCGCTGCCAGTCCAGGCCCTTGCGTGGTGTCGGACTTCACGAGCACGGCGGCGGTTATGCCGGTCCGTTCTCGTGGACGAGCCGGTCGCGGATGTCGTCGCGCAGCGCTTTCTTATCGATCTTGCCGACTTTCGTGGTGGGCATCTGCTCGATCACGACGAGGCGCTCGGGGAGTTTGAACCGTGCCACACCGGCGGAGTTCATCACGGTGAGTACGTCGTCGAGCGTGATCGAGTGCATCGAGTGTCCCGGTGCCAGTGTCAAGTACAGGCACAGGCGTTCGCCGAGCACCGGGTCGGGCATCGCGACCGCGGCAGCCATCTCGACGGCATCGAGCTCATACGCGAGGTTTTCGACTTCCTCGGCGGAGATCTTTTCTCCGCCGCGGTTGATCATGTCTTTGTCGCGACCGGCGACCACCAGGTTGCCGTCCGGGCGGCGCACGACGATGTCTCCGCTGGCATACCAGCCGTCGGCGGTAAAGGCGCGTGCATTGTGTTCGGGCGCACGGAAATAGCCGCGCGGTGTATAGGGTCCGCGGGTCAGCAGTGCGCCCGGGGTGCCGTCGGATACCGGAGCGCCCGTCTCATCGACCACCATGATTTCGTCGGCGGCGCTGACCGGCCGACCTTGTGTGGTGAGAATGACCTCAGGATCGTCGTCGAGGCGGGTCATGTTGATCAGGCCCTCGGCCATGCCGAACACCTGCTGCAGCCGGGCTCCGAGTACCGGCTCCACGCGTGCGGCGAGTTCGTCCGGCATGCGGGAGCCGCCGACCTGCAGCACACGGAGGCTGGTGCCGCGCATTGTGCGATGTTCGCGCTGGTGCTCGATCCAGCTCTGCGCCACCGCCGGTACCACAGCTGCCGCGGTGACCCCTTCGGCGTCGATCGTAGGTAGTGCTCGTTCCGGCGCGGGCGAGGGCAGCATCACGGTCCGTCCGCCGGCGATCAGAGCACCCAGCACGCCCGGGCAGGCCAGCGGGAAGTTGTGACTGGCGGGCAGCACACCCAAATAGACGGTGTCCGTGTCGAATTCGGTGACGTCATTACAGCGCAGGATGTTGTAGGCGTAGTCGTCGTTTGTCCGCACGATCAGTTTAGGCAGCCCGGTGGTGCCGCCGGACAGCAGCAGGCATGCGACGTCGGCGCCGGTGGGTTCGTAGTCGGCGTCGGCGAAGTGGGCCGATGTCGTCAGCGCGGCGCTCAGGCTGTATTCGGGAACGTGTTCGGTCGCGCCGGCCGACAACCCACCATGGACAAGAACGGCTCGGACGGTCGGCACCGACGCCGCGACCTGCTGCGCGGTCGGCCGCAGGTCGGTGTCGCGGTCGATATCGGCAATGATCAGCGCAACGGCCTCCGACAGTGCTGCCAGATGAAGCAACTCGTGCCGGCGATGCGCCGGCAGCGCCATGACCGGAACGATACCGATGCGCAGACATCCCAGGGTCACTGCGAGGAATTGCCAGCAGTTGGGGAGCTGTAGGACGATCCGATCGCCGGCTTCGAGGCCCAAATCCAGCAGTGCCTGTGCAGCACTCGCTGCCCGATCCCAGAGCTCGGCATAGGTCAGCCGGGTTGCGCCGTCGACCACCGCTTCAGCCTGCGGCCGCTGCCCGACCTGCTCGGCAATGTAGGAGGACAGCGACCTGCCTTGCCAGCGGCCGGCTCGTCGGTACTGCTGTGAGATATCGTCCGGCCAGGGCACGACACCGTCGATGACGATGGGGAATCGGGTGGTCATGACAGCTCTCCTTCGAGCCGGTCCGGTGATGCGGTGACGACTGCGTCGAGGGCGACAAGTCCGTTCGTGGTCAACCGCAGGGGGTTGATCTCGACGTCGCCGAGTTCGGGGTGGTCGGCGAGATAGCGCGCGAGAGTCACTGCGATACGGGCGAATTCGTCTCGGTCCAGGGACGGTCCGCCGCGCCAGCCGTCCAGGAGCGGGGCGAATTGCAGGTCGTCGAGCATGGCCGCTGCCGCGGCGTGGCCGAGGTGGTGGCTGCGGATGGCGACGTCTCCGATCGCCTCGGCCGCGGTCCCGCCGAGGCCCGCGATCACGATCGGCCCGAAGACGGGATCGCGGCGCGCACCGAGGATCAGATCCACGCCCGGTGCTGCCATACTTTCCACGAGATAGGCGGGTGCTCCGATCGAGTCGAGGACGTCGAGGGCTGTATCGAGTTCGCCCGTCGTACGCACATCGAGATGTACGCCGCCGATCTCGGTCTTGTGCAGCACGGTGGCATCGAGAATTTTGACCGCGACTGGCAGCGGCAATTCCGAGAGCGCGTGATGTGCGGCAGCCCGATCGGGGCATACACGCCGCGGTGGGGTCGCGACGGCGAGGGCGTCGAGCAGATCCTTGGCGGCTGCCTCGTCAGCGGGGAGCGTGATCCCGGTGGCGAGTCCGTCGGTCGCCGCGAAGGTTTCCGTATTCCGCAGGTGGCGTGCGCGGGCATCCTGCACGAGCGCATGCAGGCCGGTCGCGAGGGCAGACGGACCGGACAACACGGGTATGCCGATACCTGCTGCGGCGCAGGCGCTATCGGCGACAACGCTGTCGGGTCCGCCGGTGCCGAGCACTACCGGCAGTTGGCGGTGCACGCCGGCGCCGCGAACTGCGGCGGCGAGATCGATGGCGTCCGGCTCCGCCAGGGCATAGACCGCAAGCGCATCGATGGCGGGATCGGCCGCGGTCGCGGCGAGTACGTCCTCGAACCTCGGCCCAGGGCGGCCGGTGTCCACCGGATTTGCTTGAAAGGTCATGGGCGGCAGCAGCTCGGCCAGCCGCTCCTGGGTATGCCCGGACAGCGTGGGAACGCGAACGCCCTGTGCCAGAAGCTGATCCAGGACCAGTAGTCCAGGGCCCGCCTGAGCGGTGACCAGCCCGACACCCGGTGTGGGAGCAGCCGTCAGCCGGGTACGGCTCAGGACGGTGAGCGCGTCGACGAGTTGCTGCTCGGAATCGACCACAACTGCTCCCGCTTCGGCGAGCAGTGCCCGGGTGGTTCGCCAGGACGTGGCCAATGCGCCGGTGTGAGACTCCGAGAAGGCCGATACGTCGCTGCGGCCGATCACCATGGCCACAATCGGTTTGGCGAGGCTGACCTCTCGCACCGCCGTGAGCAGTGCCGGTCCGTCACTCACGGATTCGATATGCAGGGCGATCGCGGTGATCCCCGGATCCCGTGCCAGGTAGCCGAGCACGTCGACATTGGTCACGTCCGCGGAATTACCCAGCCCCACACCGAGTCCCACGCCGACACCCCGTTCGGACAACAGGAACGACAACGCATGGTTCATGCCGCCGCTGGCTGCGACGACGGCCACCGAGCCTGGCCGGATGTGTTGGACCGTCGGCACGAAACTCACGGTCGCAGTTCCGGGCCGGAAGAAGCCTGACGTGTTCGGGCCCAGCACACGGATGCCGGTAGCGGCGCTGATCTTGGCGAGATCATTCTGTAGTGCGGCGCCGTCGGTGCCTGCCTCGGCGAATCCGCCCGAACAGATCAGCGCGGCGCCGGCTCCGCAGTCCGCGGCGTCACGAAGCGCATCGGGAGTGGCCTCGGCCGGAATACACAGGACAGCCAGATCCAGTGCGCTGCCGTGTCTTTCGGTCGCATCATGCAGCGAAGGGCAGAATGTGGAGTTTGCGAGCCTGGGGTTGACGCCGAAGACTGCGAGTGAGTCGAGGCTGTGGTGCCGGACCGCGTCGATCATCACAGAGCCCAGCTTTCCCGGCGTCGTCGATGCGCCGACAACGGCGATCGACCTGGGGCGCAAGAGCCGGTCGAGTTGTGTGCGGTCGTCGGATGGGAGCTGTGTCGTCATTGCACCACCGCGGTCTCGATCAGGGTCTGCTGATGTACCGGTGTATCCGGTTCGAACGCAACGGCATCCGCGCGGCCAGAGAGGACCAGCGTGGCGGCGCAATCGCGTTCGTCGACCGCCCGCCGCGTGCGGATCGCATCCTCGCGGTCGATCACGATTGTGGGGATACGATGACTCAGGCGGAGGTGTTCCGAGCACAACACCCGTGACAGTGCCGTACCACCGCGGACGACGACAGCGGTCGCGGCACCATCCGCGCAGAGCTTGTCCAAATCTGCTCGGGTTCCCGGGTCCAGCGACGTGGTGTCGGTGTCAGGCGCGTCGGTGAGGGCGACCGGCCCATGCCCGCTGGTGCTGGCCGCTACTACCGTGTTCCCGTCGCTGAGCCGGACGCTCTCGGCGCAGTGGCCGATGAGTTGCAGGAACCGGGTACCGAGCGTCTGCGTGCCGATCCGCAGTGGTGTGTCCAGCGGTGCGGCGCCATACTCGGTGTGCCAGGCGCGCTCGGTTTCGGCGACGAAACCGCCGTCACGAAGGCGCATCGTTTCGGCGGAGATCGATCGGCTGAAGAAGTGGAAGCCGAACTGCCATGGCTGGAATTGCCGGTAGTACTCACCGAAGTGGTCCCACCAAGACAGGCTCGGCAGCGACGAATTCTGGATCTTCGCGACCTGCGGGCGCCGGATGTGCTGGAACTGCTCCAACGCGGCCGGGAGCTCGCCGGGCTGTGCCGCGATGGATTCCGCGAGCACCGCAGCATCCTCCATTGCCATCTTGGTGCCGGAGCCGACCGAGAAGTGCGCGGTGTGCACAGCATCGCCGAGCAGCACCACCCGGGTTCCGTGCGTGGCGGTGATGTGCCAGCGCTGGGTGCGGCGAGTTCGGAAGTTGGCCCAACGGGAGTTGTTGGCCACCAGCGGATGTCCGTCGACCTGTTCGGCGAACAGGGCCTCCAGATAGCGTTGGGTAACCAGATCGGAGGAGCCGGGCGGCGCTGATGTGTCGAATCCATCCAGACCCGCGCGCCGCCACGTCTCCTCGTCGGTTTCGACGATGAACGTGCTCAGCCCGGAACCGATCGGATAGCCGTGCACAGCGAAGTTACCGTGCTCGGACCGCTGGTGCAGGAAGGTCAAACCGTCGAACTGGAATGTCGTGCCGAACCAGATGAACTTGACCGCCGCCTGCTCGACCGAATGCCCGAGTTCGGCGATGAATTGCTGCCGCACAACCGAATTCGTGCCGTCGGCAGCGACGATCAGGTCGTAGTCGCCACGGGCATCCAGCTCGTCCACCACGGCCTCGGTCCCGAAGTGCAGGCGGGCGCCGAGGTCACTCGCACGCTTGCGCAGCGCCCCGAGCAGCAGGCGGCGGTGGATCGCCGACATCCCGTTACCCCCGGCTGCCAGCACGGCACCTTTCAGATGCACCTCGATGGTGTCCCAGTGGCGCCCGTGGGTGGCCAGCACGTCTCGCAGCACGGGATCGACAGCATCGACGTTGCCGAGTGTCGCGTCGGAGAACACGACCCCGAAGCCGAACACGTCCGACTCCTTGTTGCGCTCGAAGACATCGATGACCGCCTCGGGCACAGCGTGCGCCAAAGCGATAGCGGCAAACAACCCGCCCGGACCACCGCCGACGCACGCCACGTGAAGCGGCCTCGGCGGAGTCGAATGGGAATCGGCGATAGGCATCGGCGTCGGTCCTCGGTGGCTGTCGTTGGGTCGCGATCGGAGAAGGCGAGGCAAGTATGTAACAAATATTTCTAGCAAGTCAACAAATGTGTTACCTATCTAGCCGTCGCAGGTGGTTGTGCTGGTGACCGAGGCTACGAACTCCGCCGCTTTCGCGTGCAGGATCTCATGACATTCGATGAAGACTTCGTGTGCCTCCCGGCCGCGCCAGCCCGCCGGGAGTAGGGCCTCGGAAAGCTCCGGGTCGCGGAACGGGTAGCGCCGGTAGTTCTGCATGAGGCGCACAAGATCGATCAACGCGGCGCTCGGGTCGAGTCCGCGGCGGTAGCGAGCCAATCGGGGGCGGAACTCTTCGATGAACGCCTGGTAGTCGGCGCCGAGTTCGCCGAGATCCCAGCAGTGATCGGCGATGAGGCGGTCGCGCGTCAGGTCGGCGCTGCGGCTACGCAGGATCTGGATGCGCTGCTCGTCGTCGGACAGGGCCTCGCGCAGCTGCTTTTCCCGATCATGCGGGGAGAACCAGCACAGGCCGCTGTAATTGCCGAACCCCCACCAGCTGAGCGCCTTCTCGATGCGCTTGCGCCGTTCCCGGTCCAGGCCGGAGTCGTCGACCAGTGCCTGGGTCCAGGTGCGATCCCAATCGTCGAGGTGGCGTTCGAAGATCCGGGTGCGGCCGTCGTCGAGCAGTCGCCAGCTCTTGTCGTTGAGCAGGTAGGACACCTCGCGCCCGGATTTGGTCGAATCGAACCAGTCGTCCTCGCGCAGCCGGGTCATCGCGACCCGGACGGTGGGCGGCTCGACACCGAACACACCCATCAGCGCGGTCAGGGTGCCGAGCGGGGCAGTCCCGCCGGCGTAGCGGAAGAATTCGCCGTAGAGGTCGAATACCAGTGCTCGTGGCCGCATCGCAATCCTCGCACCGGACAACTGCCGAATTAAATGTTTCAAATCTATTGAAGTTGAGACACGTTTGTCACATTGTGCCGCCGCTGCCGACATTCTTGCTGGCCTCGCCGAGGAACCTTCGAGTTGGGCCGCAAACAGCCACCTCGAACAGGGGCGTCTGGTCGTGCTGGCGTCGGCCCAGGATGTCGAGCTGGGAGCACCCGGATGACTTTTGGCTGCCACGAAGTCTGTAGCAAGTTCTCGGCGTGTCCGCGCGGAGCTGATGTCACACTGGGCGTGCCGGGGCCGATCTTGTTGGTACAGCACGGTGTCGAGTCTCTTTCGTGCGAATGGGGAGCGTGATCGTATGTCGCAACGGTCTTTTCAGTCCGGATCTCGAGGCGAGGACGCTGTGCTCTTGGCGGCCGGTCTGGCGGATTTGGCGCTGAGCCGTGTAGGCCCGATGGTGGGCCGGGTGTGGGGGCTGCTTCGGCGGTCGGATCTAGTGGGGCTGGCGGGCGGCGCGGAAACGGATTTGAAAGCGCGCGGTCGGCTGGCGCTGGACCGGTGTACCACCGTGCCCCCTGCCCACCTGGAAATCCTCGCTCAGCGGGTAGTGGCGCGACGTGCTGCTTCCGGCGATGTCTGATCGATACGATCCGGGTGGGTTCAAGGCCCGCATCGACGCCACGCTCGCGGACTTCGTCGCACAGGAGAATGACCAGCTTCTGATGATCGATCCGCACCTTCGACCGGTGGCCGACCAGATCCTGGTCGCGACAACGCACGGCAAACGTTTGCGGGCGGCGTTCTGCTATTGGGGTTGGCGGGCATCGGGACAACCGGACAGTGATGCGCTCGTGCGGGCAGCGGCGGCAATGGAATTGGTACACGCGGCGGCCAGTGTGCACGACGACATCATCGACGACAGCCCGTTGCGGCACAGTCTGCCCACCGCGCATATCGCCCTGCGTACACCGCTGCGCGGTCGTCCGAACTCCAAGAAATCCGCCAGGGCGCTCGCCATGCTGGTTGGAGATCTGTTGATGGCCCTGGCCGGAGAGCTGTTCATCGCGAGTGGTCTTCCAGCGGCCTATCTGTCGCGCGCGCGGCCGCACTGGGCAGCTCTGGCCAGGGAATTGATCGCAGGGGAGTGTCTGGAGATCATCTGGACCGGCGCAGCACCGAATACCGCTGAGTCGTTGAAGGTGATCCGGTACAAGACCGCCAAGTACACCGTCGAGCAGCCGCTGCTCATCGGGGGGGCGTTGGCCGGTGCGAGCGACCGGCTGCTGAAGGTGTTCTCCGCGTATGGGTTACCGCTGGGCGATGCGTTTCAGCTGCGTGACGACCTGCTGGGTATGTTCGGCGATCCGGTGCTGACCGGCAAGGTGAGCCTCGACGATCTCCGCACCCGCCGCCCGACCGCCCTGCTCGCCGAAACCTGGCGGTCCGCCGACGACGTACAGCGAAAACAGTTGCGCAACTTGCTGAATCGGCGCGACCTGGGTCCCGAAGACCTACACGAGATGTGCGACCTGATGAACCAGGTGGGGTCCCCGGACCGTATCGAACAGATGATTACCGCACGGGTCGAGGAGGCCACTCGCGCGCTGGTTGGCGTGGATGTTCCAGCGAACGCCACCCGAGCACTGACCGAACTCGCGCACGCTGCGTCCATACGCAGGCACTGACATCGGCAAAGCACTTCAGCCGTCTCGCCCATCGCTGTGAGGAGCGCCTGATGACCTACACCCACGCGTCGATGGACGCATTGCGGCAGTACGGTGACGAACTCGCCGACGCCACCGTGGCTACCTTGTTCGAACGCGGCGAGGTCGGCAAGTTCAATGCGCTCATGCGCTACGTCTCCGCCGTAGGCTCGCCCCTACCCGACGATCTGCCCGACGTCGCCCGGGAGTACCTGCACGAAACCGCCACCCCACCGCCGTGGGTGGACTGGAGTGAGATGGAGAAGGCCCGGCTGTTCTTCATCGACAACAACGTGCACATCTCCACGGCGCTGTCCTTTGCTGCCATGCCCGCCTGCTACCTCATCCCACACATTGCGAAACTGCTGTCGGCCACCCACTCGCTGGCATACCCCGCCAATCGCATGGCCGAGACCGGCCAGTTCACCGTGTACCTCATGCAGCCGGACGCCTTCGAGGCTGGCGGCCGCTTCATCCCCGCCGCCCAGAAGGTCCGGCTGCTGCACGCGTCGATTCGCCACCACCTTGCTAGGGAAACCCTCTGGGACACCGACGCATTCGGCGCTCCGATCTGTCAGGAGGACATGATCGGCGGCCAGCTGCTCTTCTCGTTGCTCGTGCTGGACAGCCTGCACCGGCTCAACATTCACATGAGCGTCGACGGCGCCGAGGCGTACTTCTACGCCTGGCGCGTCGTCGGCGCCATGCTCGGGGTCGATCAGACGCACGCGCCCCGGAACCTGGAATCCGCCCGGCAATTTCTCGACACATACCTGACGCGCTACATCGGCCCCAGCGAAGAAGGTACCCACCTCACTCGCCAACTCATCGAGCTCTACGAGGACGTTGTCCCGGGCACACTCTTCGACCCCATCGTCTCCGCGTTGATCCGCTATCTCATCGGCGACACGTGTGCCGACTGGCTCCAAGTGCCGCGCACCGCCTGGGATGCCGCCGTCAAAACCGTCCCCGGTGGCCTCGGCCTCCTCGAAACCATAGAAGACAATTCGCCTTTGGGCGCCTGGGCACTTGACCACCTCGGCCAACTCACCACCCTCTTCGAACTCAGCTCCCTGACCCGAGGTCGAGTCATGCATTACGCCATCCCCGAACACCTCAAAAAGGACTTCGGGGTCTCCTCCGCCCGGCCACGCATTTGCCGCTGGACACCCCCACCCGTCACATGATCGTCGTCATCTATTGTCCCTCAACACAAGTCGTGATCCCGCGTGGGCGAACGGCCGCTTCGGGATAAGGAGTATCACATGGTTCTGCAATGGGCCCTCCCCGTTCTGTTCGCGCTTGTCGCGGTGTCCGTCCTCGTTCTGGCGAACCGGCTACGCCCGAAGTCGTGGCGTAAGAATGAGGAAGAAGGTGGCGACGGATTGGTCCTCGATATCATCAATACGTTCTTCACCGCGGTGGTCGCGTTGGTGGTGGTGATCGGTTGGCAGAACTACGACAACGCACACAGCCACACTGTTGTCGAGGCCAAGGCGCTGGTCGAAGTCCACTCTGCCGCGGACGAACTGCCGCGGGCGGAACGCGATCGGATCCAGGGCCTCGTGCGCGACTACACCACGCAGGTGTTGGACCACGAATGGCCGGTCATGGCCGAGAAACGCCAGCTCAGCGAATCGGCCCAGCAGGCGTTCGACACGCTGCGCGCCGAGGCGGCGGCGCTGCGCGACGCGAACGGCGATGCGCGCTCCAGAGTTGTGGCCGGGCTCGACCGAGTCGTGCAAGCCCGGTACGACCGAGCCATGGACGCGAGCTTGTCGATGCCCGGGTTCCTCTACGCTGCCCTGTGGTTCGGAACCGCTCTGCTGCTGCTGCGCATGGTGCTGACAGGCCAGGAAATCACCAGGCGGAGCATACTCATGACCGCCGTGCTCGGTGTCGTCGTCGGTTGGGTGATCCTTGCGATCTACAACCTCGATCGACCGTTCTCCGGCGGCAGCGTTGTACCGCGGGACGCCTTCGAACTGGCGTTGACCCGTTTCCGACACGGGAGTTGACCAGTCGCCCGGTACGAGACAGACGAGGTATGCACACATGGCATCGCCGATCGACTTCACGCGAATCCTCAGGGCCACCGCCGGATTCGCCTTTGGTCCACTGACCGCCGTAGTTTTTCTAGCGGCGCCACCTGCCGCCGCCGATCCAACGGCCTGGCCGACTCTCGGCGAACTCACCTCCGGAAGCGCGACCGGCGGGACCTCGGTCACCGCAGGTGCTGACGCGGTCGGCAGCGAGTTGGCACTCGCGCCACCTGCCCATGCGGCCTCAGTCGCCACTGGAAGCACTGTGCCGCAAACAGTTTCGTCCGGCAGCACAGAAAGCGCAGACCGTCCATTGGCGCTCGGCCCGGTGGCGCCCGAGGCGGTTGGTTCGAGCGACGCGCTCGGTCTCGACTCCGGCAGCGTACAGGCGGCTTGTACGGGCAGCGCCGCCACCGGCAGTGCATTGATCACGCTCGGATCGGCCACCGGCAGTTGGTGGTCCGATTCCGCACTCGGGAGTGCTGTCGTAGGCAGCGCGGTCACCGGAAGCGCGCTGCTGACCTGTCTGTTGCTGCTGCCGGGCGCTCCGCTCCCCGATCCCTATCCTGATATCCCGCTACAGCTCGGCCCGCCGCAGCCGGGTCCACCAATGCTTGCGCCACCTCCCGCGCCACCGTCCCCCGCCCCGGCTCCACCACCGCCGACCGAGCCCCGGACTCCGGCCGTCATCGCAGGGTCTCCCACATACGAGCGGCCGTTGGAAATGCCGGACCGCCATCCGGTGGCATGGAACGTGCTACAACTGATCACCGTCATGGTGGTGGCGGTTCTCACGGCGGCCCTTGGCCGAATCTCCCACGCCCGCAATCGTTCCTGAGTCGGCTCCGGCAATCGCGAGGTGCTGGCGGGGGATGCAGCATGCGCAGCATGTTCCAGTACCGATGCCGGGCAGCCACCCAGTGCCCCAGACCGCTGGTGGTCGAGATGGGGCAGGACGGGATGGAAGCGGGTCGGGCCTCGTCAGCCGTTTTCACGACGCAGGTGTGACGGCGACGCCGGCCCGATCTTGCTCGGGGTTGAACCAGCAGCCGACACCGTGCTCGCCTTGCGGTTTGTAGTGATGCCTGGGGCGCTCAGGCCACTGATCATCGCGGCCGCCGCATGCGGGTGGGGCCACCCATCCCCAAAGCAACGGTGCCTAAGCCCAGCACGCAGACAACCGCCCCGACGACGACGTTGGACCAGATCATCGCGGTGGTGGTACCGACACCGGAAACGATCCAGGGGGAGACGATCATCCAGACCCCGAGCAGCGGTGCGACGAATGCCATGCCGTGGGTGCGGCCGTATGCGGACCCGAATGCCAAAGCCAGCAATGCGATCGCGATGCCGCAGACCAGGTTTGTCATTGTCAGCGACGTCTGGCCGGCAAAGCCGATGATCCAGGCGGACGCCGCCGCGTATAGTCCGGCCAGCAGCAGCAGCCCGTCGGTGACCTGCGCGGTGGGTTGCTCGGCTGCTTGGTCGTAGCGCTCGCGCAGCGCGACGATGTCGGGGTGAGTGTGGATCGGGGTGTGCGTGGGTGTCGACATTGTGCTCATCTCCTCGGCGGGCTCGTCAGAGCTTCGTTTCCTCGTGGGTGGTTTCCGCTTGGTTTGCAGTGACCTGGTGTACCTCGATGTGCTTTTCGGCCGTCTGCGGTTCGGTAATCGGCATCGACACCGTAAGGATTCCGTTGGTGTAGGTGGCGTCGATGTCGTCTTCCTTCGCGCCGGTGGGCAGCGCGATCGACCGGTAGAAGCTGCCATATCGGAATTCCGATCGGGTGCCTTCCTTCTTTTCTTCGCTGCGTTCGGCCCTGATCGTGAGTTGTCCCTCGCGGACGCTGACGTCGACGTCCTTGGCCGGGTCTACACCGGGTAGTTCGGCGCACAGGGTGTAGAGGCCTTTCTCGACGTGTTCCTCCACGCGGATCATGTGCCCCTCGAGCGATGTCCATGGGGGCATCGACTCGAGTCTGGCCATCAGATCCGGCCAATCGGGCATGGCAGGCAGATTCGACAACCAGGACTGGCGTGGGCGGCGGGGAGAAAGGGTGCTCATGTCAACTCCAACAAGAAGGAAACAAATGATGACCCTTCGATTGGACTCGCTCACGGTGCCGCGGCGGTAGGGCCGAGGGACCCTCGCCTGAGGACGAGGGTCCTCGGAGCGGGCCTGGCGGCGACCCGGTGTTGTGGCGGGCGCAGTGGGTAACCGGGTCCGGTGGCCCGCCCGGCGAGGATTTCGTCCCTGCCGCGCACGAGACGCGGCGGGAATGCTCGTTGGGAACCCGATGCCGACGAAAGGTGAGTCGATGGCCGACCCCACTGCTTCGCAGTCCGTCCCGCAGATGATCGCGGCTGTCGATGGCTCTGAGAGTTCGTATCAAGCGGTGGCCTGGGCGGCGGGCGAGGCTGCCCTGCACCGCAGGAAACTGCACATTCTCACCTCGATGGCGCTGCCCGGTGGTTTCGGTCCCGCCGTGACACTGAGCGAGGCAGATAGGGAGTGGATGCGCTGCGACGGCGAGCGGATCGTCGCCGAAGCCAGCAGGATCGCGCGAGCCGCCGTGCCGGGTGCGGAACTCGTGCTCACCACCGAGGTGTCGTTCGACCTCCTCGTTCCCACGTTGATCGCCCGGTCGGAACAGGTGAAGATGCTGGTGGTCGGCAGCCGGGGCCTAGGCGCGTTCCAGCGCGGACTGTTCGGCTCGGTCAGCACCGCGCTGACCCGGCACGCGCATTGCCCGATCGCTGTCATTCACAATGTTGCCGCCATCGAACCGGAGTGGGCAGGCAAACCCGTTGTCGTCGGTGTCGACGGCAGCCGCAACAGTGTTCCTGCCATCGAGCTCGCCTTCGAAGATGCGTCGCTGCGCAAGGTCGGCCTGACCGCAGTGCATACGTGGAGCGATGTCACCGGACTCGATTTCCCGGTGCCCGGCTGGGATGCGGAACTGGAGTCGGAGGAGATGGTGCTCGCCGAACAGCTGGCCGGCTATTGCGAGCGCTATCCGGAGGTGCCGGTACGGCGCATCATCAAGGTGGACCGCCCGGCTCGCGCACTACTCGACGAATCGGCGCACGCGCAGTTGCTGGTGGTCGGCAGCCACGGTCGCGGTGGGTTCACCGGCATGCTGCTCGGCTCGACCAGCAGCGCGCTGCTGCATTCGGCGCAGTGCCCGATGATCGTCGTGCGAGATGGCAAACGTCCTCCAGCCGCGCCGCGCGGATGAAGTCAGTGGTAGTCGCCGCGACCACTACACCGTTTCCCACAGCACAGCATCGCCGGGCTCGCCACAAGTGCCGGATTCCGAAGCGACTGCTGTCCCTCCACGGCGGCAGGTCGAAAGCGAGCGGATCATTGCGCGTTCTGGACGACTATGCAGGGTGTGCGACCAGCACCGGGCTGTAGGCATGCTGGACCAGGAAATTGCTGGTCGAGCCGAGCAGCAGGCCGGTGAAACCACCGCGGCCGCGGCTGCCGACGACGATCAGCTGGGCGGACTTCGACCACTGCACAAGCATCCCGGTCGGCCCCGCCAGATACACCTTGCGGGTGACGTGGACGTCGGGATACTTCTCCTGCCAACCGGCCAGACGCTCCGCGAGGATGGCGTATTCGACCGCCTCCAACTCGGCCGCGTCGATACCGCGGTCGGGTTTGCCGGCGAATTTGCCGAAGTCCGAGTCGCTCCACGAATGCAGCGCGACCAGTCCGGCATCGCGATCGGCTGCCTCGGCGAACGCCGCGGCGATGGCGACCTCGCTCACCGAACTGCCGTCGATGCCGACCACCACCGGTCCGTCGGGGCGGATGTGCTGCGCGGTGCCGGTATCGCGGACCACCACGATCGAGCCGTTTCCGTGACTGGTGACCGCCAGCAGCGTGGAACCGAGGTGGGCGAGGGTCCCCGCATTGCCGGTGGCCCCGAGCGCGACGAAATGCGCGGTCTTCGAGTGATGGATCAGCACGCGGGCGGGTGAGGCGTCGGAGACTTCGGTGGCTACGTCGAGGCCCGGGCTGACCTCCAGGGCCAGCCTGCGCGCGGCATCGACGATTTCCGCGCCACGGGAGTGGGCGACTTCGACGGCCGAGGCGTCCATGACGTCGTAGCCGCTGCCGAGCACCGATTGCAGGGCGGCGATATTGAGGCCATGCACGATGTGCAGTGCACGGCCACGCTGGGCGGCTGCCTCGGCGGTCCAACGGACGGCGAGATCGCTGCCCTCGGAGCCGTCGACGCCGATGACCGCCGGCGCGGACGTCTGGAGGTGCGGGTTATCGCGCTGGGTGTCCATGCGTTGTTGTCCCTTCGCAATCGAATTCTCCCTGTACGGTAGAAACTCGCGTGCTGGCGCGACTGCTGGCGTTGGTCCTGGTCTTGCAGGTCGAAAGCCCATAATGTCACCCGCGCGGATCGGCGAGGTGCCTCGCATTTCGGTACTGCCGACCCTGGTCGCGGGCTGCAGCAGAAGCGTGTCGTGAGGTCGCTCGGCCCGGTCAGCGAATGACCTTCTCCTCTGCCTGTGCACGCCTCCGGCGCGACATGCTCGATGGGGATACACGCCAGCGAGAAGAGGGGCCCGGCGATGTCCGGTAGCCCGCTGCGGGCCAGGAAGTGAGCTTCGGGTCGAAGGGGTAGCGATGCCAGGTGAGAGTGCTTCGCACTCAGCGCAACTCAGTTCCCGGATTCTCGTCGCGGTCGACGGCTCTGCGAGCTCCTACCAGGCGGCGGCCTGGGCGGCGGACGAGGCGGCGCTGCACGGCTGCTCACTGCACATTCTCACTTCGATGGCGGTGCAGACCGGTTTCGGACCGGGGATGATGCTGGGGGAGGCGGATATCGAGTGGATGCGCGGGGACGGCGAGCGGATTCTCACCGAAGCCACTCGCGTGGCGCGCACGGCGGCGGGCGAAGATCCGAAGATCATCACGGAGGTGACGTTCGAGCTGGTCATTCCGACACTGATCGAGCGTTCGGCGCAGCTGCGGATGCTGGTGGTCGGCAGCCGTGGCCTGGGTGCGTTCCAGCGGGGGCTTCTCGGCTCGGTCAGCACCGCGACCACCCATCATGCGCATTGCCCGGTCGCGGTGATCCACGGCATCGCGACGATCGATGCGGTGTCGGCCACGCGACCGGTCCTGGTCGGTGTCGACGGAACCAGCAACAGCGTCCCCGCCATCGAACTCGCGTTCGAAGAAGCCTCCCGCCGCAAAGTCGGGTTGGTCGCCCTGCACGCCTGGAGCGACACCAGCGGTCTCGATCTGCCTATCTCAGGTTGGGGCACCGCCCAGCAGTCGGCCGAAGTAGCGCTCGCCGAGAACCTCGCGGGCTGGAATGACCGCTACCCGGATGTTCCGGTACGCCGAATCGTGGTAGCCGACCGACCGGTTCGCTCGCTGCTGGACGAATCGGGCAACGCCCAGCTGGTTGTCGTCGGCAGCCGCGGACGTGGCGGCTTCGCGAGCATGGTGCTCGGCTCCACCAGCAATGCCCTGCTGCATTCGGTGGAAGTCCCGATGATCGTCGTCCGCTCACAGTGAACAGTGCGCAACCACACCGGGCAATGATGGATGTCGACAGCTGTCACCTCATGCGACTACCCCGAGGCTGGCCGCGATCGGTTTCCGCGTCGGCTTCCTCACCGCCCTGACGCGTGCTGTACCCGATCTGTGCTGCTCAGATGCCAAAATACTGGTCGCTCGGCGACTGCGCCGCGCCGTTGTAACTGTGCCGTGGTTGGTGTTGCGCCGGACCCCGACGAGTCGGACTCGATCGGCTAGGCCGTCGAGCCGGCGGCGGTCGTCGGAAGATGGGAGGCGCAAACGGCTTCCACGAACGCACCGACCTGCTGTTCGGGCAGGTGGCGCGCAAGGTCGGCCTCGGTGATGATGCCGACGAGCAGCCCCTGAGCGGTCACCGGGAGTCGGCGGACCTGGAACGCTGTCATGAGTGCCAGGATGTCGCCGATGTCGGCGTTCACGTCGACGGTATGCAGTTGCTCGGCACCCTGGGTGAGTTCACCCGCGGTGGTCGTTTTGGGATTCAGCCCGACGCCGACAACCTTGACGGCGATATCACGGTCGGTCACGATGCCGACCGGATGGCCCTCGCCGTCGCAGACAGGAAGTGCGCCGACGCCGAGCTGGCGCATGCGCTGGGCGGCGAAGTCCATGGTGTCACGCACGCCGATGCGTTCGACATCTGGGCGCATGATGATTTCCGCGGTGGTCATGGCGAGTCTCCCTCCGTCGAGAAGGCCGGTTGCCGCCCGACCATCATTCGATGATCGTTCGCGGCAACGACAGGGGACAAAGTCACAGTCTCGCGGGATTCTCCGCGTGCGCCGGGCCCGTGAGTCGCATCGCTGCCGAAATCGTCGGGTGGCCCGGCACCTCGGTTACGACGAGTGTCTCTGGCGGATGGCCGGGAAGTGCTGGAAATACTGGCCTACGTTCCGATCGCGATGCTCCTGCGCACCGGCATCGCCATTCTGAGCTACAGCGACCAGCTGAGCTTCGGTATCACCGGAGATTTCGACACCACACCCGACATCGCCGTGCTTGCCGAGGAGATCGAGCAGGCCATCGAAGGACTCCTCGCCGACGCCCGTGCGGCTGAGGGGCCGACCCGCCCCTCAGCTCACACCCCTCATGGTGTCACCAACGCAATGACCAGCAACAACTGATATGTAGGCCTGTTCTGTCAAGTGGCAGGTGAAAGCGGTCCCGGTAACGTCGGTTGCCGGGACCGCTTTCGTGTGCGGTCGGGCGGGGTTTGTCTCGGGTCGTGTCGTGGTTGGCGACGGCGTGGTCAGACTGATATGCGCGGGTTGGTTACCGCAGGACGACTGTTCGAGGGGGACGGTGCCGCTGGTCTAGCGTCGGGCATCGCGACGCGAAAAGCAGTGCTGCCCATAGTTGTGTCGCGGATCGTCCCGCACGCCGACTCGAGGGTTGACTCGCCTGGCCGCGGTCTGGGGGACGGCGTCAGCCGTCATCGAGGATGGCCAGTGACCAGCACCAGCCAGCGAGTTCACGGGCGACGGCAACGTTGGCGATCACGGGGCGTTTGTGGTGGGCGGTGAACTGCTCCCACCGGTGGTGCAGTCGGTGGTTGCCGGCGTGGCCGCGCACGCGGGCCGCGGCCGGGGCCAGCGCCCATCGTGCGCCCATGGTGGCAGTCGGGTTGCGGTAGGAGCGGCGGTGGTGCCAGGCGGCCTCGACCAGTAGGCGCCGGGCGTGGGTGTTGCCGGTCTTGGTGATCGATCCTTGCGTGCGGGTGGCGCCGGAGGAATATTCGGTGGGGACCAGGCCTAGATAGGCGCCGATTGTCTTGCCGGTAAACCGATCCCAGTTCCCGATCTCCACCGCGAGGGCGAACCCGGTCAGGGTCGAGATCCCGCCAAACAAGCCGATGTGCTGATGTTGTTCTATCTGCTGTCGGCCGACGAACTCCGAGAACTGCTGGGCCACCTCGGATATGAACTGCCCGGTGCGATGATTCCACGCACCATCGACTACTACATGTCGCGCACCTCTCACGGTTCGACGCTGAGCGCGCTGGTGCATTCGTGGGTGCTCGCCCGAGCCAACCGTGACCGTGCCGTGGAATTCTTCGACTGCGTGCTCCAGTCCGACGTCGCCGACATCGGGGGCGGAACCACCGCGGAGGGGATCCACCTCGGCGCGATGGCAGGCAGCGTCGACCTGCTACAACGCTGCTCACCGGGCTGGAGATCCGCCACGACCGATTGATCTTCTGCCCGCACTGGCCGAAACCGCTGGGCGCCCTGTCATTTCCGATGATCTACCGCGGCCACCGGCTCACCGTGCGAGTCAGCGGCGACGGCGTCGAAATCAGCTCGGATCCCGGCACGTCACCGCCGATCGAGATCGACTGCCGAGGCCAGATCGCACGACTCGCGGCCGGGGACATAGTTCGCCTGCCGACGAACTCGACACCCGGACCGGCACTGGGGTGAGCCCCCGATATCGAGTCCGCTCGGTTTCAGAGCCAGGCTGTGTTCGATCTGGTTTCAGTCGATGCCGCAGGC
Source organism: Nocardia sp. 2TAF39 (assembly GCF_052114905.1). Lineage (NCBI taxonomy): Bacteria > Bacillati > Actinomycetota > Actinomycetes > Mycobacteriales > Nocardiaceae > Nocardia > Nocardia sp. 2TAF39. The sequence goes on from NZ_JBFRFQ010000041.1 coordinate 93,324, forward strand.
TGTGGTGGAAGTGTTGCGGCTCATGTTGTGCGACAGCTCATGCTGCGCGACGCGAAGTCAGACGGTCTCGCGACCGGTAAGGAGGTCGGACCTGCTCGTTAAAGGAGGACCGTTTCTGCGGACGGGCGCACCCGACCAACGCCGGGCCGGTCTCGTCCACACGTTATCCGGTAGGTCGATCCAGGGGGCCGGACATGGCGGCGACTTGCACCCGAAGCGCCCTCTCGAAGTGCACGATTGTTGCCAAGACAACAGCACTCATTCCAGCTCGACGAGTACTTTCCCGTTCATGGCATACCGACGGCCGCAAAGCCGTCGGTGGATCGAGGCTCAGTCACCGCAGTGCACTCCGAATTCCTCCCAGAGGTCGTCCTTGATGCGGCCACCCCAGTCGATGCACTTGCCTTCCGCCTCGACCTTCGCATAAGCGAATTCGGTGAAGACGCGGTCGTCGTTCACGACCACCTGGGAGTGGTCCTTCGACTGCCGCACAGCGGCGCCCATCGATATCGGCTCGCCCGGCTTGTCCCGCACGGTGACCACGCAGTTGGCCCTGCCATTGTAGGTAAGAAAGACAGTGCCGCCCTTCAACTCGTGTGAGTCGATCACCTTGAAGCCTTCACCGCACTGGCTGCCATATGTTGCCGCGGACGCAGTGGCCGGGAGGAATACCGCCACCCCGGCAGTGATCCCGATTGCGGCCGCGCACACGGCGATCGGCTTTCTGGCGTTGACCAATGTAGACCCTTTCCTCTTTCATGCGACATCTAGCATTCGGCTACTTACCCCGCACGCTCGGCGCTCAAACTCGGGCACCATTGCTGCTGCCGCGCCGAACCTACGGCCGCAGTTGACGACCGGAGCTGGACATGGCACATCCCGCGCGCACAACTGGGCAACGGGCAGCATCGCAGTGGTCACCGACTCCTCGGGTGAAGAGTGCATAACCACCCAGGTAGATGGCCGGCCCGAAAAGGACCGAGCCGACGACATAGGTGACTGCGAGTACCACCGGCCGTTCCAATAGCTTCACCATTCGTACCGTAGTTCGTATCCAGCAGTGGAGATCTCACGAGCAGGAACAGGCGCACAATCGGCCACGACCGAGCTGGTTCTGGTAGATCATGTTCGCGCAGCAGCGTCAGTGTCACACCCCTGGACAACCATCTCGTGCCTCCCGGGAGCGACTGGCCAGTGCGGTCATGACCGCTGCGTAGACCGATGCTTGCGGACAACGAAATCTGTCGAATTGGCGTGTTGTGTCGAGCGTTACGCGAAGATCGTATTGAGTCATTGGACCGTTGTGGAACTGACTCGGCTCCGGCGGGACCTCACCAAGCGCAAAGCAACAGATCAGTTCGTATTCAGCAGGGAGATTTCGTGCGTATCACCACTACACCTCGGTTGCTCGCGGTGGTCGCGTTGGCTGCCGCGCCGGTGCTCGCCACCGTCGCGCCCGCCTCAGCCGCGCCTGCCCAGGGAACTTGGGACACCACCTACACGACGGTCCGATCCGGACTCTGCGTCGGACGGATCGACCCCAGCATCGGGCATGGCGGCCTAGCCGATGGGGCCGCCCTGTTCAATTTTCAGGCCACCCTGTGGGGCGTCGGTGACTGCCGGGTGACCATCACCGCCAACTGGAAAAACACCGACAACGGGCGCAGTGGGACAGTCAGCCAGGAGATCACCGGACCGGGCTACCACCACTACGGCGCGGAGCCGCGGCTGTACCCGGGACCCGGCCATGTCGCCGTGACGTTCACCATGGACGCTACGTCGTTCCCCGCGCCCGCGCACGGAGAGTGGACCATGCCCCACTATCCAGGCGACGGCAGCGACTACTGACCGAAAGCCAGACGACCTTTGCTGGTACTAGTGGGCCTATGTGCCGTACCGTCAAGGGCTTGATCGCGTTGGTGGCGGTCGTGCTACTCGAGGTGTTGTCCGCCGCGGACATCCCAGCCTCCGATTCGCCCATGCGCCCACTCGGCGGCTCGGGTCCCGCCATTGCGGGTGTCGCGGCCCACCCCCCGCTGGGCTGGAACAGTTGGAATACCTTCGGTTGCCTGGTCACACAGGATGATGTGCGCGCGCAGGCGGACGCCATGGTGAACTCCGGGATGCGCGCCGCTGGTTTCAGCTACGTCGTGGTCGACGACTGTTGGTTCGCACCGCAGCGCGACGTCGACGGCCAACTGCGGGCCGATCCGGCCCGGTTCCCGGCCGGGATGGCGGCGCTCGCCGACTACGTGCACGCCCAAGGCCTGAAATTCGGAATCTACGCCTCTCCCGCCGACCGGACCTGCGCCCAGCTGAGCGGGAACTATCCCGGCGCGACCGGCAGCGCGGGCCGTGAGCGCACGGATGCCGCCACTTTTGCGGCCTGGGGCGTCGACTACTTGAAATACGACTGGTGCTCCGAAGATCCCGACCTGCGCCATCAGATCCGCGCCTTCACCGCGATGCGCGACGCGCTGCGCGCGACGGGTCGGCCCATCTTCTACAGCATCAACCCCAACAGCGGTGTCGCGGGCGATCCACCGGGCAGGCGGTTCGACTGGGCAGGCATCGCCACGATGGCCCGCACCACACAGGACGTGGACTGGGCATGGGCTATCGATCCCGCCGGCAGCCTGGCACCCAACATAGGTGTGGCGCAAGCGGTCGCTATCACCGCGCCACTGAGCTCCCGCACCGAGGGCCGGTACTTCAACGACCCGGACATGCTCGTGGTCGGGATACCCGGCGCGCCCGGCTCGCTGACACCGGGCCTGTCGCAGGCCGAGGCGCGCACTCAGGTCGGGATGTGGGCGATGATGTCGGCCCCGCTCATCGCGGGCAACAATTTGCAGATCATGCCGCCGTGGGTGCGGGCAATGCTGATCAACCCCGCCGTGCTGGCCGTCGACCAGGACATAGCCGGAGAACCGGCAACCCCGTTGCGCGGGGAGCCCGGCGTCTGGTACCGGCATTCCTCCGACGGCGCGCTGGTCGTCGCCTGCCACAACGAGGACAACCGGGATCGGCGGTGGGCGCTGTCGCCCGCCGAGCTCGGACTACCCCCGGGCCGGTACACGGTCACCGACCTCTGGACGGGCGCGACCGAACCGCTCGCCGGACAATTGGTTCGGACCGTCGGTGGCCACGACACCGCGCTGCTGCGTATCGTGCCGACACCGTGAACGACGCACATTCCGTCATGCACTGCAGCGTGACCGCCGCTATGAGGGAGCCGACGCGGGAGAGATTGAGGCCACCTTGCTGTCCGACGACGTGCTGCGTTCGGTGCGGGCGGTCACCGCCCTGGACGCGGCGGGAATCACCGCCGCGCGCGGCTTGCTGACCAGCTACGGATCATGTAGCACCACCATCCCCGTGGCCGAGGCCAACGCCTTCGGACTCATCGACATGGAAAGGGTTTCGCAATGACCGCGACCTGGGCGCCCGTACCCGAGGGCTCCGGCTTCGGAATCGACAACCTGCCCTACGGGGTGTTCTCGCTCCCGGGCGCACATGCCCGCGTCGGAGTCCGGATCGGAGATCATGTTCTCGACCTCCGGGCGGCTCTGGGTGACCAGGTGTTCGAGCGGTCTTCGCTGAACGACTTCATGGCCCGCGGCCGGAAAAACTGGGCGGCGACCCGCCACCGAATCACCGACCTGCTCACCGATCCGACGCAACGAGCCCGCGCGGCCGAAATACTGCATCCGGTGGACCAGATCACGCTGCACCTGCCGATCGAGGTCGCCGATTACGTCGACTTCTATGCCAGCGAGCACCATGCCACCAACCTTGGCACCATGTTCCGCCCGGATTCGGCTGCGTTGCTACCGAATTGGAAGCATCTACCGGTCGGCTACCACGGCCGGGCGGGCACGGTCGTCCCTTCCGGCACTCCGGTGATTCGTCCCCGGGGGCAACGCAAGGCTCCGTCGGATCCGGAGCCGGTGTTCGGGCCGTCGGCGCGCCTCGATATCGAAGTCGAGGTCGGCTATGTGGTCGGCACGCCGAGCGAACTCGGAAAGCCGGTGTCCACCAACAATTTCGCCGACCATGTCTTCGGTGTGTGCTTGGTCAACGACTGGTCGGCCCGCGACATCCAAGCCTGGGAATACGTACCGCTCGGGCCGTTTCTGGGCAAGTCGTTCGCCACCTCGATCTCGCCGTGGATCGTTCCACTGGAAGCACTGGCCGCCGCGCGCGTGCCGACGCCGCAGGACCAGCAGCCGCTGCCGTACCTGGCGGAGGCCGAGCCGTGGGGCCTGGACCTACGGTTGGAGTTCGCGCTGAACGGGCACACCGTGTCCCGGCCGCCGTACGCCCAGATGTACTGGTCTCCGGCGCAGATGCTCGCGCACATGACAGTCAACGGTGCGAGCCTGCGAACGGGTGATCTGTTCGCCTCGGGCACGGTATCCGGACCGGCTGTGGATCAGCGCGGTTCGCTCATCGAACTCACCTGGAACGGAACCGAGCCTGTTCGCTTGCCCGACGGCAGCACCCGTACCTTCTTGGAAGACGGCGATATCGTGACGCTGAGCGGATCCGCGCCCGGCCCGTCCGGTTCGCCGATCAGCCTCGGAGAGGTCACCGCCCGCATTCAACCGCCGGATGCGGCAAGTTCCTGACGGGTGTTCCGTGCGGCGGGTACCGCGAGTCAGTCCGGGGTACGCGCCGTGGGCGCCGCGAGTCCGCGAATGGCTTGGTCGACGAGCCGCTCGGCGAGGGAATCGTCGAGCGGACCGGTACCGAACAGCAAGTGGAAGTAGATCGGCGCGTAGATCATCTCGGCCGCATCGCCCGGTTCGATATCGGAGCGGAACAGGCCCTCGTCGATCCCTCGCCGAATCAGCTTGTCAACCGCGGCGTATCGGTCGTTCCAGAACCGGGTCTTGAAATCGGCGAGGGTAGCCGGGTCGTACTGCCCCTCGGCAATAATTTGGGCGATCAGCCGCCCCTGCGGTCCTGCATACCGCGCGATCAGCGACTTCACGTGTATTTCGAGGGCCTCGCGAACCGGCACACCCTCCGGGATGCGGACCTGTGGCAGATGACCCTCCATGAAGGCGTCTATGACCACGGCGGCCTTGTTCGGCCACCACCGATAGATAGTCGCCTTGCTGACCTTCGCCCGCTTGGCGATCATCTCGATGGTCAGTTTCTGGACGGTGGTAGCCCGTCTCCGATCCCGGACCAGTAGGTCCATCGTTGCGTCCAGTATCGCCTGTCGACTCGATTCGCTTCGTACAGCCACAAGAGGATGTTATCCCGAATCTGTTGTCAAAGATGCCATAGACATGGTTTCATTGGCCGTATATGATACGAAACGTTTCGGATACAAAAAAGGATGGTTAGCAATGAAGCTCGGCCGAATCTCCTGTGCGACGCCGGACGGCGACCAAGCCAGGCTCGTAGCGGTCGAACCCGACCGGGATCGAGTGGTGGATTTGGCCCAGGCGTACCGCATCGGCCGCCAGCGTGGCTCGGCATCCGGCGACGCCGCACAGCGGCTCGCGACCGCGTACTTCCCGTCGAGCATGGCCGCCGCGATCGCGGCCGGGACTGCGTTCCTCGATGCCGCGCACTGGGCAGTGGAACAGGCGGGCGATGACGCGTCGCTGCCCATCGGCGAGGTCGACTGGCAGCCTGCGGTCGATCCGCCGGTGATCCGCGACGGCCTGACCTTTCCGCTGCACATGAAGCAGTTCCACGAGAAGGTCGGTGGGGGACTGCCGAACCCGCAGCTGTTCAAGACTCCGGGCTATTTCAAGGGGTCCACCGGCGTGGTTTACGGCCACGACCAGGAAGTGCCGTACCCCGGTTAGTCCGAATTCGTCGACTACGAACTCGAAATCGGCCTGATAGTCGGCACGTCCGGCAGCAACCTCACGCCCGACGAGGCACAGTCACGGCTGTTCGGTCTCACGATCTTCAACGACTTCAGCGCGCGCGATGTGCAGGGCCCCGAGATGGGCATGGGCATGGGCCCGCAGAAATGCAAGGACTTCGCCTACGGCATCGGCCCGTGGATCACTACCATCGACGAGTTCCAGGACTTCGACGCCATCACCGGCTCCGTCCGCGTCAATGGCGAGGAATGGGCCAGCACCAAGGCCGGGGGAATGATCTACACCCCCGCCGAACTGCTCGCCTACGTCTTCATCGGCGACAACCTGCAGCCGGGCGACCTCATCGGCTCGGGCACGCTGCCCAACGGCTCCGGCCTCGAAATCGGCAAGAAGCTACGGCCGGGCGATGTCGTCGAACTCGAGATCAGTGGCGTCAGTGTGCTTCGCAACCGGCTCAGTGCCGAACCCGCGACCGCACCGTGGTGGCCGGAGCCACGTCCGTACCCCTTCGGTGCGGGCGCAGTCTGAGAGGGAAACGCCCCAATGAGTGAAGACACCGTGATTCCGCCCGTTCGCCGGATCGTGACGGGTCACGACGAGAACGGCCGATCGATCATCGTCAGCGCTGGCGACTGCCCGAATACCTTTGTGTCCGAGGATATTCCGGGCTTCGGCGCGAGTGTCGCCTGGATCACCGGGCCCGGCGACATCTCCAATGCCGACAACGAAGACGCGGCCACCGCCGTCACGCAGGTGCCCATGTATCCCAAGGTCGGTGGCAGCATCTTCCGGATCGCCACCTTCCCGCCGGATGCCGCCTACAGCGACCAGACGGCGAAGACGATGTTCAGCGAATTCGGCGGCGAGCACGGGCGCGCCGCGGCGGAGGAGGGTTCCCGGCACTTCTGGTTTCACCGCACCGAATCCCTCGACTACGGCATCGTGCTCGACGGTGAGATCTGGCTGATGACGGACGAGGGCGAGTGCTTGATGAAACCCGGCGACGTCGTCGTCCAGCGCGGCACCAGCCATTCGTGGTCCAACCGCAGCGACAAGCTGTGCCGGATGGCGTTCATCCTGCTCGGCTCGCTGCCACTGTTCGACGAGGGGCAACTGTGACCGCCGATGTGGTGTGGCGGCCAACCTCGGAACGTGTGGCTGCCGCAGAAGTGACCCGCTTCCGCGCCGCACTGCCCCCTGAACTTCGCGATGCCGAGTGTCTGGATCTGTGGCGCTGGTCGACCGAACATCCGGATCGGTTCTGGTCGGCCATGGCCGACTTCGAGGATGTCCGGCTGGGTGGTGTGGCCACCGATCCGGTCGCTCCGGACGAAATGATCGGTGGCGCTTGGTTTCCCGGCCGCACCGTCAACTACGCCGAGCATTTGCTACGCAAGGCCCCGGAGACCGCGCTGATCGTCGTCGATGACGACAACCGGTCGCACACCGTGTCGAGCACCGAGCTGCGCCGCCAGGTCGCGGCCCTGGCCGCGACGCTGCGGTCGATGGGCGTCCTACCCGGTGACTGTGTGGCCGCGGTACTGCCCAACCGATCCGAAGCCGTGGTCGGAATACTCGCCTGTGCGGCGGTCGGTGCCATCTGGTCGGTCTGTTCGCCGGAATTCGGCACCAACGCCATCGTCTCCCGCTTCGCCCAACTGAGCCCGCGGTAAGCGCGTTGTCCAGCCCCGTCCGGTTCTTGCGGGTGGTGCCGAAGAACCCTTCGCCGATGAAGATCCGTTCACGCGGCACCGCGAGGGCGCAGCTGCTCGGTCTGGACTTCATGACAGCTCCAGGAGCCGTTATCGGTAACATTTCAGCCAGGTTGGAAGAATGCGAGCATTCTCCGGCTGGCGTCCGGCGACGTCAGGATTTCCTGGATGCGTGCGGACATCCGGGCGGCAGCGCTGGTGCGTTCGAACATCTCGCGTTCGTATTCTTTGACGGCGGCGGGAAAGTCGTCCGGGTGGGCGGCCAGCGCGAGACCGAGCAGGGCGCCGTCGAGCAGCGCCATGTTGGCGCCTTCTCCCACCGGCGGCATCAGGTGCGCGGCATCGCCGAGCAGCGTGACGCCTGGCGTCGACGGCCAGGTCAGGCCGACTGGGAGAGTGGTGATCGACCGCGGCACGACCGTGTCGTCGCAGGCCGCGATCAGCGCGGTGAACCGTGAGTCCCAGCCGGGGAGCAGGTCGATCAACCGCGCCCGGGCGGCGGCCGGGTCGTCGAACGGGATCCCGCTGGTAGCGAACCAGTCCTCGGCGGTGTTATAGAAGCTGAGGCCGATGCGAACGCGGCCGTCGCCATTGCGCTGCGCCGCCAGGGATAGTCCGTTGCCGAGCACCCAGTAGTTGCCGCGCCCGACCATCGCCGCGAGGTCGGGGTGCGTGCGGTCGATGTCGGGAATGCCGACCTCGACGACGTTCTGGCCGATATGCGCCGGGCGGGCGTCGGTGAGCAGTGCGCGGACCCGGGACTGCGCGCCGTCCGCGCCGACCAGCAGGTCATACGTCGCACTGCTCCCGTCGGTGAAGTGCAGCAGGCCGTTGTCGGCGGATTTGAACGCGCGCCCCCAGCGCACCACGTCTTCGGGGAGGGAATCCAGCAGCAGGTTGCGCAGATCGGCGCGGTCGACCTCGGGTCGCTCGAGCGGGGCGTCGTCGGGCGTGTCCTCCTGGAGCAGCAAGGTGCCGTCCGGCTCCAGCAGGCGCATGTCCTGCCCTTCGCCGCGGGCGATCGCGTGGAACTGGTCGATCAAGCCGGCCTCACGCAGCGCTCGCTGCCCGGAATGTATGTCGAGCATGCCGCCCTGACCACGCGCGCCGCGCGAGAGTTCACGTTCGTACACGACGGCGTCGATGCTGTTCACGTGCAACACCCTGGCGAGGGTCAGGCCGCCCAGTCCGGCTCCGACGATGGTGATGGTCATGGTCGCCCTTTCGATACACTGAATTTCCCGATACACTGTATCGCAGCATGCGATGTATCGTCAGCGGTATGTTGGTGTGGGAGAGACCGGAGCCGCCGGATCGACCGGTGCCGGCCCCATTGAGCCGGGAGCGGATCGTACGAGTGGCGATCCGGCTGGCGGACGCGGACGGGCTGGCGGCGGTGTCGCTACGTAAGGTTGCCGCCGCACTGGACGTCGGGCCGATGCGACTGTACGGCTACATCGCCACCAAGGAGGAGTTGCTCGACCTCATGGTCGATGCGGTCTACGCCGAGATCCGGCCGGCCGGAGACGGTTGGCGAGAGGTGCTACGGTCCCTTGCCGAAACCACCCGGCAAGCCGCTCACCAACACGAATGGCTCGCCGACCTGATCGGTGGGCGGCCCCAGCTCGGGCCGCACGCGCTGGCCAGAGGAGAGGCTGTGGTGGCCGCGATGGGCGGCGTCGACATAGACACCGTCATGCCGGTGGTCGACGCGGTCAATGCGTACGTGATCGGCGCGGTGCGCCGGGAGATCACCGAGCAGCGCGCCGAGCGGGCCACCGGGATGGACGAAAGGCAGTGGCAAGCCGCCTTCGGGCCTTATCTGGAGCGGACCTTTGCAACTGGCCGATTCCCCGCGCTCTCCACGGTCATACGTGACGGCGCCCACCTGGACGCCGACCAAACCTTCCGCACCGGCCTCGACTTCCTCCTCGACGGCATCCAAGCCCGCATCTCGAGCTGACACGCAGCCGAGAGACCAGACGAGCGCCGCCCGCAGCGTCTCCTCCCGCCTCATCCAGCCGTGCCGGGCCGTTCCCGTCTGCCAGGACCTTCTCCAATTCGCCGAAACGGGCGCCGCTCCGCCGGCAGCACCGACAAATCCAGGCCCCCCGCGCCGAGATAAGTGAGGCATCGACTTTCAGCTGATCACCCAACCGCGCCACCGCCACCGGCGGTGCGGAAGCCACCTGGTCCGGCACGAACCCCAACCAGGGAACGCGCACAAATCCACCGACAAGCCAAGCCGCTCAGCCGGACCCACCCCCGGCGTGCTGAACGCGGTATCGGCCGGCGTGAGCGTGGAATACCGGTACAACTCCTCGCGGCTGATCTCGGGAAACTCCCGCAGACGCGCCAATACCTCGTCCGCGAACACCTGCGTCGCCGCGAAACCACATCTCCAGCGCGCCGACCAACCTCATCAGCAGCCAGCCAAGCACCAACAGCACCAACCCGCAGTCCGAACGGCAACCCGCCATCGCTGCTGGTCAAGCCATTGTCGTTGTTTCCGCGCGGTTACTACCGGGACCCCGTGTCGATTCGAGTGTGCGGAGGTAGCGGGCTATCAGCCCGCGCTCCGCTCGCCGAGCAGGCTGCCGCGTGCTCGGAACTCGGCGACCACCTCGTTGGCGCGTTGGATGGTTACGTCGCAGATCATCGCCTGCCCGGAGCGGGAGCGGATGGCCGCCGCTGCGGTCAGTACGTCACCGAGGTATGCCGGGCGCGGGAACTGGACGTCGGCGGCCGCCGTTACCGCATCTGGTCCGAAACTGTTTGCTGCACAAGCGAATGCGGTGTCCGCCAGGGTGAACATCAGACCGCCGTGCAAGATCCGGTGTCTGTTGACCATGTCCGGCCGGACCGGCATCCGTGCGAGCGCACTGCCCTGATCGGCGGACAACACTTCGATGCCCAGCATTCGCGACACCTGATCGGTATCCAGGAGTGACAGAGAAGCCGAGATGATCCTCGAGCCCAGGGCGGTCGATGTCGAACTTCTCGACGAGCCAATGGTGATGATCGATAGGCCCCCCAGCCTGGAGTTCTTCTCGGGCCGGATAGTCGAGGCCGGATATACGCCCGATATCCGTTTCCGGACCAGAAGCGTCGAGACCGTACGCACGTTTGTCGGCCGCGGCATGGGCTGGGCGGTACTGTTTGCACCGGCCCGGGGCCGAGCGCAGCTACGACGGAAGCGCGGTTGCCTCGGTCGATCTCGAAGGTATGGGAGCGCCGGTCGACGTCCTACTCGTCACGAAATCCGGTGCGCGGATGACCCGGCGCGCGGGCCTTCGCGGACATGGCTCGTGACCTGCTGCGCGCCGGGCCGGTACCCGCCCGCTGACCGCGCAGGCGCGGGCGTTTGCCTCACACAGCCGCGGCAGTCGCGTGGATACCGATGCGCTGAGCATCGGTAATAGACATTTCTTGTGTCAGCAGCCAGGGCAGGTCGTCGCCGGGGTGCACCAGGACGGGCGCGTAGGCGTCCTCGCCGAGTTGCGGGGCGAAGGTGACGTGATCATTCTGCCCGTGGGTGCACACGACGGCGATGACATCACGGTCGTCGATGGCCTGCATGACACGTTTGGCGTCATGAGCCGCGTCGACGCCCACCTCGTCGTTACCGACCACCCGGACATTGTTGTCGACCTCCCAGGTGCCGCCGTCGAGTTCGAAGACCCCGGAGGTCACCGCCCGCTCGATGCGGTGCCGACCACTCACAGCACGACCACCGACCGCAGCACCTCGCCCTCGTGCATGGTGGTGCACTGGCCGGCGTGTACGAGGGTCTTCTCGGCGAAGGCGCCGATACCGAGTGCCGACGTGAGTTCCGTGCCGTCGGTCAGTGTCATCTTCCGCGTGGCGTTGAAGGTGTCGACACAGTACTGCGGGCGGCCTCGCCGACAGGCCCGGCAGCTGCCGCACACAGCCCGCCAGTTCAGAATGACGATATCTCCGGCCTCGACGGAATGGACTCCCTCGCCGACACTTTCGACCGTGCCCGCTGCTTCGTGGCCGAGCAGGAAGGGGAATTCGTCGTTGATACCGCCCTCCCGGTAGGTGAGGTCGGTATGGCACACGCCGCACGCGGCGAAGACGACCTCGCCCGGCCCGGAGTCGGGGACGATGATGTCGGTCAACTCGACCGGTGCACCCGGTTTTCGGGCGATGACTCCACGGACCTGCTGCGACATGACGGGCTGTTCCTCCGAGTGAATGATCGAGCCATGCGTTCACGCGCATGGCTCGGCAGCGAGGCTAGCGCCGGGCGGGCGGCTCGCGGACCTGGCCGCGCGGACAGTACGACCTAGTGCTGCGTTCCTCAAAGATCATGTATTTTGTTGTCGGTCTTGTTGGTTCGGATGTAGCGGGGTGGGTTCTGCCGAAGGTGCTGGTCGCGAGATCTCCACGGGATACGTTGGAGGAGCGGCAGATTCGCAAGCTTGCTGCGGCGCGGCAT
>NZ_JBFRFQ010000042.1:0-64076 GCF_052114905.1 Nocardia sp. 2TAF39
TGCACTGGAGCAATGGTCCAACTGAGGGCACCGTGAACAAGGTCAAGGCCCTCAAAAGGCAGTGCTTCGGAAGGTCGAACCTGGACCTGCTCCGGAAGCGAATACTACTCAGCCACAACGAGTCCGGCTCGACTGCGGAAATTCTGCGGTTCCCGGAATGATCACGCTATCTGCGTCAGAACCCTTCCTCCTGGCAGCCGACAGGGGTTGTCTGGCGCCGCAACATCCACACCCACTGCTCGGTGTCGACATCACCGACGCGGCAACCGGAGACTTCACCTATCCGGGTTGCCGTGCACGCGGCGAACACCACCGACTCACCCCAACCCTGGTACCGCCTGCTCGACATCGATGGATGGGACTGCCCGCGAGCCCGCTGGTGATCGGATGCCCGACCTCCATCGCGCCGCCGGCGGGATCGTCGGCTAGCTCGGTGGGCATCATGTTCGTCGACTTAGGCGACCTGCCCGACCGCCCCCAAGATGAGGCTGCCGAACGCTGACCACTTCGCGTAGCTGCGGGTTCGGTCCGAACGGATCCGTCCCGACAGCCAGACGTACAGCGCGTAGGAGGCGTAGGCCTCCATGCCGACCGGCAGGGTGATCGCGGTGTTGACCACGAAATCGTCCGCGATGCCCGTCAAGGGATGGACCGGACCGAACCCGCGGGCACCGACCAGACCGATCCCGGCAACCGGCTGTCGGTGATCTCCCGCTCGACCAAAGCGGCGAAGTCCCATCTGGCGACCCTGCCGCACGAAGCCCTGGTGAGCCACTCGATCCTCGCCATGGCACCCCACAAGCTCCGGCAACTCGTCCCCGGCGCGGTCGGACGCTTCGCGCCGATGTTCAACCTGATCGTCTCGAATGTCCCGGGCCCGGACCGGCCCTGCTACCTCGCCGGAGCGCGGATGGTCGGGCTGTATCCGCTGTCACTGGTGTTCAAAGGGGAGGGACTCAACATCACCGCTGTGTCCTACGACGGGCGAATGCACCTGGGATTCACCGCGACCGGAACAGCGCTCTCTTGGTCCGTCTCTTCGGTCGCTATCTCGAAGACGCGATCGACGAGCTCGAAAACCGCTACACCGCAGGGATTTCCGATCTCTCTCGCCCCGCGTGAAAGCGTCTCCGAGCGCGTCGTCGGACCGACGGTGGTGTCATTCGGTGCGGATCACGGCGACCGAGCGCTCGATCGTGTAGGCGTGGGCCGCGGTGAGCACTCGGGCTTGATCGTCAATGACGGCCGAAACGCCTGGCGAGGCGAGCAGCTCCGTCAGGTGGTCGCGGCTGCTCGCGCCGATCACGATCGCACCGTGGTACCGGCGATGCGTCGGATTGTCATGGGAAACACCGGGAGTCATGTGGGCGAGTGGGGTGTAGGGCAAGAACGTGTACGTCCTGAGGTCGCGGGCGCCCGCCGCGTACAGGGCCGGACCGAGCTCCTCGTGGAGGAAGCGGCGGAAGGCGCGGCCACTCACGCCCCGGCGTCGCCGCAGCAGCACGGCGGTCCGATGCGCCACGGCATCGTCGTGGCCGGTGGTCCACCACCGTCCGCCGCGCGGGCCGGTCAGGTGCCCGAGGACTCGCTGGAAAGCGTTCTGCTCGTCGAGGAAGACTCCCCGCATGTGCATCGGCGTGGTCAACGCCGCGACAGTCAAGCTGCGCAGCCGTACCTCGGCGAACCCGTCCACCCGCCACGCCGGAGCAATCAGGGTCCCGACCCGTGGCGTCACCGGCCAGTATCCGTGGCCGGAGGGTGAGAACTGACGCTGGATGTAGTCGAGGATGTGTCGATGCCGCCGCACGATTTCGGCATGCGGTCCGGCCCAGTAGTCCGTGGCGATCTCGCGGGGCGTGTCGTCACGCAGCGACACCGGATACAACGCGGAGCTCGTGCGGAGGAAACCTGTCATCGTCGAGCCTCCCTATCAGCCAGGTCCAGCACCTGAGCGAATCGACCACTGCGCGTCAACGTCCGCTCGCTCAGCGGCGACCAGATCCCGCGCAATACCTCGAGCGCTCGCCACCTCGCCGGAAACACCAGCGTATCGGTGCCCGTCACCATGGCCGCGGCCATCGCTTTTCCGACTGCTTGCGGGGTGACGTGGCGTTTGAGCGGCCGCGGAACCGTCTTCTCGTATTCGCGGGCCACCTCACCGGTGCGGAAGGTGGCGAGCATTTCGGTGTCGACGTAGCCGGGGTACACGATCGTCACACCGACGTGATGCGGTGCGAGTTCGACTCGCAGTGCGCGACCCAATGCTTCGAGCCCGGCCTTGGAGGCCGCGTAAGGCGACTGCAGCGCGCCGTTGTTGAAGGCCAGCACTGAGGCGACCACCAGGAATTGGCCGGAACCCGCCAGCACTGCCGGCAGCGTGGCGCGGACCGTATTGGCGGCGCCCACCAGGTTCACCTCGATCACGCTGGCGAACTGCTCCGCCGTGGTAGCACGGAACGTACGGTGCCCGACCCCGACACCCGGGTTGACCAGCACTGTGTCGTAACCGCCGAACCGGTCCTCGACAGCGGCCAGGGCCGCGCCGAGCGCGGACGGGACGTCGGCCGCGAATCCTTGGGCCATGGAAGTGCCCGCGCCGCGGCCGATGCGGATGGTGGTCATGGCGGCGATGACGACGTTCTCTCCAATCGCGACGTCGTCGCCGATGACGATGCGCCCGCCGTGGTTGGCTCGCAGGGTGGTGCCGCGGCGGATGCTGACCCGGTCGCCGATGGTGATGGTGGCGTCGGTGTCGATGATGATGTCGACGTCGTCGGCGATGTCGCAGTTCGCGCCGATGCGCACCGCGTCACCGTGGCGAGTGCGGATCCGGTCGTTGGTGGCGATCGTGTCGGTGTCGGTCAGACTGGTGACATAGCGGTATTGCCATCCTGCGGTTTTCGGTGGACAGCGCCGGCTTCGTCGCGGACATCGGCGGCGGCGTGGGGTGCCGAATCGGTCCGCGCCGGAATGGCGAGGTCGTGGCTGTATCAGGTTCGGAGGCGTTCTCGCAGTTCGGCGTTCAATTGTGCGGTGGCGTCGAGCAGTGCCTCGAGCAATGAGGCGGTGGTCGGTGCCAGGGGTGTGAGCCAGGCCCGTGTGGCGCGTCGCGGCGGGGTCCCGCACCGCCGGGATTCCCGCTGCCTCGCACGCTTCCGCTGCTGGACACTGTCGTCGGGCTGACACTCGTTGCGGCGCATACGACTACGGTGAAGATCGCCAGCGGCATCATCATCCTGCCCCTGCGCAATGCCGTGGTGCTGGCCAAGGAGTTGACCAGCCTCGACCGAGTGGCCGCCGGCAGACTGATCGTCGGCGTCGGGCCGAGCTACATGCCGGAGGAATTTGCCGCCGTTGGTGTCGCCGTGTCCGGGTGGGCGGCCCGCGCCGCCGCCAGCGCCGCTGTGTCCACCAGCACGCTGCCCGTCGCCCGCGCCAGCGACTCCTGCACCCGCTCCGGCAGTTGCGCTTCCGTCACATCCACACCGAAATGCCAACCGTGCGCAGGCCTGTCGGAGACGGCAAACCTGATCGCTACCGACCGCCGATATCACCGCGGCCGCCGGACACACCGCGTAGCCTGAAAGGCGATCAGCCAAATGCTCACCAGCGCAACGTTCTTGCGCACGAGCCCGTCGACGGAGGGGAGCATCTCGAATGTCCGACTCGACCCACAACCTCGAAGACCAGTCGGTTACATCTGTCATCAGCCGGGTTGTCAGAGCAGACGACTTCAACGACGGTGCAGGTTCCGGATTGGAGACCAAGACCGACGGCGCTGACGTCGTCGCCATCTCCGCGGGGGATAACCACGACTTGGCGCTGACCGCCGACGGCCATGTCATCGCCGCGGGCTACAAGAGGGCGTCGGAGATCCTGGCCAAGACCGAAGGCGAGCGCATCGTCGCCATCTCTGCGGGATTTCGCTACGATCTGGCGCTGACCGCCGACGGTCGGGTCGTCGGCGCAGGCGACGACCGGTACAAGCAGGTTTCCGGCATCGAAGCCGCAACCAAGGGCAAGCGCATCGTCGCCATCGCCGCGGGAGACGAAAAAAGCGTGGCGCTGACCGCCGAAGGTCGCGTCATCGCAGTCGGAGACGACTATTTCAAGGATGTATCCGGCATCCTGGCCAAGACCGAGGGCAAGCGCATCGTCGCCATCGCCAGCGGCTTTATCACCATTTTGGCGCTGACGGCCGACGGCCAGGTGGTGGCCGCAGGCGACAACGATTTCAAGCAGGTTTCCGGCATCGAGGCCGCAACCGAGGGCAAACGCATCGTCGCCATCGCCGCGGGACCGAACCACAGCCTGGCGTTGACAGCCGACGGCGACGTCATCGCCGTCGGCTGGGACGAAGGCGGTGAGGTTTCCGGCATCGTGGCCAACACCAAGGGCAAGCGCATTGTGGCCATCGCCGCGGGAGACGGGGAAAGCCTGGCGCTGACCGCCGGCGGTCATGTCATCGCCGCAGGCCGGGGCTCCAGGCTCGTGGCCAAGACCGGCGGTAAACGTGTCACCGCCGTCTCTGTCGGGCCGTACCACAGTCTGGCGCTAGTTCAACAGGTGCCGGTGATGTCCGGGCATGCGGCGGTGGCAGACCTGCCGCGGGCCACGGCGCCCCACGAACTTGTCTCCTCCGACATCGGTCGATCGGCCGTCGCGGTCTCGCAACATACCGCTGCTGCCAACGGGACGCTGACCAACGGGCATGATCAGTCGGTTCAGATATCGAGTGGCGCAAGCGAACTCTCCGGCACTGTCAGCGGTGACATCCGCACCGTGCACGGGACAGTCACCGCGGCAACCGCACAGGCCGGAACCAACGCCCCGCTGGTGGCCGCTGCCACCGCCATGAACCTCGATGTCACCGTCACCGCAGCCCACGGCGGCACTGCCACCCCTGCTGTGCGCCTGACATTTCAAGAGCTTCAGATCAATGGCCAGGCACAGCCGACGACGCCTGCGCCCAACACGACCGTCGCACTCGACGGCGGCGCCAAGGTCGTACTCAACCGCCAGCAACCTTTCAGGGACGGAATCGATGTCACCGCTGTCGCCCTGTACGACAGCACTGGTGAGGTGATGCGCCTGGGGCACATCAGCGCCCACCTGCCCACTGACGACGCCCAGGCGACGTCGGAGCGATGATCCGGGATCCAGCTGCGTCAGGGTCGAGGCGCTGGCCTGGACTGCCGGTGCACTCGGCGAGGCCGAGCGGGCCACCGTTCTGATGGCAGCCGCACAGCGTATCTGGCCGGCGGCAAACAGCGTATCGACGGTCTTTCCGAACCTGTCGCGCTTCCATGAGGAATGCGAGCGGGCGGCACGTCGCACCCTCGGCGCACGCGGATTCGACGCCGCTCGCCGGCAAGGCCGGGCTATGGGCATGGAAGTCGCCGCAGCATACGGCCTCGGGGAGCCCACCGACACCACATCGGCGTCGAGCCCGTCGGTGAAATTGACCCAGCGTGAATGCGAGATCGCCGACCTTGTCGCCCAAGGACTCAGCAATAAGCAGATCGCCGCCAAACTGGTGATCTCGCAACGCACCGCCCAAGGCCACGTCGAACACATCCTTGCCAAACTGGGATTCACCTCCGTACTCAGATCGCAGCCTGGATAGTCGAAGAGACCAAACACGGGAGTCCGTGAACCGCCGAACTACTCGAAGTCCACTGACACCAAACTGACGCGGTTCCCTCATGCAGCCGGGCAATGCCATCAGGCAGCCGTCGAGGGATTCGCCGGACGGCTTGGTCATCCGGCTTTCACTGCGGCAAGGTCCGACTCGACCTCGGGCGGCACCGTCCGATAACACAATCAGACCGCACCAAGCGCTCGGCGATCGAACGCCCAGCGCGGCCTACACCGGCCCAGACCAGCGTCAAAGCGCGCAATAATCGGCACGAGCGGACGCGGCCACTCAGCACGCAGGACGACATCCAGACGGCCGTCAACTCAAAGCGCACCTGGTCATCGGGTCTGCTCAGCCACAGCGACGACCACATGGACGAAGGAATCGGACCGGATTCCCGGCAGCTGCCCCGACGTTCAGTTGTCGATGTATCGCGATAGTTCGATAAGGTTCTGGTCAGGGTCGCGAAGGTAGACGCTCAGGATCGGCCCGCGGGCGCCGGTGCGTTCGACCGGTCCCTCTACGATCGCGATACCGTGCTCGGTCAACTCGGCGATCACGTCCTCGAGGGCATCGTCGACGATGAGGCAGAGGTCGGCGCTGCCGGGGGTCGGCGGGTTGGCCTTGGGCTCGAACTCGTTGCCGTGTTGGTGCCGGTTGATCTTGGCGGCACCGGCGACGCGGCATCGCACGAGCGCTTCTGCACAGCGTGCGATCACAGGCGGAGGAGTGGGGGTGCGAGCGCCTCTATCTGACATCCGAGCCCGAGAACCAGGCAGCTCACACCAGTTGGACCGCTCTCGGCTTCGACAACGTGCCCGGCGACCGCGAGATCAATGGAATCTCGATCATCACCGACTTCAAAGCACCGGGCCGCAGCCGGTCCGTCTACGAACTGCCCCTGACTTGAACGGCGGCGCCGGCCCGATCGCGATCCATTCAAGACGCTGCATCAGCTATCTCCAGCTCCGGACTTCCGAAACCCGGCTCATGTTATTCCGAAACACCAGCGCTGTGCGCGAATGGGTTGCTGGTCGGGCAACGATGTGTCAGGCCGGTATCACCGAATTGTTCGTGGTGGCGGCGCCCTTCCTGGTGAGGGTGTATGCGATTGGCCGGGCCGCGGGTGGCAGGCGGAGCTCGTTGTCTGCATCCAGCGATGGGAAGCGCCAGTCGTGGTATGCCGACTACCGTGCCCGGGGAACCGTTCCACCGAGCTGGGTGCACTGATCATGACTATCGAAAACCTCGAGCGCGCCCTCCCCGGGCTGGCGCAGTACCGCCGGGATGCGCCGGAAGTTCCCGACTGGCAGGTCGTCGAGAACGCGCTCGGCTTCCGATTCCCGTCCGACTACAAGGAAATCGCCGAAAGCTATCCGCTGTTCGTATTGTGCGACGACTTCATGTCTATCGTCAGGCCGCGACCCGGACGCGAACTCGCCTTCGTCGAGGGTGTGCGTGACGAACTGCGGATCCTGCAGGATAACTACGACGATGGCGTCGCGGAGTATCCGCCGCATCCTCAGCCCGGCGGATTACTTCCGTGGGGGGCATCAACATCTGGCGACACGTACTACTGGGCCGTGGCCGACGGGACGGCGGCGGCCGTCATCACCGGAAGCCGTAGCGACATCTACTGGCGGTTCGACGGCGACATCACGGATTACCTCGCAGCATGGCTCTCGGGTGACGTCACACCCGATGGGCAGCCCACTGCCGCTCAACTAGGTGGCCCCGACTTCACCATCCTGGAGTGAACCCGGCGTCTTCGACGCCGGTCTGGTGAATTCACGGGCTCGGCGGCGTAGCTTCCTGAAATGGCGAAAGGTGCTCTTGCCCGCAAAAATTCGGCTTGCTGAGGGTCGAATCGATCGCGGGGAACCTCGCCTTTCGCTGAGGAAGTCTACGTGGTCGACGGCGTTGCGGGTGGTCGGGCAGGCTGGGGGATGCTGCTGTTGCAGACGGCGGAGAAGGTGGGCCTGGCAGAGGGCCTGTCGCGGGGGCTGGCGTGGTGGCGCAAACCGATGGCCACCCACGATCCGGGCAAGATCGTGCTGGATTTGGCGGTCCCGCTCGCGATCGGCGGTGACTGTGTCTCGGATCTGGCGCTGCTACGAGCCGAACCGGGCGTGTTCGGTCTGGTGGCGTCGGATCCGACGGTGTCGCGGGCGATCGCGGCACTGGCTGCTGATGCGCCGAAAAAGCCCTATCCGCCATCGCTTCCGCGCGTGCTGACGCACGAGCGCGGGCGTGGACGCTGGCCAGTGCGCACGCCCCCGATCACGGTATCGACGCCGAGCATCCACTGCTGATCGATCTCGATGCCACCGTGATCGACGCGCACTCGGGGAAGGAACTCGCGGCAACGACATTCAAGCGCGGCTTCGGGTTCCACCCGTTGTGGGCGTTCATCGACCACGGCGCGACCGGCACTGGCGAGCCCGCCGCAGCGATGCTGCGGCGGGCAGCGCCGGGAGCAATACCGCCGCCGACCATAAACAGGTGTTGCACGAAGCCCTGTCTCAGCTGCCGTGGCGTCCGTCGTGACAGGTAGGCCGGAAAGTGTTGGTGCGCACAGACTCCGGTGGCAGCACCCATGAGTTCCTCGACTACTGCCACCGTCGCCGGGTGCAGAATGCGGTCGGATTCACTCTCACCGACGAGATCGTCGACGCCTTGGATACCCGCCTGACGCCAGGTGACTGGACACCGGCCTACGACGCCGACGGCGAAGTCCGCGACGGTGCCTGGGTCGTCGAAGCCACCGGAATCGTCGAGTTGTCCGGATGACCACCCGGGATGCGGTTGATCGTCAGAAAAGAGAGGCCGCATCCCGGCGCGCAACTGCGGTTCACCGACCGTGTCGGGATGCGGTTGCGAGGACCCTGATGTGTCGCCCACAGTTGCGGCCTCGGCCGAGCGGCTGCCGATCCACCGGAGGCCACGATTGAGATGAACGTCGAGCACTTGGAGATGCTGCTCATGGACCCGTGCCGGCGCCGGTTCGCCCGAACATGCCTGCTGTCGGGTCGAGCGACCGCAAACGGTCCGACGCCGCGCGCACATACTCGGCGGCCTCCTCGGTGCGGCTGCTACCACGCGCCAGGCGAAGATCACCTCTCGGGGTGGAGTCGGTGCGCTCATACGCGACCACCGGTCGACGAAAGGAACACCACCCGCTCTGCGGCGGCCCCTTTCGTCGACGCGGCATCGACAGCAGGTCAGTGGCTAGCGTGACTGCATCTGGCGGGCCTGCTGGCGAAGCTGATGCAGCTGCAGTTCCCACTGCCCGGAGCGGTCCTGGGTACGGCTGGCATGATCCTCGGCCTGCTGGGCCAACTGGCTGGCCTGCTCGGCCTGATCCTGCGCCGACTGAGCCCGCTGATTGGACTGGTTGGCCTCCCCCTGCGCCTGCTGGGCCTGGCTCTGCGCCCGATCGGCCTCGCCCTGGGCCTGCTGGGCCTGATTCTGTGCCTGCTGGGCCTGCTGGCGCGCCTGCTGGGCCTGCTGGTTGGCTTGATTGGCCTCATGCTGCGCGATCTGCGCCTGGTGCTGAACCTGACGAGTTTGGTGCTGCGCCTGCCGGGCAAGGTTCTGGGCCTGCTGGGCATACTGGCGAGCGTTCTGGGCTTCCTGCCGCGCCTCATCGATCTGAAACCGCAGCGTCATCTCCAAGTCCCGAATGTTCTGGATGTCCAGGACATCGCCGCGCTTGGTGTCGGTGTTTGTTTCCTGTGCCATGTGAGCTTCCCTTCAAAAGTTGGTCGAGTGGACAGACTCGATGGACCGGACCCATTCTGACCGAAGCACCAACAGTCGGCTAGCAACTTCGCCGCAACCGCACAGAAATAGAGGTGAAACCTGCCGGATCGACCTGCGCGGAGAGGGGCGCACGAGGATGGGTCCGACCCCTGCCACTCGCAGCGCCGCACAACACTCGAGCAGAACACGCGCCAGAGAGTACGAACGGTAGGGCGGATGCGTAGCACGGCAGTATCGTGGAATTAGCTAGCTATTATTCAGCTAATGGGCGATGCATCGTTGTGCACACGCCAGCGAAAGACCAGCGCGCACTGCCTGTCGATGAGGCGTGGCGGCGCCAGCGCCCCCGTCAGCGTCGTGGCCGGGTCGGGACCCGCGTGCGGAAGTTCAAGCCCGGCGACGAGGTCTACGCGCGACCGGATAAAGACCGAATCGGCACCTTTGCGGAGTTCATTTCCATCAACGAAGACGACCTGGCACCGAAGCCCAAGCAGCTCACGATGGAAGAAGCCGCCGCCATCCCGCTGGTCGGCCTGACCGCCTGGCAGGCGTTGATCGAAATCGCCAATCTGCAGAAAGGGCCGAAGGTCTTCATCCAGGCCGGCTCCGGCGGCGTGGGTACATCCGCGATCCAGCTGGCGCGCGAGGTCGAGGCACTGGGGCGATATGACCAGCTCACGCCGAGAGCCGACAACCGTCCGGCACAACATCCGTAACCATCAGGAGGCAGATATGAGCGACACGATGCAGGTCATCAGCCAGAACGAAGGTGCATACCAGCACTGATCCCGAGATGGGCGCCGCGAATCGCTGCTGACGCCGACGCCATTGCCCTCGGCTATTGGACTACGTGATCGAGGTCACGCCGACGGCCCTGCTCACCGAGGATGGACCGGCCGAGGGTTGATCGAGTTGTCAAGGCGCAGGGCCACCTCGTGCGAGACCTGGGCCCGTTCCCGCTCGTCGCCGAGTCCGACCGAAAAGTTGACGCCCATCGGCAGCATCACCTGCACAACCGCGTCGCTGATCGAATATTCGACCCGACACATCATCATTGCGTTTCGGAATCTGCGGCGCGGCACCGGCCTCGGCCGATTTGCTGGCCCGATTCGAGGCTCGATACGGATTCCCCCTGATCGAGGGTTACGGGCTGTCAGAAGGAACATGCGGCTCCACCATCAACCCCCTCGCGGGCCCACGACGCGCCGGCACAGTGGGGCTTCCCTTCCCGGGACAGGAGATTCGGATCCTCGACGCAGCCGGTTCCGAGGCGGCGGCGGGGGCCGACGGTGAGGTCGTCGTGCGAGGCCCCAACGTCATGCGCGGCTACCTCGGACGTCCGGAGGAAACGGCGCGCGTCATCATCGATGGCTGGCTGCACACCGGTGACATCGGCCATCTCGACGCGCACGGCTATCTGACACTCGTCGGGCGATCGAAAGACATGATCATTCGTGGCGGCGAGAACATCTACCCCAAGGAGATCGAGGACGTCCTGGTCGGCGACCCGGCCGTCCTGGAGGCCGCCGTGATCGGCGTACCCGACGAAAAATGGGGCGAGCTCGTCGTCGCCTACGTCCAACCACGACCGAACTCGACTGTCGACCCCACCACGCTGAAAGCAGCGTGCGCCCGGCACCTCACCCCCTACAAGCGCCCGACCTCGTACTTCATAGTGGACGCCATCCCGAAGAACGTGGTCGGCAAGATCGACAAACCGACACGGACTCACTTCACCGTGGTGGCCGCTGACAGCACCGCGTCGTTCAAGGCCGCAGGAGTTATCGCGACAACGAACCTCTGCGCCCGACTGGCGTTGTCGCACAAGTATCGACGCTTCGGACGCTTCGATGTCAGCGCGTGGTCGACGGCCTTCACGACCTTCTGGGGATCGCCCGCGTGCTTTTGCATGCGGCCCAACAACTTCCGAGTCCCAGCAAGGTGCGATGCGTACAGCTCGCGATGCTCATCGGCCAGTTGCGCGGTCATGCGGTCGTGCTCGTCGAGCATGCTACCCCACATGTCGGTACGGGTGGGCCCGGGCTCGATGAGCGAGACGGGGATCCGCCACGGGCGCAGCTCCATCCGGAGTGCATCGGCCAAGGACTCGACTGCATACTTCGATGCGCTGTAGGCGCCGGTACCCGGTGTGGTGATCAACCCACTGACCGATGACATGAACACCACCCGTCCACGTGTTTCACGTATTTTCGGCAGCACCACCTGCGTCACTCCGATCTGGGCCGTCACGTTGACGTCCAGTTGCCGTGACAATTCATCGAGTGACAACCCCTCCACCGGTCCGTTCACGATGATGCCGGCATTGTTGACAACGCCGTTCAGTTCAGCGGGGAGTCGATCGGGAAGAGCGGCGATGGCCGACCTGTCGGTGATATCGAGAGGGATCGCGTGCACATTGGGTAAGCGATCGAGACTTTCGAGGGCGGCATCGGATCGAGCGGTGGCATACACGTCCCAACCTCGTCCGCTCATGTGTTCGGTGATCGCCAGACCGATCCCCCTACTGGCGCCGGTAATCAATACGGAAGGCATGTGTTCTCTCTTCTCTCGTCGTCGAACGTCAACTGGCCAGGCCGCTCGGGCCCGGTGATCGATGCACCATTGATCGCTGATGCGTACCGATTGATGTATTTCTTCCCGCGACACGTGTTGTGCAGAACGACCAAGAGGAATGGTCCAGGTCCTCTGCCCCTTTCAGTCCGGCTTACCGAGTGCGAGACAGATGCTGCCGAGGCTCATGACGCCAGGAATTCGAGCGCCTCTCCGACGAACCTTTCGTGATACTGAAAGATCCCGCCATGTCCCGCATCCACGTAGATGCGGAGCTTCGCGTTCGGCAGACGACGTTGCAAGTCGAAGGAATTGCTGGTCGGCACCATACGATCGTCCTCACCGTTGGCGACGAGAACGGGATGTTGGATGCGGCTCAGGTCGGATGGCTCCTGCGCGCCCCACGCGTGGATGGCCTCGAGCTGAGTGCGGAATGCTCGCAGTGAAATTGCCTTGTCGCGGTCGACGCTGCGTTCCTTCAACCGTTTCACGAACGCACGAGCCTCCGACTTGCCGTGTGCGGTTCTGGTGAAGAACAGATTCTCCTTCGGATCCTTGAAAGTGGCCACCGCCTTGAACGTGTCGCGGTAAGTCACCGAAGTCACGTTGACGATACCTTCACCTCCCGCCGGACCCGTCCCCGCAAGGATCAGCTTTCGAACGAGCTCCGGCTCTTCTCGAGCGATCACCTGCGCTACGAAGCCTCCCAGCGAGAATCCCAAAATGTCGACCTGGTCGAAGCCCAGCGCGCGGATGAAGGCGACAGCATCTCGTGCCATCGCCTCGACCGAGTCCGGTGTCTTACCTTCGGACGCGCCGACGCCGCGGTTGTCGAAGGTGACCACGCGGTGCTTCGCCGCGATGCCGTCGACCACTCTGGGGTCCCAGTTGTCCAGATTTGCACCCAAGTGATTCAAGAAGATCACTGGTACGCCGGTATCGAGACCCAGCTCGCGATATGCGAACCGCGTTGCGCCGACATGCACGGATTTCGTCGGAGCATCTTGGTACAACGTGCCGCCCAAACGAGCACGCTGCGCCTGCTGATGACGTTCGGGAACACGCTGAGTGGATCGCCGGTCTGTCATGTCTACCTCCTGTTGTAAACCGATTGGTGTACCTTCGCAGTTCAACGTACCCGGCATCGCGCCACTTGTAAACAGATCGGTATACTTGCGTCATGACTTCGCTCACCGATACCCAGGAGCCGACCCGTCGGGGAGGGCGTGGCGCGCGTCAGCGCATCGTGAAGGCAGCTACCGAGTTGTTCTACAACGAGGGCATCAACGCCACTGGTGTCGAACTGATCGCGACCAAAGCGTCCGTGTCGAAAAGAACTCTCTACCAACACTTTCCGAGCAAGACCGCGTTGGTGGAGGAGTATCTGCGCATGCTGCGGCAAGCGGCGGGTGACATCACCGACACACCGCCGCCGGAGTCCGATTCGAATCCGCGTTCGCGGCTGCTCGCTTTGTTCGACAGCCCAGATGCCGCCGATGCGCCGATGCGCGGCTGCCCGTTTCACAACGCGGCCGTTGAGGCAGCCGAGGCCATGCCCGGTGTTCAAGACATCGTCCATGCGCACAAGCGGAACTACATCGACGGCCTCACCGAGTTGGCCCGACAGGCCGGCGCGGCGAACCCCCAGCTGCTGGGCGACCAACTCGCCGTCCTGTACGAGGGTGCAGCCGCACTGTCCACATCCCTCGATGATCCGGCGCCCTGGGCACATGCCCGAGGAGCAGCGGAGGCCCTCATAAGCCAGGCAACAAACCGCTGAGCTCACCTGATCGTTCCAGATCCCGATAGGACCACGACCCGTGTCCGCCGCCAGGAGTCGAGGGATGCAGGGCAGACGCGGCCCGGCAACCTCTCGATGGGCGCACGTCACGACGATTGTGGATCGCCGTCCACGATGGCGACGGCGCCACAAGCGCTGCTCGCAGTGTTTGTTGCTGAGCTGCGCCCTCAGGGACCAGCCCGAGGATGCGCTCGCCTCCTCAACCTCCGGCATCTGGCAGGCCGGCGCGTCCGCCCCGCAGGCGGTCGGCGCGCCGCTCACCGCCAGGCAATACTTTGCGGCGAAGTCGGTCGCCGCGCAGATCCGCCAGATCCCATCACCGGTCGTTTCGAACTCGCTGAAATCGGTCTGTCGATCTCGTTCAATGCGAGGAGATGCGCCTCTGCCAGGCAAGCATGATCGGCGGTCCGGCGGTTTCGAGCGCGGCCGCTGCACTGGCGGCGATACCCGTGGCCAGCGCCTTGGGCGAGATCGTGCGCGGTGCCGGGCGGTTCGCCGGACGATGATGTTGGGGCCGGCGGTCATGTAGAGCAGCGGTGTCGCGAAGGTCCTGCCAGACTTACGCCCACGGTGTTCGAGCAGCAGGGTCGGCATGGACGTGCCGAATGCGGCGCCGACGCGCCATTGGGCACCGATCCGCCCGCGGGTGCGGCGATAGATCCACACATGCGCCCTGCTGGCATACCGCGTGATCTTCGGTAGCAACGGAGAATTCAACGGGCACGCCGGCGCTCGGTCCGAACTCGCGATAGGCGAACCGCGTCCGGTCGACGTCGACGCTCATGGTCGGCGAGCTGTTCGCACTTCGGGGCTCGATGTCCTGGCTCATCGCTTCCTCTCGTTCATAGCCTGTCGATTCGCGAACAATCTCAGTCGAGCGTGACGACGACCTTCCCGGCCTTGACTCTGCCGCTCTCGACGTAAGCGAGCGCTTCGAGGGTCCGGTCGAATGCGAAGGTTGTGTCGAGGACCGGTCGGAGGTGGCCTGCGTCGTAGAGGGCGGCGAGCTCGCCGAGCTGCGCGGTATAACGCGACCGGAGAGTCCACACAAACGGATCATGCGGTGACCACCCAGTTACACCGGCAGGTCGAGATCGATGTCGTCGAGCAGCAGCGCTAAAACCTCATGCGGTCGCATCCCCGTGCCGGACACCACGTCCTGGCGACCGGACGATCACCAGTGCCAGAGGATCTGTATCCGCGGCGCCCTTCTTGCCACAGCCCGTGCCGCGGCTTTCGACATGCTCGATGCCAGCACTGTCGGCATTGTGGTCGACGTCCCCCCGGCGGAGCACGGTGACACGGCGTGGCGTTCGAGGGTGTTCTCCAAGTACGGCTGGTACAGGAAGTTGACCGCCGGCCGGCCCAGCCGCCGCTCAGTCTGGTTGCAAGTGCACCAGCACGGTCCCGTCGCAGCGCGCCCACTGGACCGTCGAATCAACGTTCATGTCCGCGGCGAGTTCGGCTGCCGCACTGACGGTTTGAAAGGCTTGCATGCCCTCGTCATCGGCATGGACGGCGCGGGTGATCCCGTAGTACTCCCGTTCGCGTTCCAACAGCACGCTCACCCCGCGCCGACCCAGCGGATCGGCCTCGGCCAACGGTTTGGCCGAGGCCGATGACCACCACGTCGTAGTCGGTATTCGTCATCTCGACAGTCCTCCTGTGAGCTGCGGGACGGTGATCTCCGCGTGGCCATTGTCCGCAGTGCCTGCCGGAATTGGGCGAACTTGTCCAGCACGGTGGTGTGGCACCAGCCGCCGATCCCCTGATAAGTCGTCGGGTCCCAGGTGGATTCGAGCTCGGGCCCGATCATTACCGGATTCCAGCCGACGTCCAACTCGAAACCCGACGGAGTCACGCAGTAACAGGACAGTTCGCGGTCGTTGTGCTGGCCGACCAACCACTGCGTGCGCAAACCCAGATCGGCGACATGCTGCAAAAACGCCAGCATGTCGTTCAGGGTCGCAGACTGATGCCCATCCAGGCGCACAGCGCCTGCAGGGCGAAAGACGCGCCGCCGAGCCGTGGTGCCTACACCGGCAGACCTTCCAGCAGCTCGTACGTCACGTTCATTCGTTACTCGGCGGGGCTGCGGCGGACCAGGATGAGTGTGGGGATCGCGACAGCAAGGACGACGATCCCGGCAACGAGCACGCCGAGATGATAGGCGTCGGTGAAGGCTTGCCGGACAGCGTCACCGACGAGCGTAGCCAGCCTGTCTGGTAGTCCGCTTGCGTGATGGCCGCGCTGAGCACCGTCAACGATCTGGTCGACTGCGGGCTTCGGGAGACCGTCTGCCGACAGTCGGTTGCTCAGATCATCGGCGAATTTCGTGGTCAGGATGGTGCCGAGAACGCTGGCGCCGAGGACGTTGCCGAGTTGGCGGAACATGTTCACCACGGCGCTGGCCATACCGGCTTGGGAATGTTTGACGCTGATGATCGCGGCCGCGGTCGAGGGGGCGATGAGCAGACCGCTGCCGATCCCGGCGACGACGAGGCCGGGCCAGACGTTGGAGAACCCGGGGCCTGCCTGGGCGGCGCGGAGGGCCATGATGCCGACGGCCATGACAACCAGTCCCACGGTGAGCATGACCTTGAAGCCGACCCTATGGACGATCTTGCCGGCGACGGCGCTGACGAGGATGAAGGGGATGAACATGGCGAGGCTGCGGACGGCGGCCCCGAGAGGTGTGACGGCTTGGACATTCTGGAGGTAGAGCACGGTGAGCAGGGCAGTGCCGACGAAGCCGAACATCGTGGTGGCCGCGACGCCCATGACGGCGCTGAAAGATGCCGACCTGAACAGCCTGACGTCGATCATCGGGTCGGGGTGGCGCGCCTCGTACCCGATGAACCCGAGCAGCGTGACAGCGAAAACGGCATAGGTGAAGATGATGGGCTCGGACGCGTAGCCGAGGGTCTTGCCTTCGATGATGGCGAAGGTCAGCGCGGCGACAGCAACTGTGCCGAGCGCCACACCCACCGGGTCGAGCTGGCGGTCGGGCTGTTTGCTCTCGGGCACCAGGAGCAGCGCGCCGGCGAGGGCGATGATGCCGAGCACGACGTTGATCATGAAGACCGAGTGCCAGGAGAAATACTGCAGCAGCGCACCGGAGCCAAGCGGACCCACAGCGAGGCCGAGGCCGGAGCTTCCCGCCCAGATGCTGACGGCTTCGGTCCGCTCGCGTGGGTCGACGAACGCGTGACTGACCACGGCGAGGCTGCTGGGCAAGATCGCCGCGCCGCCGACGCCCATGATCGCCTGAGCCGTGATCAGCAGTCCGGTGCTATCCGCGGCGAACGCGGTAATGCTGCCGCCGATGAAGAAGACCGCACCGACCAAGAACACGAGCCTGCGGCCGAGTAGGTCGCCCAAGGTGCCTGCGGCCAGGATCAAGCTGGCTACAACAAGGCTGTAGGCGCTGGTGACCCACACGGTCTCGGTCGGTGAGGAGTGCAGGTCGGCCTGTATCCGGGCGAGACTACCGATTGTCGAGGACAGACTGACGAAAGCCATCATTGTCCCGACACAGACCACCGCGAGGGCGAGCCAGCGGATTGCCGTTCGGCTGGATTCAGGGGCACGCGCCGACACGGCGGAGGTTGGTAACAGTGGCTCAGGCATGGTTCCCTTATCTACTTTTATCTACTTTGTCGGGTGTCTCAGAGATCGTTCTCGATTGCTCGTCCACAGGCGGTCCCGGCCTACAGAATCGTTGAACTCGGCTCACTCCGCATCCGGGGCGCCCCGACGGGTTGATCCCGCGATGGTTTGCGGCCGCCGTTCCCGTTCGGTGTCGGCACGGCCGAACAGAATATGGCAGGGGGAATCACCAGCTCATCGGCGGTAGCACGACGGTCGCGGCGGCCCAATCGTCTGCTGAGCGATGTCGACAGCAATATTGGCGCTTCCCTGGGCCAGGAAGCCCAGAGGCGGCAGTTCGGGCAGTGCCGGTGCGTCGATCGGCGCAGCATCGGCGACCGGCCGCTGCTCGGCGACCATCGCGATGCCGGGGCGGAACACCCGTACGCGATGCAAAACACAGCAATTTCTTGGTCACGCGAATGGATTTGTCTCAATTCGCACCGGGACGCGGGTTGGGCAGACCTTTGGGTGCCCCGCCGGCAAGCCTTTTCCTGCGTGCAGGATCCTCTTAGCGACGACGACACGGTCGCGCAACAGTTATGCCCCTTGCTGGCCACCAGCCCCTTGACCGAACGTCCGATATGCGGCCATGAGCGGTGTTCCGTCTGGCCTTGTCTCACCTCGGCCTCGATGTCGATGACCGCGATCCCGGCGGCTACTCACCCTGACCTCGGCATTACTGTGCGCTCGATCCGGTCAGGGTTAGGGTCGCGGGTGTGGGAGCCGATCAGCACATAAGCCTCGATGCAGCCGACCATCCCAGCATCGTCATCGCCCTGGATACGCGCGCGAGCGTGACCACGCATACGCATCCGCAGCATCAATTGTCTTGGGTGCCTGACGGTGTGCTGACTGTAGAGACGGACGACAGCCGGTGGATCGTGCAGCGCACGCGGGGGCTGTGGGTGCCCGGTGGTGTGCCGCATGCGGTGATGCCGAGCCCGGCCGGGCGGATGTTGTCGCTGTATTTCGCGCAGGAGCTGTGCCCGATCGGCTGGACCACACCGACGGTGGTCGACGCCACCGGGCTGACCGGGCCGCTGTTGACATATCTGGTGGAACTGGGTGAGCAGGATCAACATCGGCGTGCGCACGCGCTGTCGGTGTTGTGGGATGTGCTGCGGCCGATGTCGGTCACCAAGATTCCGACGACATTGCCGGTGGATCCGTACGCCTTGCGGGTGGCCTTGGAGATCCGGCGGAATCCCGCGCAGGACAAGGGATTGGCCGTTTGGGGACGGCTGGTCGGTGTGTCGGCACGGACCTTGTCGCGGCGGTTCCGCGCCGAGACCGGCGTGAGTTTCGAGAGCTGGCGCACCTTCGAACGGCTCAATGCCGCGCTGCCGCTGCTGGCAGCCGGCGCGACGGTGGCGGGAGCGGCGCGGGCGGTGGGCTATGGGACCGCCAGTGCCTTCATCGCGGCGTTCAAACGGGAGATCGGCACCACTCCCGCCGCGTATTTCAGCAGGAGCGATGCCGATCCGGAGGTCACGGCCTGATGAATCGCAGTGCGTCTCTGGCGAAGGCGGCCGCGGCGAACAGCGTAGCCATGACGCCGACCACAGTGCCCAGAGTGATCGCGGCATTGAGCCCGTCGACGGCGGCCCGGTTGGCGACATCGGCGAGGGCCGGTGCGAGCGTGGCGAATTCGTTCGGGACGGCGTCACCGACCTGTCCCCCGGCGCCTGCTGCTGCGGCATCGAGGAATGCCGTTGTATGCCCGGAGCCGATGGACTGTACACCGGGCAGTGCGGCCAAGCCGCTACGCGCGGTGTCGCGCGCAGTGCTGCTGAACAGCGCGCCCAGTCCGGCCACGCCCATGGCCATGCCGACCTGACGCAGGGTAGCGAAGGTTGCGCTGGTCATCCCGGCGTCCTCGGCCGGAGCGAAGGTCAGTGACGCGGCTTGGGCGAGCGCGGTGATCGCGCCGAGCCCGAGCCCCCCGACGACCATTCCGGGGATGAAATGCGTCCAGTCGCTAGTGATTTCAACGCCGCCGAGCAGCCACATACCCAGCGTCACCATGCCCATGGTGATCGGCAACGAGACACCGATGGGCACACGTTTGGCCAGGACGGCGATGGTAGCAGCGGCGACGAACGCCGTTAGGCTGATCGGCAGTAACCGCAGGCCCATCTCCAGCGGGCTGAGCCCGAAGGCGCCGATCATGAAGACCGCCAGATAGTTCGCGGCGGCCATCAGCGTCCCCATGTAGGCGACGGACACGATGGCGGTGCCGGCAAACCCGGGTTTGCGGACCATGAACAGATCCAGCAGCGGGTGCGCGGTCGTCGTCTGCCACCAAGCGAAGGCGGCCAGCAGGACGACCGAGGCGCCGACGAGGGTCAGCGCGGTGGCCGAGGTCCAGCCCAGCGCATTACCTCTCGTCAGGGCGAACACACCGGAGGTCAATCCACCGATCAGCAGCAGCGAGCCCAGCCAGTCGGTACGACGCCCGGACGTCCGCGAGGATTCAGGCATACGCACCAACGCGATTCCCGCGACCACGAGTCCGATGGGCACGTTGACGGTGAAGATGGATCGCCACCCCAACTGCGTGACCAGCGCCCCGCCGAGAACCGGCCCGGCGACGCTGGCCGCCGCCATGACCGCCCCGTACACGCCGATCGCCTTGGCGCGCTCTCGCGCCTCGGGAAACGCGACCGCCAGCAGCGGCAGCGCGGTGGCGAACAGCATGGCTCCCCCGACACCCTGCACCGCACGCAGCAGATTCAGCTGAATGACACTGCCGGACAAGGCGAGTGCCAGCGAGCTGGCGGTGAAGACCGTCATGCCGGTGACGAACAATCGTTTCCGGCCGAACCGGTCGCCGAAGGTGGCGAACGTGAGCAGTACCCCGGCCAGTGGAATCGCATAGGCGTCGACGACCCACTGCAGTCCGTCGATGGAGGAGTCGAAGTCGGCACGAATATCGGCCAAGGCCGCGGTGACGACGGTGGTGTCGAGCATCAGCATGAACACCGCGACGCTCACCAGGGATAACACCAGCGTGGGCCGTCTCCCGCGCACACGCTCCTCTGATGGAACTTCAATGGTTATGGACATCGGCGTCTCTTTCCTTTCAGCGCGGAACTCGCCTGCGCTGTAACGGTTCTCATAATTCGGCAGATGCCGTCGGGCGACTGCACAGCCAACGCTAGAGACCGCACGACCTGACGGAAACGACGTATCAGGACAACCAGTTGCGCATACACGACAGCGGATGGTGGCGCCCCGATCTCACGCCGGCAAACACGACCACGCACAACCGATACCGGTCGGGTACCGCTGCGATACCGGAACTGTCATTGTTCCCGCAGGTGAACGGTGTTGGACTCGATGCCATGAGTAAGCTCGACAACAAGGTCGCGGTCATCACCGGCGGCAGTTCAGGGAACTGGGCCGGACGATGCACCTCATGACTCCTCTATGTCCGGCACCGGTGGGATCGTTGCGCCGGCCGACAGAAGCCTCTCCGCCAGCGCGCGACAGCGCCTCCCGAGCGCCGGAGGGTCGAGTACCTCGAAGTCGTGCCCCAGCAGGAGCACGTGCATGAGCACGAAGTCGAGGCTGCTGGCGCCACTGAGCACCTCGCAGAGCTCGTTCCCTCGCCGTCGTACGACGGCCGCTGACGCCGAAATCTGCGCGCGCACCGTGTCGGCCGACGCGTGCACGAGGAAGCGCGCCTGGTGCGGGTAGACCCGACTCGCCACACCCTCTTGCACGTACGTCGCCGCGTCGGGTGCCGCGCGCGGGCGGAAGCGCCAGGTTCGTGCAGACACATCGGCCATCCGGTCGACACGGAAGCTACGCCAGTCGTCGCGATCGAGGTCGTAGGCGAGGAGGTACCAGCGCCGGTCGGAGGCGACCAGTCGGTAGGGCTCGACCCGCCGCTGTCGCACCTCGCTCCCGGACGGGTATTCGAAGCCCGCCTCGACTTCGTCGCGGCAGGCTCTGGCCAGTGTCATGAGCACCTCGGGGTCGACCGGCGTGCGGCCTCCACCGAAGGACTCCACCGAGCCAGAGAGCGCGCGCACCTCGTGCCGCAGCCTGGTGGGCAGCACCCGGTCGAGCTTGATCAGCGCCCGGAGAGCGGCGTCGCCGGCGCCGGCGACGGCGCCACCCGCGCCGGCGAGCAGCGAGACTGCGGTGACGATCGCCTCCTCGTCATCGAGAAGCAGCGGCGGCAGGTCCTGCCCCGGGCCGAGCCGGTAGCCGCCGCCGACACCCTGGCTGGCATGCACCGGATAGCCGAGCGTGCGCAAGCGCTCGACATCGCGCCGTACGGTGCGCGGCGTGACCCCGAGCCGGTCGGCGAGCTCGGGGCCGGTCCAGACCTGTCGCTGCTGCAGCAGCCCGAGCAGGGTCAGTACCCGCTCGGTCGTACCCCGCTCGTCACCGCTCACCACGTCCATGTCGCCTACCCTGCCAGAGATAGCGGACCGATTCTGTCCGCTATGGGTGTCAGGGTGACTCCATGGATGCAGACGAACTCGATTGGAACCGGACGCTGCGCGAGCAGTGGGAGTTCCACTGGAACCAGCTCCGGGCCCGGCTCGACGGCCTCACCGACGACGAGTACTTCTGGTCGCCGGTGCCGGACGCCTGGAGCGTGCGGCCGCGCGGCAGCTCGACGGCGCCCGCGCAGATCGGTGCCGGGGACTTCACGATCGACTACGCCTTCCCCGAGCCGGTTCCAGCGGCCTTCACCACGATCGCCTGGCGACTCGGTCACGTCATCGTCGGCGTGCTCGCCGCGCGCAACGCGGCGCATTTCGGCGCGCCGGCGGCGTCGTACGAGACTTGGAAATACGCCGGCAGCGCGGCCACCGCACTCGACCAGCTCGACGCCCAGCTCGACGTCTGGCTGGCCGGGGTGCGCAGCCTCGGCGAGGCCGGGCTGCGGGTCCCGGTCGGTGCGAAGGAGCCCTTCCCCGAGGTTCCCATGGCCGATCTGGTGCTGCACATCCACCGCGAGCTGATCCACCACCTGTCCGAGGTCTGCCTGCTGCGCGACCTCTACCTGCACACGGAACCCGGCACCTCCAGGAGGGAACTCATGACCGCAAACACGACACACCTCGACCCCGAAGAACTGCACAGCAACCCTGCCTTCACGCAGGGCGTGATCGCACCCGCTGCCCGGACGCTCTACGTTGGCGGCCAGCTCGGCACCGACGGCGCCGGAAACCTGCTCGACGGTATCGAGGCGCAAACCACTCAGGCGATGCGAAACGTGCTGACCGTGCTTGCTGCCGCGGGTACTGGTCCCGAGCATGTCGTCAAACTCAACGTCTACCTCGTCAACGGGGTCGACGCACAGGTGGGATACGCGGCGTCGCGATCAGTGTGGGGCGATCACCGCACAGCAATCACGGTCGTTTCCACCGCAGGACACGCTCGCCCGGGCGCGCTCGTGGAGATCGACGCAGTAGCGATCATCCCCGATACGACGAATCCACAAGTGTAACTCGCCGGGTGGCCGATGCCAGCATCGTTGGTCACGGTCCACCAGCCGAGCACATGCTATCTGGCCACGGTCACCCGCGGGTGCTCGGCGTCGACCGCACCCATGCCGCGACGCTGATCAGCGCACCGACGCTGATCAGCGCCGACGGCTGGCGACACAGCGTTTCGCCGGCGAAACGCCGAACCTCACGAGGGCCGGGGCCCTATGGTGCTCGGCGAGCGTGCTCGCCCTCGCGCCGCTGCTGGACATGTGAACCCGAGAATACGGCGAGCAGGCCGATCCCATCCCGCGCAGATCCGTTCGGTCAGCTGCTGCCGAACGAGCCGCCGCCACCCCAACCGCGGTCGCCCCAGCCGCCACCCCAACCACCGCCGCCCCAACCACCACCGTCACCCCAACCACCACCGTCACCCCAACCGCGGCCGTCACCCCAACCACCGCCACCGCCCCTACCACCACCGTCACCCCAGCCACCGCCGTCACCCCAACCACCACCGCCCCAAGGGGGATCGACCTGTACCACACCGAGTATGGGCGTCTGCGCGGCCGTGGCAGGAACCGCCGCCGTGATCGGAACGGCTATCGCAGCTCCCACGAGCACGACCTTCGCGAGCAATTGGCACGTGCCGGTTCGGCGCGTCTTGTTGATAGTCATCATTACCTTCTTCCGGCGAGTTCGCCGCACGGACCTGACTCGCCGATTGTCGAGTTCGTTGACATTCCCCGACCTATCCGATCGTAGGCCCGCACCGTCGGTGCCACCACCATGCGAACAGTCCGGATTGAGCGCGAGAATGGTGTGTCGGTTCAGCGCACGCTCAGGTACTCAGGAGCCGGTTCGAGCTGCGGCAACCGAGTTGATCCTGGGGTGCCCGGGCATGAATCTGCTCCCGGAGTGTGCGAGCTCGCGGCCGACGCCACCCGACTGAGCGAAGTCGACCATCATGAGCCCGGGCGGGCCGCCTGATGGCGCGCAGCATCGTACTGCTCGAAATATGCCTCGCCTACGACGAACATTCCGCGTTGCGGCAGCCAGAAGTCACCCAACCTCGCCTGCTCGGCCAGCGGCCCCGGAGGACCGATATCGATTCCGTCGATCCGTGCACCACTCTTCTCGACGGTCCACAGCATCCGCGGATTGGCCCGGAACCATTGACCGTTCGGGGAAGTGCCGCTGAGCCGCACCCGCCCGACACCCAGCGCCGGACCCGCAACCCGCGCCATGAGCGACAGGACACCAGGGCGTCGCCACAAAGCCGCGGGCAGCGTGCGACCGAGACCCGTCATCGCCACCGTCGCCGCCGATCGTCCCAGCTCGACATCCCACACGAGCCTGTCGCGCACCTCCACTGTGAACGCGGACGGGCCCGTCCAGGTCACCGAAATATGTTCAACCCGTACGTCTTCAAGGGCCGAGCCGAAATAGCGGGCGCAGCTGGCCTCCGGGGAAACACTGCTGTAGATCACCCATTCGCCGGCCGGCTCTCGATGCCACACCGAGTCGTACCCTGCACCGATCGAGCTCGCAGGGAAATGCCGAAACGCCAAGTAGTGGCCGCTGGCGAATGGCATTCCCATCAACCCGTAGCCGGAAAATCGCTCCTGATCCTCACCCGATGGGAGCGCTCTGTCGATTTCGGCGATCGATCGTGGGCTGTCGGTCATCGCCAGCCTCCTCGAGGAGTGGACCCCTACCAGTCATCTTACGTGGCGCGAAGGGTGGCCGACCCAGGCACAAACATCCTGCGATTCGATGCCATTCCAACGCGCCGGCGACCCGACCACCCTCGTTCCTCGGGTTGATCCGCCCGGCACGGCGCCGTCTGGTATTCGGCGCATTTTATTGCCTTGTTGATCCGGAAAGCGTTGGCGCACAAGCTAGATCCGCTCGTCAAGCTCCTCCGTGACGACCGTGCGCACAGTCGAGATGGCCCCTGCCTACAGCTGCCGCGAGGGTGCCGTATCGAGGAGAGGCACGACTCTATTCGTCAGGAGCACAGCAAGCATGGGGACCACACCCCCGTTCCATCACGACCACCAAGCAGGCATTAGGTTAGCCTGACCTTAGTCAGGTAGGGTTGGCATCCTGTGCGCGGTAGACGCTCGGCTGGCGACGTGAGTACACCGAATGCCTCGATGCGACCTCGCACGGTGTCGACGCAGTTGCGCTGGAGGCGCGACTCAGCACATCGGGCTGCAATCAACGGAGGCAATGGCATGCTACGGGAACATACATTCCGGGATCCTGCTCGGTGGCAACCCCGCAGGGTCTTCCGGCGTCTGCACACTCGAGCCACCGCGACTCGCTGTCGTCGCCGTGTCGTGTGGTTCCTGGCCTCGGTCCTGCCTCTCCTTGTTCTTCCGGGCAGTGTCGGTGCGGTAGCGACAGCGCAGAGCAATACAACCAGAGCGGGTGGGACGAGAATCTCGGCTCTGAGCTGGATGGAGATCCGGGACTCCTCGGGAGTACCGTTGACCGACTATCTCTTCGCCACTGGCCACGGCGGTCTGCTGAATCCGTTGGAGACAGCGGTGGCAATGGTTCTCGGCCTGGAGTTCATCGGATACATGGTCCTGGTGACCTCGATGGTGTGGGTGATCGGCTTTGCGATGAGCTTCCGGTGGCTGGATCCGTTCGGCAGCGCGTTGAACGGGGTCGCGGATGCCCTCACCGAACAGATCGCCACCCCCATTCTGCTGATGGTGGCGGCATCGATCGGCGCATTCTTCGTGGCGTGGTTCGTGGTGCGCGGATATCATGCCAAGGCGGCGATGCAGGTCGTGACGATGGTGGGGGTGGGACTGCTCGGCCCGATCGTGCTGGCGGAACCGCTGGCCGACGTCCTGTCGTCGGATGGCCTGCTGGCCACGGGCCGCAATCTGGGTATCTCGGTCGCCGCCGGATTGCACGGTCACCGGCGTCCGGATCCCGATCAGCTGGTGGCCACCATGCAGGCGGATATGGCCGACAATTTCGCACGACACCCGGTGCAAGTGTGGAACTTCGGACATGTAGTCGACAGCTCACCCAACTGCCGCGCCGCATGGTCGGCGGGAGTGCGAGCCGGCGACGACAGCCGAGTGCTGAACGGCATGCGGACCTGCGGTGACTCGGCAGCCTATGCCGAGGCCGACCATCCCGGGATGGGGCAGATCGGCTCCGGGCTGGTGCTGCTGGCCTGCGGGGCTATCGTGCTGTGCTTCGGGACCTATCTGGGATTGAAGGTCATCTGGGCCGCACTGGATGCGATCTATCACGCCTTCATGACCATATTCGGTTTCGCCGCAGGCGGATTCGTCTACGGGCCCACGCAAACCTTCCTGGTCCGGAATCTCGTCGACAGCTTCCTCGCGGCGGCGCGCATGACCATCTTCACCCTTTTCCTCGGCGTCTACACATTGTTTCTGGGCAATCTCTTCGCACAGGCCCACGACCAAGTCATGGTCGTGCTCGTCCTCGGCGCCATCGTGGAGATCGTCGCCATCGTCCAACTCAGGCGGCTCAGCGCCAATCTCACCAACGGCACCGATTGGATCACCAACCGGTTCAGCCTCGCCATCCAAGGCGCTGGGAACTCTGCCCGTGACGGCTCGAGCGGTAACGCCCCAGGTATGGGCTACGCCGGAGCTCGGCACGCCATGACCGGCCCGCACGGCACGCACGGCGGCGGGTTGCTTGCCGGGACGTACGCACTCAACGCCATCAACACCAACCCGCTGACCTCGTGGCTATTCCTGCGGGATCACCCTCTCGACCCTTATTCGAAGATGAAGAACAGGGCGCAACGAGAACTGTGGCAAGCCCAGGCCACCGCGATCGGCTCGTCCACGATCTATGGACGCGACGGACTGTTCACACACAATTTCCGGGACAAGCAGAGCCTTGTGCACGCTGCCCGTGCCGGCGTCACCGCGGCCGAACAAGCCGGTCGCGGCGGCATCAATACCGCTCGTGGCGCCGCCGCGGCCATCGAGGCGGCGGTGACGCAACGCGGCGCGAGCCTGTCCCAGCTGAGCTCCGCCTTGCGTGGCGCGGGTTTCACCGACGACGATCTGGTCCACCGAGCTGTCGACGCCCGCAGCCAAGTCATGCGATACAGTGCGGCCGATTCGCTGGCCGACAAGAACCTGTCCGGCGTCGTCGCCGCTGCCGCCTACGCCAATGCGGCGCAAACCCCCGCCGCGATCGCCGAGATCGAACGCGCGGCACTCACCTACCTGCACCACATGCCCGGCGCAGTCACCCTTCGCGGCAACACGACCGACATCCACACCCCGCTGGGGTACGTGCACGGCTATATGGCCGCTCCCAGCAAGGCGAAACTGTCCGCCCTGCAGAAAGTCGCGGACGGTGAGGAAACGGCTCCATACAGCCGCGAGGAAGCGCTGCTTATGATGCGATGGATCGGCACCGAACACGCACAGCGAACCGCCGCCGCCGTCGATAGGTTCGTCGCCGAGCCGGCCGAACGGGGCCACATGCGTGCCGTCCAAGCCGAACTCAGCGCCGCGATCGACACCGACCGCTGGTCCGGCGGCTCCAAAAGAACGCCCACCAACATCGTCCCCTCCCCCGCCATCCGGTGATTGCACTGCTTGCCGCCTACGGGGATAGTGTCATCGCGGACGGCCCGGTCCGTGTGCGGGCCCCCCATGGACACCGTCACACCCTGAGCCGGCAGTGCCCGCACACGCATCCGGTCTCGGCCTTGTGTCGGCGGCCATCTTCGAACTCGACGAGCTGCGCTTGCCTGCCAGGGGCACGCGGCGTCCGCGGCCACATGACAACCAGCGACGAAAACACCGAAACTACAACGCCGTCAATAACATTCACGTCATGCGTGGTATTATCGCGTTGTCGACCACGCCCATCGGCGAAAGTGGGACCGAGCCGGATTTCAGATAGTCCCCCCTCGGTCATGCCGCATACGACGACTCGACGGCAACATTCCGTCAGCATGTCGGTCCCGGCTTCCAGTGCTGCAGCCGGAGATCTTCGTGGGTAGTGCGCAAGGTGGATGGGGTGCACCCTGTTTCGTGCTGAAATACTCGGTAGAACTGGGCGTAGCTGCCGAAGCCGGCCGTGAGGGCGGCGGCCAATGCTGTGGTGTGTTCGCCGTTGCCGTAGGCGAGTAGGAATCGGTGCAGCCGTTGCTGGTTGCGATAGCGAGTGAGCGGGATACCGATCTGGGCTCTGAACAGACGACTCAGGTGTGTGGGACTGAGGCTCGCTGTGCGCGCCAGATCGGTTAGGGCGCCTGCGTTCGGGTCGGTCTGTAACACCTGGGCAACCGCGCGGACGCTGGGATGGACATCGTCACTGTCGACGACATCGTTGCTGTCGAGAAACGCGCGCCAGGCCAAAGTGAGAAGGTAGGCCAACCCGGTGTTGGCCAGGGCACGGTCCCGAGTCTCGGCGGCGCACACCTCACCGAACAGGATTTGCAGGCGACGGGCATGTGCGGCGCCGAGGCGGCGTGAGAACTGCTCGACCGGATCATCCTGCGCGAGAGGTCGTGTGTGTGGAGCCATCGCGATTCGGGCAACCAGCTCGGGCGTGAAGACCGCCCACCATAGCTCGTGGTCGGCCGATTGGTTTACCAGGATGTGTTCTTGTGCCGGAAACAGCCACGTCAACGTGCCGGGACCGAGTTCGTAGCGACGCTCACCCAGCAGGTAGGTGGCAGTGCCATGCACGACCAGATTGACCTCCAGCTCGGCGTGGCGATGGGCGCGAACACGGACGTCACCGGCGTTGTGGCGCACCGCTCGACCATCGAGACCGTCGGGCAGTTTCAGATCTTCGAACACGCAAGAAACGATAAGTACTTGCTGAGCCGTGAGAAGACCGTCGTGCCCTGATTCGCCGAAACTGTGGTGAAACATTTTCGCCGACCACCGGGAGAACCTCATCACTGCCTTGAATAACGTGTCTTCGCCGGTCACGGCTGAGCACATACGCCTGTTCCAGGACGAGGGGTTCTTCGTCCTCGAAAACGCCCTTGATTCGCATGATCTGCAAGCTCTTCGCGATGAGTGTCAGCGCTTCGTCGATGAACGCGACGCCGAAATGGATCAGCTCGGCGTCGACAGCCTGGACCTCGATCATCGCGGTCGACGCTACTTCGTCCACGCCTACGACCACAGCGCGGCGATACGACGGTTTCTGGTCTGCGACCTGATGATCCAGATCGCCCGAGCGACACTGGGCGAGACGATATACCTGTTCAACGAGCAGTACGTCGTCAAGGCTGCAGAGCGGGGTATGAGGTTCGGTTGGCACCAGGACTCCGGTTTCATCGACTACCCGCACACTCCATACCTCACCTGCTGGATCGCCCTCGATGACGTCACCGCAGCCAACGGCACCGTGTATCTTCTGCCGTACTCTCGGGCCGGAACGCGCGAGGTCGTTCGGCATGTGCGGGACGAGGAGACTCGGGACCGGATCGGCTACTTCGGCGACGATCCAGGCGATCCGGTGATCGTGCCGGCAGGCAGCATCGCCTGCTTCTCCAGCACGGTCCTGCACCGCAGCGGTCCCAACACAACAGATCGGATGCGCCGCGTCTACCTGGCGCAATACTCGGCACAGCCGATTCTCACCGCTGACGGGGCCCAGCCACGACACTTGGCCCTACCCCTGCTGATCAACGGCCACCGCAGCACCTGACCGGCACGGAACTCGGCGACTTGTAGAGCTTTCCCGCCGTCCTGGCCGACACCACAGAACCGGCACCCATCAAGCCGAACGTCGTGGCACGCAATGCGCGTCGGCGACCGCGTTTACGAGCACGTCGTATATCTCGCTGGACCTTGGTATCGCGTTGTCGAACCGAAACCTCATGAGTGACAGTTGCGTCAGTGCGCGCCTAGCGCATCGAGGATCATCGGACGTGCCGTCGCGAGCGCTTGCTGCCAGTAGGGCCAGGTGTGTGTTCCGTTGACGATGTCGACGCGAGCGGCAATTCCGAACTCCGCGGTTCGATCACGGAACATCTGGGCGGCAGCCATCGTCATCGCCTCGAGGCTCATCGCGTTCACAGTGTTGCCGATCCCGTACGGCAGGTCGAGCGGACCAGGCACGCCATTGCCCGTCGAGACGTATATCGGCAGTCCGCGCAGCGATTCTGCCTGCACAGTGGCATCGTTTCGGTCCCAGGCGGGGTCACCTGCCGGACCCCACATGTCGTCCACATTGAAGTTTCCCTCGTCCCACATGGCAGCACGCATCGCTTCGCTCCAGAGCGGAAACGTCGGGTGCACGAAGCCTGAAAAGGATCCGGCGAACGTGAACTGGTCGCGATGGTGGCCGGCCAGCGTCAAGGCGGCGTTGCCCCCCATGGAGGCCCCGACGATGGCGTTGTTGGTTCGCGACACGCCGTACCGTTGCAGGAAGGCAGGCAACTCCTGGGTGAGGAAGGCCTCCCATTTGTACGTCGTCGCCTGACGGTTGGTACTACTCGGTCGGTACCAGTCGGTGTAGAAGCTCGAGCGACCACCGACCGGGAACACCAACGTGACGTTATCGCCTGCGAACTGGCGCAGCGCGTCGGTATCGGTCGTCCACTGGTTGTGGTCGGCCGGCGCACGGAGACCGTCGAGCACATAGAGCGCTGCGCTCCCGCCGCGGGCCGCCCACTGCACCTGGACTTTGATCGGCCCCATGCTGGACGGCACGAATAGCTCCTCGTAACCGCCTACGGGTGCGCGCAATATCGGTGCGT
Source organism: Nocardia sp. 2TAF39 (assembly GCF_052114905.1). NCBI lineage: Bacteria > Bacillati > Actinomycetota > Actinomycetes > Mycobacteriales > Nocardiaceae > Nocardia > Nocardia sp. 2TAF39. Next base: position 30,621 of record NZ_JBFRFQ010000042.1, read on the forward strand.
GGATCGGTGCGGCGGTAGCCACCGCCGCACCGATCGACGACATCAGTACGGCTGTTGCCATGACAGCCCCGGTCTTTCTCCGCCACTCACGAATTACCCGCTGGTCCCCAGGTCGCGCTGCCACGCCCACCCCGCATACCTCCTATCTTCTTCCCCGGTCAGTGACCGAGGAGACCCGAATTCGGCTGTCGCTCAGACCGAGTCGTTTCCTGCGCGCTTGCGGCTCCGCAGCGCCCGGAATCGGAATGACCATCATAGATGGTGCCGCAATCGCGCTCGAGCCGCCGCGTACGCGGTGAACTGTCGTCAGCGCGTACGTGCACTGGCTCTACCGGCAGCTCCTCGACTTCGGAGTGCGGTTGATTAGGCCATCTACGCGGGTGTGCCGCAGGGTGTCCGCCGATGAGCACGCCACGTCCGCCGAGTCCACGGCTGACACAGCAACACGCGCCCGTGTCAGCGCTGTGTCAGCGGTGGTGGGCACTGTTCTGTGCATGCCGGACGCACGAAACACAACATCCGAAGAATTCGGCGCTGTCGGCGAACAGATCAGGAAAGGGAATGCCATGTCCGATGTCACGCTGTCCGAATTCGTCGAGGCCACAGCCACCGAGTTCGGATTACCCGGCGTTGCCGTCGGGGTCTGAGTGGACGGTAAGGAAGCCTTCGCCTGCCACGGCGTGACGAGCGTCGACAACCCACTGCCGGTCGACGTGGACACCCTGTTCGTATTGGGCTCGGTTACCAAGACCTATACGGCCACAGCACTGATGCGGCTGGTCGCCGACGGGCGAGTCGAACTGGACGCGCCGGTGTGCCGTTATGTTCCCGAACTCGTGCTCCCGGATGAGCGGGCCTCGGCGGAGATCACCGTATCTCAGCTGCTCAACCGCACCGCCGGGCTGGACTGGCGGATGAGCGGCGACACAGGCGAAGGCGACGATGCCCTGGCGGCGTACGTGGCGGAGATGGCCGATTCGGAGCTGATCGCGCCGCCCGGCGCCCGGGCCTCCTACAGCCAGGTCGGCTTCAACCTGGCCGGGCGGATCATCGAGAAGGTCACCGGCCTGACCTACGAGCGGGCCATCGCCGCACTCCTGTTCGAGCCGCTCGCGCTATCACATACGTTCTTCGCACTCGATGACGTGATCACCCGCCGGTTCGCAGTAGGCCACAACCTCGGCGAGGATGCCACGCCGTGTGTCGTCCGACAGTTGAAGGACAACCGTGCCAACAACCCCGGCGGTGGCGGCATGTCCTCGATAGCGGACCAGTTACGTTGGGCCCGATGCCATCTCGGCGGAGCAAATACCGAAAGCCGTGCCCGGATGCTACCCGCCGAGATCGTGGATCGGATGCAGGAGCAGACAGTCGAGTTGAACGGCAGCACCCTCGGCGACGCCTTCGGCATCTGCTGGTTCCTGCGCGACATGGACGGCGTCCGCGCCGTCGGACACGGCGGTTCGACGAACGGTCAATTCGCCGACCTGCTCATCGTGCCGGAACGCAACTTCGCCGTCGCCGTGCTGTCCAACGCAGGTCCGGACGGCGGCCTAGCCTTCAATCACGCTGTCGTCCGGTGGGCGCTCGAGCACTACCTGGGGGTGATCGACCGGGACCCGGAGCCGCTGCCCTATGACCAGACACAGGCCAGTGCGATCGCCGGCTGCCACGAGAACGAAACGATGGCACTCACGATTGCGACGGATGGGGCCGGGCTAGCCATCGAATGCGGGATCAAACCGGAGATCCGCGCGGCGGCCGATACCGAACTGCCCCCGGATCTCCCGCCGGCCGGTCTCGGTCTGCTTCCCGGCGATGCGGACGAATACATCATCACCAGCGGTGGATTGCAGGGCCAGCGCGGCTTCTTCACCCACGACGAGAGCGGCGCTATCGTCGGAGCCGACCTCGCGGGCCGTTTGTTCACCCGGGTACCGACGGCAGTCTGATCCGCAGCCCTCGCACCACAGCGCGGTTGGAATGCCGACGCGCGGGTAGTCGCCATCCAGGAGGTGTGAGATGCCCAAGGAATGGAGCAGCAAGGAAGAACGGCAGTACGAGCACGTCAAGGACTCGGCGAAGGGCCGGGGCGCGAGCACGGAACGTGCGAAGGAGATCGCCGCGCGCACGGTCAACAAGAACCGGGCACAGCAGGGCAGGACCAAGACCGCGAGCCGGACCTCTACCGAGGACAAGTCTCCGCAGCAGCGGGGCGGTCAGCGCTCCGGGCGCGGTGGGCCGAAGGGCCCGACGCGGGACCAGTTGTACAGCGAAGCGAAGAAGCGCAATATCAACGGCCGCTCCCGGATGACCAAGAGCCAGCTGGAAAAGGCGTTGGGCCGCAGCTGAGCCACGGCAGTCCGATCGGCGCCATACGGCCGGAAGCGAATTCAGCTGGAAAGCAAGGAACTTCGATGCGCGATTGCACTACCGGACCGGCGTGGTCGCACGCCGCGCTCGCCTCATTGGCCGCCGCCGCACTGGCAGTCGGCGGAGCCGGAGCCGCACAGGCCCGGTCCGACCCGCCCGCCGTCGGCGGCGGTTCGGGAATCATCATCGACAGCCGCGCCGAGTGCACGCTGACCACCGTCGGCCACGACCGTGACGGGCGTCTGCTCGGGCTGACGGCTGGTCACTGCGGTGACCAGGGCGCGAAGGTCCGCGCGGAAGCCGATCCCAGCTACGGGGTGGTCGGCCGTTTCGTGCACTCCGATCCCACGCTGGATTATGCGGTCATCGAATTCGACCAGGGTCGGATCACGCCCGTCGCTCGGGTGGGTGCGACGACCATCACCGGGATCGGAGCGCCCGCGCAGTTCCCGACGGTGGTGTGCAAGAAGGGCCGCACCACCGGCACCAGCTGCGGCGTGGCCTGGGGCGACGTGCGCGCGACCAACAACGAGACCTGGACTCAGATGTGCGTACTGAAAGGCGATTCCGGTGCGCCTGTTCTGGTCGGCACCACCCTGGTCGGCATGGTGAACGCATACCTGGGCATCGGCTGCTTCGGTCCGGAAGTCGGCACGAATATCAGCACGATCATCGCCGATCTGGAGGCGCGCGGCGACGTGGGCGCCGGCTACCGGCCGCTACCGGCCGGATGATCAGCCACGCGCGCCCGCTCTGTCGGACCGAACCGGGAGGTCGCACTGCAGGTAGCGGAGAGCCGTCCGCCGTCAAGACCTGATTCGGCATGTCCGGCGACGAGGAGGAGTAGTCCACACCTGGCCCGCTCGATGTTCGTTAGCTCACAATCACGTCGAGAATCGCCGGTCCATGGCATGGTTGTCTAGTGAGATCAGGCCGATCGACGTGATCCGCTTGGCTCATCTACAGAAAAGAATGAAATAAGCAATGACTCAAGGCAGTGTGAAGTGGTTCAACAGCGAAAAAGGCTTCGGCTTCATCGCGCAAGACGGTGGCGGCCCTGACGTCTTCGTTCATTATTCCGCCGTGTCCGGCTCGGGATTCAAGTCCCTTGAAGAAGGGCAGCGCGTGGAGTTCGAGGTCGGCCAAGGACAGAAGGGCCCGCAGGCCCAGGACGTCCGCGCTATCTGATCGACGCAGCTTGATAAAGCCCCGCGCTACGGCGCGGGGCTTTTGCGCGTTTTCGGGGCGCTCACCACAGCAGCCACGGTCGGCGATGGGGGACTCGAGGCGGGCAGCACCCGACTAGCGCGGGACTCCAGGTAGTCCGGCGAAGAGGATTTGAAAAACAGTGGGAGGGTTGGCGTCACCGCAGTCGACGGAACGTAGGGAGCGCCCTCGTTGGTATCGGTGACGCTCGAAACCAGCCATCAGTCTTCCGGTCGCGCAAGGTGCGCGCCGAGGCAGAGGGCGCATTCCGCTGAGCCCCGCGCGTCGCCCGCGCGCCGAAACTCGTCCGGCCAGAACGCTCATCGGTTGCTACGCGCGCTGCTAGGCTCCTCTGCGACCTCAGCGGCTGTTCTTGCGCTACCGGAGTGCGCGGGTCCGCTCGTGCAGGACGAAGCTGCGAAATCTCATGACGGAATGGATAAATCATGCAACTCCGCGGCATCACTGCGGCAGCGACACTGGCCATCGGTTCCCTGACTCTCAGCACCGGCGTGGCATACGCCGAGCCGACGACACCCGACATCGTCTACTCGGCCCGACTAGTGGACAAGACGGTGGTCGCCGCGCTCGAAGACGGAACGTTCGAGTTGTTCAAGGCACTTCGGGACCAGGTGAGTACCGACGCGAACGCCCGGCTGACCGAGCGGGACGGTGTGCTCGTCGACAGCAGCGGCATCCGCGCCGACGCCGCGCAGGTGATCGACATGGTCGACATCCGGGACCGCGACGGGCGCGTCGCCATGACGTTGCCGCTGGACTTCCGGGTCGCCGACACCGCGATCCCGGTGCGGCCGGAGCTGAAGAAGGACGCCACGGTGCTGGAGCTGACGCCGACCAGGCCCGAGGGGCTGGCGATCAGCGAACCACTCGTCGCCAAGCCTGTGGCGTCGACAACCGAAAACCAGCGCGCCCGTGACGAATTCGCTGGCCAGTTCGGGCTGGCCACCGCCGTCGGCGGCTTCATCGGCACCGCCATCGGCGCCACGATCGGCTGTATCGCCACGATCGCGGTCGGCTGTGTGGCGGGCCTGCTGACCGGCGCAACCCTCGGCGGCATCCTCGGGTCCATCGCGATCGGCGGCCCCACTCTCCTCACGGCGGGCGTGGACCTGCTCACCACGTTGCAGGCTGCCGACGGCACCACCCACTGGGCGGACAGGCCCGCGCAATCCGCACCGGCGCAGCCGAACTGACAGCTGGTCCCGGCGGCGCACGACGCCGCCGGGACGAGCACCGCGCCGCTACAGCGGCGCGGTCGTCGTGTTCGAGCGCCCCACGCGCTCGTCGTTGATCAAGTGGTAGGCCCAGCCGAGATCGTCGAGTGCCCGCTCCCACCTGGCTTCTGCGTCACCGCCGCGGGGGTTACGGCTGAGCAGGAGCAAGGCCTCGGCCGCGTCGGTGGAGCGTGCGGCGGCGTCGAGCAGGACCGGTACCGGATCCACGGTGATGCCCGCCGCAAGGGCACCGATCCGATCGTGCAGCCACTGTGCGTCGAAACGGACTTGTTCCGTGGCATTTTCGCCGTCCGCCGGTTGCGCGCTGACCGCGGCGGCCTTGGCGGCCTCGTCGTCCTCCGTGGTGGTGATGACCTGCCGCAGCTCGCTGCTCGCCACCCGATGTAGCAATCCGACCAGCATGGCCCGCTCCGTGTTCGGACCGCGTAGACCGGTGTCACCCAGCCGCGCGCCGACCTCGTCCGGGTCGACACGCAGAATCGACAGAACCGCTCGCAACTGCGCAATCGTGACCACTTCGTCCGCCCCTCTTCATCGTCGCGGGCCCACCATCACATCTCGGCGACGGTGTGCCAAGCCCACAGCACGTTAACCACCCGGTAGCCATCTTGCGCGATCGAGCGTGTCGAGACAACCACCACCGACATTGTGGTGCTCCTTCCGCCCCGATCCGGCCCTGCGGTCCAGGTCACGCGAACCGCAGGGTAAAGCTGCGAGCAGGTTGGGTACTCCATCATCTATGGGAGCGATACCGGCGCGGGTCACTGGCGACACGACCACGCCCACAGTGCGCGAGTCCGAACACGGCGATGCGATCGCGAGCACGAAATGGCGTCGGATCAGAGAAGTGATCGCGACCCGCACCATCGCCGACGCGACGCGGGAAGTGTCGATCGAAGTCGGCAAACCGCAGATGGCGCCCGGCGACACCGGTGTGGTGTGCGGATTCCGCATCCAAGACATCGGAGAGCGCTGGGCGCATGGCGCCGATACGATCGCGGCGCTGTACCGCGCCCTCCAAGAGATCGCCGCCGAGCTGCGACAGGCCAACGACCGGGGGGCGCAGTTCGAAGTGACCGAACCGTCCGATCCACGGTTCCCCGCCGCCCCTACCCGGCCGTCCCGTGCCGCAGCCACAGCCGATCACGAGCCGCAGGCGCTGATTGCCGCACGCACTCTGCGCGACGCCGACAGCTCGCTGTCGATCATCATCGGCAGGCCGTACCTCGCGGCCGACGGACGTCATCACCTATGCCGGTTCCACATCAGCGAGCAGGGCTCCTCCGTCGCCACCGGCGTCGACGAGATCCAGGCGCTGCACACCGCGATCAGCATGATCAGCGAACGCCTGGAGCTGCCGCACGATTGGCCGGTCAGCCGCCTGTCCTGAGCCGACACGCAAAAAGAACGACAAGCCGCCCAGCCGGTTCGGATTCGGCATCGAATCATCGGTTGGTGGATTGTCGTCGACCGCGCAACGCCGCTCCGTGCTCCTGAGCGGTGGGCATGCCCGACACCGACACCTGCCACACCCTGAACTCGAACCGGATCGTGGCGAAGCTGCAGCGTCGTCAGGAGGGACTGCCCATGGAATTCATTTCGCCGGTCGACGCTCTATTCCTGATCGCGGAATCACGAGAGCACCCGATGCACGTCGGTTCGCTACAGGTTTTCGATCCGTTGGAAAGCACCGGATCCGAGTTCGCGCGACGCGCGTACGCGACCTTGGCGGCCGACCGGAATTTCCATCGCACCTTCCGCAAGCGCCCGGCCCGCCTGTTCGGTTCCCCCCAGCTGGCGTGGACGGTGGACAGCACCGTCGAAATCGACTACCACGTACAGCGTTGGGCGCTCCCGGAATCAGGGAGCCTGGACGCACTGGTAGAGGTCGCCGCCGGACTGCACAGCACGCTGCTCGACCGCCATCGGCCGCTATGGGAAGTGCATTTGATCGAAGGGCTCGCGGACGACCGCGTCGGTATGTACGCGAAGATCCACCACGCCCTCATCGATGGCGTCGGCGCCCAGCGACTGCTGCAGCGCACACTCACCAGCGACCCCGACTCCGGCGAAGCGCTGGTGCCCTGGCATCTGCCATCATCCGGCCGACGCACCGAGAACCCACCGCGCCAACGCCTGCTCGGTGCCATGGCACGCGGGATACTCGCAGCGGCGGGCACCGCGCCGACGGCGTTGCGCCTGGCCCGCGCTGCGCTGGTCGAACAGCAGCTGACCCTGCCGTTCGCCGCGCCGCGCACCCTGTTCAACGTCCCGATCGGCGGGGCGCGCCGCTGCGCCGCCCGCTCCTGGCCGCTCGATCGGGTCCGGCAGGTCAAGAAGGCGACCGACGCGACGGTCAACGACGTGGTGCTGGCCATGTCGGCGGGCGCATTGCGCACGTACCTGATCGAGCACCAAGCCCTTCCTGACAAGCCGTTGGTCGCGATGGTGCCGGTATCGCTGCGACCGGACTCCGACGACGGCGACGACACCGACGGCAACGCGCTGGCGGCACTGCTGTGCAACCTCGCCACCGATCTCGCCGACCCGGCTGCGCGGCTGGCGGCGATCAGCTCCTCGATGCGGCGCAGCAAGGACATCTACCGCTCGCTATCTCCCGGGCAGGCCGTCTCACTGTCCGCGCTCACGCTGAGCCCACTCGCGCTGTCACTACTCATGCCCGCCACGGCTGCACTGACCAGCCCGCCGTTCAACATCGTCATCTCCAATGTGCCGGGACCACGCGAGCATCGGTACTGGAACGGCGCCCGCCTGGACGCCACCTACCCGCTCTCGATCCCGATCGACGGCCAAGCGATCAACATCACCCTCACCAGCAACGCCGACAACCTCGACATCGGCATCGTCGCCTGCCGCCGCAACGTGCCCGACGCGTCCGTGCTGCTCGACCACCTGGAGTCGGCGCTGGCCGACCTGGAGGAGGCGGTCCGCTGAGGCTGGACGGGGCTGCGGGACGGCGGCCGGACAGCGTGCGCGCGGCACTGACATGCCTGAGGCTTTCGACGACGACCTGCTCCGCTGGCCGGCTCAGAGAATCGGCCGTCCCCCGGTGACGGCGAACCGTGCTCCTGAGATATAACTGCCATCGTCGGAGGCAAGCAGGACGTAGGTGGGTGCCAGCTCGGCGGGCTGACCGGCCCGGCCGAGCGGAGTGTCGTCACCGAAACGGGTGACCTTCTCGACCGGCATCGTCGCGGGATCAGCGGCGTCCAGATCGGCCCGGGTGCGACACTGTTGACGCGAATCCCCCGCTCCCCCAACAATTGTGCGAGGCTCGCGGAGAAGTTGGCGATGGCGGCCTTGGTGGCGGCGTACGGCGCCAGGGTCGGAGAGGGCATGTCGGAGTTGACCGACGAGCTGCCGATGATGGACCCGCCCGAGGGCATATGCGGCAGCGCCGCCTTCACCAGGTGGAAGTAGGCGCTGACGTTCACCTTGAAGGTGTAGTCGAACTCCTCGTCGCTGATCTCCTCGAGGGTCTCGTGGGTCATCTGATAGGCGGCGTTGCTGACCAGCACGTCGATCTTTCCGAACTCCTGCACCGCACGGTCGACCACCGCGCGGCAGTGTTGTGGCTGCGACAGGTCACCGTCCACCAGGATCGCCTTGCGGCCGGCTTGCTCCACCAACTGCGCGACCTGTTTCGCGTCCTCCTCCTCGTCGAGGTAAGAGATCAGGACGTCCGCGCCCTCCCGCGCGAAGGCGATGGCGACAGCCCGACCGATGCCGCTGTCGGCGCCGGTGATCACGGCTGCCTTGCCGGTGAGTTTTCCGGAACCGCGATAGCTGTCCTCGCCGCAGTCCGGAATCGGCGTCATCCTGGCCTGCACGCCGGGGACTTCTTGCTGCTGCTCGGGAAAGCCCATGGTCGCGTTCCTCCTGTGCATCGCTGTTCGGGACGGTCATATGCACAGCGACTACCGCGAAAACCCTCCGGCAAACCCCTGTCCCCCCGCTCACAGCGGGCCCGACACCCGGAGTCCGTTGATCGAGGGCGGCGGCTCCCGTTGTGCCGCAGCCGGACCGGCCGGCAAACGCTCGAGGATCTTGCCGGAATCGCTGCGGGGCAGCGCCGAGAGGAACGTGGCATCGCATGGAATGAGGAAGCGGCTCAACGGATTTCGGCTATATGTTCGCACCATGTCCGAATCGAGCCCGGACCCCTCTCCGATGCCCGCCATCCCCCGACCCGCGCTCAGGCTGCCCGGGACGCCGCGTCTTCGGTGCCGAGGGCCCGCTCGCGCAACTGCCCGAGCACCCTGGTCAAAATCCGGGACACCTGCATCTGGGAGATGTCCAGGCGTTCCGCGATCTGGGTCTGGGTCTTCGATTCGAAGAAACGCAGGACCAGCACCTCGCGGTCGCGCGGCGGCAGCTCGGCGATCAGCGGCCGCACCGCCATCGCCTGCTCGACCAGGCAGTAGCACGGTTCCTCGGCGCCGAGCATTTCCGCGAGCGGCTGCGGCACCCCCGCACCGTCGTCGCGGGCCACCGACTCCAGCGAGTTCGTCTGGTAGGCGTTGCGCGCGAGAAGCGCCTGGGTCACCTCCCCGAGCTAGACGTCCAACTCTGCGGCGATCTCCCTGGCCGTTGGCATCCGCCCGAGCCGGTGCGACAGCGACTCGGTGGCCGGGCCGACGCGCAGCTGGATCTCTTTCACCCGCCGCGGTACCCGCAGCGACCAGGTGTTGTCCCGGAAGTGCCTGCGCACCTCACCCATGATGGTGGGGACCGCAAAGGCCAGGAAGGGGGTACCGCGGGAAACGTCGAAGCGGTCCACCGCGAGCACCAAGCCCACGCGGGCGATCTGCAGCACATCGTCGAAGGACTCACCGCGGCCGGAGAATTTGCGGGCGATGTGCTCCGCCAGGGGAAGGCACCGGCGCATCACCTCCTCGCGCAGCACCGCGCGATGCGGGTCGGTCTTCTCCAACGCGGTCAGCTTCTCCAGCCAAGGTTCGATGTTGTCGTAGCTGTCGCCGCCCCGCCGGGGCGTGTCGTTCCGGTCGGTCGTGAACTCACGTGTCATCGGATGTTCCTCGTTCCCAACTGAATTCGATGGCGGTCGGATACCCACGCGCATCTGTTTCAAAAGGGTCACGGGACATCGATGTGGAGCTGGTGAGCATCCGGACCAATTCCCAACTCAGCGGGTCGCCACTGACCTCGACTTCGTGTTCGGCGATCGCGTCGACCCGCACGACCATGCGGTTCGCGCTGTAGGTGAACGCACAGCCGAGCAACGAGCCCGGCACGGCGTCGATCATCAGCATTGTGGCTATCTCGTTGATCGCCAGCCGGATGTCGGCGGCCGCGGCGAGCGGAAAGTCGGCCACCAGGCACACGGTATCGGTCAGCCCGCGCACCATGGCCAAATGCTGCGCGGCGGCGGGAATCCGGACGGCGACCGTGGTGGTAGCCGCGGCTCGCGTGCCGAACGCGCCGGTGACCATGTGCATCACACCGCTGCGAGCTGCGCCTGCCACATCCAGTGCAGCTGCTCGAGTCGGGCGGCGATGGCCAGGAAGAGGTCCTGGGTGACCGGATCGGCTTTCTCGGTCGCGGCGATTCGCTCACGTAGTCGCTTGATCACCGCGGCGAGGTTGCCGACGATCGCGTCGATGACGTCAATGTCCTGTTGCCAGCCGTCGCCGATTCCGAGTGCGCCGGAATCCCTGGCCACCGTCGCGGCGCGCCCGTCCGGGCTGATCCCTATGGCGGTGCAGCGTTCCGCGGCGGCATCGGTGAATTCCCGTGCCGCCGTGACCAATTCGTCCAACGCCAGGTGCACCGAACGGAAATTGGCGCCGATCACGTTCCAGTGCGCCTGCTTGGCGATCAGCGACAGGTCGATCAGGTCGACCACTGTCGCACGCAGTGTCTCGCCCGCAATACGCTGCTGCTCCTGGTCGAGGGTGCCCGTGATGGGTTGGGTCATCGCTCCAGCCTTTCCGCATCGGTCACTGGTCATCGACGGGCTACCCACCTGTGCGGCGTTAAACCTCTTGCGGAATCCTCCGACCCGATTCTGAAATGACTGTTGCCTGTGGTCCGTCGACCGCCCGCGACCCACGGCGATATCATCTGCGCGGCAGCGGTAGTCGCGCTACACCGAGGGCGTCGACGAACCCAGGTTCGCGACCGCGTATCCGGCCGTGCACTCGCCGCGCACGAGGAGCGCCCGCGCTACCGTCGAGGAGCTGGCGCGTCAGCGCGGGGTGATGCGTGCTACCGCGCGGGCCTCCGCGCCGACGGCGAACCAGAGATCGAGGGACGAGCCCGTGCGGCGAGCGACGAGCTGGAGGTCGTCACCGAAGCGCACCGGCTTCATGTACTCGATGACGGTGCGGTGCGGGCCGGATTTCAGTTCGGCGTGATCGGCGAGGATCTCCTCGACGGCGCTCAGGTAGACCGCGTTGTTCACATGGTCGAGCAGGTCGATGTCGGTGACCCGGAGCGGGAACGGACGGGTCTGGACGCCGGGCTCCGCGGCGGGCGGCATCGGGTCGGTGAGTGCGGCCTTCCAGCGCAGACGGTGTTCGGTCGTGCTGGCCAGCATCGGTGCCATGAAGCGGTCGCTCATCCGGGCCGGAACGCCGGATTCGGTGCCGAAATGGATCAGGAAGGCCTCCGTCTCCATCAGCCCGCCCTGGGTACCGCACACCTGGACGCGCATGTTGCACCAGCGGTTGGACAGGGCCGAGCACCAGCGGCGCAGTGTGACCCGTTCGCCGATTTCGATGGGCTTGAGCACGTCGATCACCGTCCGGCGGACCACCCACCCGCGATGAGTGTCGCCCTCCTCGACGGCGTCGAGATGCTCGTACCCGATGTCCTGCAGGTAGCGCGCGACAGCATCGAGCCGCAGGCGCTGGTCGGGGGCGGTGTCGGCAACACGGACCGGCCAGCCGGTCTCGAACGGAGTTATCTCGGTCGGGGGTTCCGGCAGCACGCTGGGAATGACCATGATCGAATAATGCCAGGTGTTTGCTGCAGTCGCATAATTGGGCGCGCTATATGACATAAGTACAGTTGATCTAGGATTACTGCCGATAGCCTGTAATACGCCAGAATATCGGTGAGGGCAGGGCCAGCCCTCGGAAACTCGTCGTAGCGGTCATCAACCCAACCGTGGCGCGACCTATCGGCGGGCCGAGCCGGTTCCGGCGCTGTACTTGTCGACCAGGGCGCACAAGGTCCCGAAGGCCGGTTTGGGGATGTAGCCATCGGTCGTGAGCCCGAACTGATGAAACAGGTCAGGCTTCGCGCTGTCGGCGTCGCGCGGGCGAAGTGGGTGTATCCGCTCAGGCGCAGCGCCTCCGCCTCGGCGGCAACGATCCGGACGACGATGTCGACCACCTCGGCCTGCCGTCGCGGTGTCCGGTCAGGTCCGGTGGGCCAGCCGTGTTCGGTGATGTGCAACGGCGGGTGGTCCAGGCCCGCCGGGGTCAATACCGCGGCGCGGTGGTGCCGGAGCAGTCCGGCGACGGCATCGGCGAATTCGGCGTCCGGAACGGGGCGGAAGACGTCGGGGAAGAAGTCCAAGCCCACGTAGTCCAGGTCGCGGACGAACTCCACTCCCCCGCACTCGGTCAGCGTCGCCGGAAACGATGCGGCAGGCCCGAACAGCGGAGTGGTGTTGAAACCCACACGCAGGTGGTCGAATCCGAGCTCGCGCGCCCGCGCCTTGCCCGCGGACACGCCGCGCACGATCGCTTGGACGACGTTCGGGTAGTAGCCGTCCAGCGTCGATTCGCAATCGCGGCGATCGCCCAGGCGGACAAAACGAAGCCCCGAGAAGCGAACTCCCCGGGGCGTCGTGGCAGCGGACTACTTCCTGGAACGATCCCGCTTCTCCCGGACCCGCACCGAGATGCGGACGGGCGAGCCGTCGAAGCCGAACTCCTCGCGCAACCTGCGCTCCAGAAAGCGACGGTAGCCCGCCTCCAGGAAGCCGGTGGTGAACAGCACGAATGTCGGCGGACGTGTGGTCGCCTGGGTGGCGAACAGCACGCGGGGCAGCCTGCCGCCGCGCATCGGCGGCGGGGTCGCGGCGACCACATCCTTCAGCCAGGTGTTCAGTCTGCCCGTCGAAATCCGCTTGTCCCACGATTCCAGCGCGGTCTCCATGGCGGGCACCAGCTTCTGCACCGCGCGACCGGTGTGGGCGGAGATGTTCACCCGCTGCGCCCACGGCACCCGGATCAGATCCCGATCGACCTCGCGCTCCAACTGCAGGCGCCGGTCCTCGTCGACCAGATCCCACTTGTTGAACGCCAGCACCAGCGCGCGTCCCGAGTCGGCGACCATGCTGATCACCCGCAGGTCCTGCTCAGTGATCGGCTGCGAGGCGTCGATCAGCATGATCGCCACCTCGGAGGCCTCCAACGCGGACTTGGTGCGCAGCGACGCGTAGAACTCGGTGCCGCTGGCGTTGGCGACCTTGCGGCGCAGCCCGGCGGTGTCGACGAACTTCCAGATCTTGCCGCCCAATTCGACGAGGGAGTCGACCGGATCCACCGTGGTACCCGCCACGTCGTGCACCACAGAGCGCTCATCATCGGCCAGCTTGTTCAGCAAGCTCGACTTACCGACATTCGGCTTGCCGACCAGCGCGACGCGCCGCGGCCCGGTGCCGCCGGTTCCCTCCCGCGGGGTCTCAGGAAGCACCTGGAGCACGTCGTCGAGCAGATCGCCGGTGCCGCGACCGTGCGCGGCGCTGACCATCCGGGGCTCGCCGAGACCGAGGGACCACAACGCCGCGGCTTCGGATTCCACGCGCTCGTCATCGACCTTATTGGCGACCAGGATCACCGGAATCCGGGACCGACGCAGCTTCTTCACCGCGGCCTCATCGGTGGCGGTAGCGCCGACGACGGCGTCGACCACGAGCAGGACCGCGTCGGCGGTCTGCATGGCGAACTCGGCCTGCCTGGCCACCGACTGCTGCAGCCCCTTCGCATCGGGCTCCCACCCGCCGGTGTCCTGGACAAGGAAACGGCGGCCCGCCCAGTTCGCCTCGTAGGACACGCGGTCGCGGGTCACACCTGGAATGTCCTCGACGACCGCCTCTCGGCGGCCCAGGATCCGGTTCACCAGCGTCGATTTACCCACATTCGGACGGCCGACAACCGCCAGCGTCGGCATCGCGACATACGCATCGTCGTCGAACTCATCGTCGAGATCGGCCAACTCCCAGTCGGATTCGTCGCTCCAGATGCCATCGCCGGCCAGTACATCCTCGCTCATCGGTCGCGTCCTCTCCGGTTCGCCGAAAGCTGCTGCGCGACAACGCAGTACAGCTCGTCGATGACCTCGTCCATGGTCAGCTCGCTGGTGTCGACCAGCACCGCGTCCTCGGCGGGACGCAGCGGGGAGACCTTGCGCGTCGAGTCGAGGGTGTCGCGACGCTGCACGTCGGCGAGCACGCCCGGGTAGTCGTCGCCGCGACCTTCGAGGATGTTCTGCTGGTTGCGCCGATGGGCGCGCGCCTCCGCGGAAGCGGTCAGGTAGATCTTGGCGTCTGCTTCGGGCAGCACGACGGTGCCGATGTCGCGACCCTCCACCACGATTCGCTGCGTGGCCGTGGTGATGTCGCGCTGCAGCGCGACGAGCAGCTCGCGGACCTCGAGCACCGCCGAGACCGCGGAGACAGCCTTCGTGACGGCGGCGCCCCGAACTTCCGACGCCACATCCTCGCCGTCGAGCTGGATCACCTCACGGCTGGGGTCGGTGCCGATGGACAGGGGCAATTCCTTGACCGCGGCCGCGACAGCGGCCGAGTCGGTGAGCTCGATGCCGGTGCGCAGCACACGCAGCGTCGCGACCCGGTACATGGCGCCGGTGTCGAGGTAGCGTGCGCCGAGCCGGGCGGCCAGGCGCCGGGAAACGCTGGACTTGCCGGTACCGGAGGGCCCGTCCATGGCGACCACCAGCGGGCTCGTACCGGACATCCGCGCCGGCACCTCGACCGGGACCTCCACACCATTCACAACGACACCGCCTCGTAGAGTTTGCCGATTTCATCGCGGCCGAGCACGCGCAGCGTGCCGGGCCGTTGATCGCCGAGCGCGACCGGACCGATATGGGTGCGCACCAGCCGGGTGACCGGATGGCCGACCGCGTCCAGCAGGCGGCGCACGATGTGCTTGCGCCCTTCGTGCAACACCACCTTCACCAGGGAACGTCCTTCCCCCAGCTCGAGCACCTGGAAACGGTCGACCCTGGCCGGTCCGTCCTCCAGCTCGACGCCGTCCTTCAGTCGTTTGCCGACCGTGCGGTTGACTTCACCGTTCACCGTCGCCAGGTAGGTCTTGGAGACCTCGAAGGAGGGGTGCATGAGCCGGTGCGCGAGGTCGCCGTCGTTGGTGAGCAGCAGCAGGCCCTCGGTGTCGGCGTCGAGCCTGCCGACATGGAACAGGCGCTGACCGGCGGCGATCCGCTCGGCCACGATGTCACCGACGCAGGGGCGGCCCAGGTCGTCGGACATGGTCGACTGCCAGCCCTTGGGTTTGTTCAGCGCGACGTGCACCAACTCCTCGCGCACCATCACCCGAGTGCCGTCGACCCGCACCACCGCGCGCTGCGGGTCGATGCGCAAGCCCTGCTCTCGCACGATGAGGCCGTCGACCTCGACGCGGCCCTGCGCGATCATCTCCTCGGCGGCGCGGCGCGAGGCGACACCGGCCTTGGCGAGCACCTTCTGCAGCCGCTCGCCCTCACCCCACGGCAGCTTCGTCGGGGAAGCAGCCTCGGTGGGCTCCACGTTCTGGCGACGGGCAGGCTTGGCGTTGCTCAGCAATGTCGGCTGTGCGACCTGGCGTTGCGGCTTCGGCTTCTTCTTCGCGGTCGGGGTGGACTGGGCGCCGTGCCGCGGCGAGTTCGCGGCCTGAGCTCCACGCTGGGCGGTACCGCGTCCCGCGCCACTAGCCTGTTGGGCGCCACGAGTGGTATGCCCTCGTTGCGCTGAACGGGCGTCGCGTGCGCCTGCGCCGCCCCGTTCGGGCTGAGCGCCGCGTTTCCTACGATCCGGTGTGCCATCTCGGCGAGCGGGCGTATTCATGTTGTCCTGTCATTGTTCGGTGCCGAGGTCCAAATCGGCCTCGGCGGGTTTCTTCAACCTGGTGTACCGGGGGTCGGTCTCCAAGCTCTCGTTGATCTCGTCGATCAGGTCGACGCCCGGAAGCAGGGGCGCCAGCGGCGGCAGATCGCTCAGCGCTGCGAGCCCGATCCGTTCCAGGAACAGTTCGGTCGTGCAGTACTGCGTCCCGTTGGTCTCCGGGTCGACGCCTGCCTCGGCGATCAAGCCCCTGGCCAGCAGCGTGCGCATCACCCCGTCGACGTTCACGCCGCGCACCGCGCTGACCCTGGTCCGGGTCACCGGCTGACGGTATGCCACCACCGCCAGCGTTTCCAATGCCGCCCGCGTCAGTTTCGAGCGGGAGCCGTCGAGCAGCATCCGTTCCACATACTGCGCGTACTCGCTGCGAGTATAGAAGCGCCAACCGTCACCGACGAAACGCAGATCGATGCCGCTGGACCGGGCGGACAGCTCCGCGGACAATCCACGCAAGGTGGTCTCGACCCGCTCGGCGGTGTCGTTCAGGGCGGCCGCGAGCTGCTCTACCGGGGCCGGAGCGTCCACGATGAGCAGCATGGCCTCCAGCGCCGAGCGGAACTCGGCGTCGTCCAGCGGTTGCGGGGTGAGTTCCGCCACTGCCTCACTCAAGACTGCGCCTCCCTCGCACTCGGCTCCGTCGTGCACGACCACGCACTGTGCCCTCGGCTCACTCGTTGACGCTCACTCACGGGCGTGCCCCGCCGACGGTGTTGTCGTTCCGCTCGCTCACCCGTAGTCCTCCTCGATAGTCACGGTGTCCACCTGTTCGGCGGCGTCGTCGCCGATCCAGCTGACCGACAGCGGGCCGAGCGGGTCGGGCTGGTCGAACTCGATCGTCTTGCCGCGATACAGCTCGAGCAGCGCCAGGAAGCGGGCGACGATCTGGACGGGTACCTCGCAGTCGGCGACGAGCTCACCGAAGGTGGTCCAGCAGCCCGCACCGCGCTGTTTGAGCCGCTCCAGCACGAGCGCCGCCTGTTCGGCAACCGAGATGGCATGCGTATGCAGGTGGTCGAGCCCGACCTTGGGCACCGGGCGGGGCTGGAAGGCCGCCGCGGCGATTTCGGCGAACTCGGCCGCCCCGACACCCAGCGTAACCTCGGGCAGCAGGTCGGCGTAGCGCTCCTCCAGTCCGACCGCGCGCGGATAGCGGCGCAGCGCAGCCGCCTCCAACTCGGCCAGCAACTCGGCGACCTGTTTGAACGCCCGGTACTGCAGCAGACGGGCGAACAACAGGTCGCGCGCCTCGAGCAGTTCGAGGTCCTCGGTGTCGGTCATCTCGCCGGACGGCAGCAGTCGTGCCGCCTTCAGGTCGAGCAGAGTGGCTGCGACGACCAGGAATTCGGTGGTCTGGTCCAAGATCTTGTCTGCCCGCAACGTGTTCTGTCGCGCCATGTTCGCGGTCAACGCCTTGGTATAGGCGATGAACTCGTCGGTCACCTTGTGCAATGCCACCTCGGTGACATCCAGCTTGCGCGAGCTGATCAGGGTGAGCAGCAGGTCGAACGGCCCCTCGAAGTTGCTCAGGCGCAGCCGGAATCCGGAGGACTGGTCGGGGCTTTCATCAGGCACGCTATCCGGTACAGCGGCAGGCAGGTCGTCCGGCTCGTCGACAGACGCCACCGACGAATCATCCTGTTCTGCGGCGGTATCGCGCATAGCCACCGCTGCGCGGGGCTCCGGTTCGGTCGTCGGCGGTTCCTGCGCCGACGTGCCCGGGCCGGACGCGAAGAGCGGGGCGGCTTCGGTGTCCGATTCGGTCCGCGCGCGGGTCTCGCCCACGATGGCGGCGTTCGGGCGCTGCGTCGACGCGCCCCGGCCGGCGGTGATATACGCCGCCGCTACATCGCCCAGCGCAGGGGCTTTTCCGGAAGCGCCGCGTTCGAGTGGCGGTTCTGTGGGTTCGTCGGCACTGTCCGACGCACCGGCATCGCACGCGCCACCATCCGGTGTGGGGGTCGCACCAGCGGCGGAAGGCCCCGTGCCGGGTGTGTGCGTAGTTCTCGCGGACTCGGGGTCGGAAGGGCCGATCACCGGCCCGACCGGTGGATGACTTCCCGTGCCATCGCCCGATACGCTTCCGCCCCACCAGATTTCGGCGCCCACGTGGTAATGGGCTCGCCCGCGACGCTGGCGTCCGGGAAACGGACGGTGCGCGAGATCGCGGTGTCGTAGACCAGGTCGCCGAATACCTCGACGACTCGCGCCATGACTTGGCGGGAATGCAACAGCCGGGCGTCGAACATGGTGACCACTATTCCGTACAGGCTCAGCCTCGGGTTCAACCGGTCGCGCACCTTCTCCACGGTGTCGTTGAGCAGCGCGAGCCCGCGCAGCGAGAAGTATTCGCATTCCATCGGGATGATCACGCCGTCCGAGCAGGCCAGAGCATTGACGGTGAGCAGGCCGAGGGAGGGCTGGCAGTCGATCAGGATGTAGTCGTAGCGGTTGCGCACGGGGTGCAGAGCGCGACCGAGCGACTGCTCCCTGCCCACCTCGTTGACGAGCTGGATCTCCGCGGCGGAAAGGTCGATGTTGCTCGGCAGCAGGTCCATGTTCTCGACGCGGGTCTGCATCAGCACGTCGTCGATCGACACCTTGGAGCCGATGAGCAGGTTGTGCACAGTCGAGTCGAGATCGTGGTGTGCCACACCGAGTCCCGCGGACAGCGCGCCCTGCGGGTCCAGATCGACGAGCAACACCCGGCGGCCGTATTCGGCCAGTGCGGCGCCGAGGTTGATGGTGGAGGTGGTCTTGCCCACTCCGCCCTTCTGGTTGCACATCGCGACAACCAGGGCATCGCCGTGCCGGTCCAGCGGCGGCGGGTCCGGGACCAGCCGCAACGGGCGTCCGGTCGGACCGAGCGTCGTGTCATCCGGCACCGGCTCCATTCCGCTGCCCCACAGCGTTTCCGCCGCGGCGTCCGAGTACGGGCCCGGTCGCGGGCCCATAAGCGGCTCCGCCCCAGCACCCATCGGCGGCTCTGCCGCTCCGGCTGTCGTCACGATCCGCTGCTCCTTATACGTTCCTGCCCGTTGCCTCGCCGAGCGTAGCGAGGCCGATCAGGGCCCGACCTCGCTTTCGTACGGTCCAGCTCTCGATAGACGCTACAGCTTGACGGCACTCGAGTGCCGCGCCTGCGCGCGGCGTGTTCGCCACGCGCTGGTCAGCGCCATTGCGGGCCTCCGTCGAAATGGACTTCGCACCCGTTGTGTTCGTCGATGCTGCCCGGTCCGCCTCCCCACGCGATCCGGCCGAGGTGCCGGAAAGTGCTCGCAGCGGACGATACCCGCTGTGTGCACCGCCGTGAACTCGGCGGGGCCGTCCGCCGCGTCGCACGGCACCCGGCAGGACGACAGTCGGGCCAACCAGCACAACGGACTTCGCAGACACGAGCGGGCTTCGCAGACATGGCTCGTCCTCGCACACGAGTAGCAGTAGAGTCCACTGCGCGGGGGAAGCGAGCAGGTTTGCGAAGTCGACCTCGCCCGTCAGCGGGCACGGGGGTGGGCGGTTGCCCAGACTTCGCGCAGGGTGTGAACCGTGACGAGGGTGTAGATCTGAGTCGTGGTCACCGACGCGTGACCGAGAAGTTCCTGCACGACGCGAACGTCGGCGCCACCGTCGAGCAGGTGGGTGGCGAACGAGTGACGCAGGGTGTGCGGCGACACCGCCGCTGCGATGCCCGCGCGTTCGGCGGCGCTCTGCAGGACCTGCCAGGCGCTCTGACGGGACAAGCGTCCGCCGCGGACGTTCAGGAACAGGGCTCCGGCGTTGCCCTTTCCCTGCGCGGCGAGCGTCGGCCGCCCACGCACCAGGTAAGCGTCCACGGCGGCGAGGGCGGGGCGGCCGATCGGAACCATGCGCTGTTTGCCGCCCTTGCCGCGCAACACGACCGCACGCTCCTCGGTGTCGAGATCGTCGACGTCCAGCCCGACCGTCTCCGAGATCCGGGCGCCGGTCGAATACAGCAGTTCCAGCAGCGCGCGATCGCGCAGCCCGCGCGGTCCGCCGTCCGCACCCGCAGCGCCGTCCGAATTGTCCACAGGCGCACCACCCGCGGCCTCCAGCAGTTGCAGCACCTGGTCGTAAGGCAGCGCCTTGGGAAGCCTGCGGCCTGGGGTGGGCGGCTTCACCGCATGCGCGACGTCGGTACCGGTCAGTCCCTCCGCGGCGGCAAAGCGATGCAGCCCGCGCACGGCGATCAGCGCGCGGGCCACCGAACTCGCCGCGAGCGGCGGATGGCTGCTTCCGCCGGCGCGCAGCGCCATGGTGAACTCGGCGACGTCCGATTCGGCGACCTGATCCAGCGAGCCGATGCCGCGTCCGGTCAGGAAGTCGAAGTAGCGACCGAGATCGCGTCGGTAGGCGCCGAGGGTGTTGCGTGCGACGCCGCGCTCGACCGCGAGATGGTCGAGATATGTATCGAGCTGCCGCGCGAGCACTGTCGATCAGCCTTCGGACTTCTGCGCCGCCTTGCGGCGAAGGAACGCGGTGGGCTGTCCGGCCCATGGCGCGTCCGCCGCCCGTAGCTCGATGCCGCATGCCCGCGCGGCCGCCAGCGCGAGTACGCCGGAGACCGCGGTGGCGTTGACGATCTCCCCCGCCAGCGCCGCACGGACGGCCGCGTCGACCGGCATCCGGACCACCTCGAGGTCGGCCTCCTCCAGCTCCGGCTCGGGGCGGTGGGTCTCATGCAGGCCGCGGGCCAGGTAGACCCGCAGCGCCTCGTCGGTGAAGCCGGGCGAGAGCACCACATCCACCAGCACCGCCCATTCCCGCGCGGCCAGCCCCGTCTCCTCGGCCAGCTCGCGCTGCGCTGCGACGAGCGGATCCTCGCCGGGGAGGTCGAGCAGACCGGCGGGCAACTCCAGCAACCGTCTGCCGATCGGGTGGCGGTACTGGTTGATCAGCACCACACTGTCGTCATCATCGATCGCGGCGACAGCGACGGCCCCGTGGTGCTCGATCACCTCGCGTTCGACGACCCGCCCGCCCGGCATCGACACCTGGTCGAGCCGCAGTGCCAGGATGGCGCCACTGTAGACGGTCTCGGTGGATACGGTCTCGAAGTCGTGGCTGCCTGGTTCGGCAGCTCCCCCGTCGGTCATGCCGCTATCCCTTTTCCGTCGCACCCGCGAGTTCTTCGCCCGGGATGTCGACCGGGAGCTGTTCGGCCGCTTTGTATTTCAGCGCCGCCGAGACGAGTGCCGCGAACAGCGGGTGCGGGCGGGTCGGGCGACTCTTCAACTCGGGGTGGGCCTGGGTGGCGACGAAGAACGGGTGCACGTCGGCGGGCAGCTCGACGAACTCGACCAGATGCCCATCCGGCGAGGTGCCGCTGAACTTCAGGCCGCTCTCGGCGATCTTGTCGCGGTAGGCGTTGTTCACCTCGTAGCGGTGCCGGTGACGCTCGGAGACGTGCTCACCGCCATAGGCGTGCGCGACGACCGAGCCCTTCGCCAGGGTCGCGGGGTAGGCGCCGAGCCGCATAGTGCCGCCGAGATCGGCTTCACCGGCCACGGCCTGCTCCTGGTCGGCCATGGTGGAGATGACAGGATGCGGTGTGTCGGGCTCGAATTCGGCCGAATTGGCCTCGGTCAGGCCGACCGAGCGGGCCGCTTCGATCACGATGCACTGCAGGCCGAGGCACAGGCCGAGCAGCGGAATACCGCGGGTGCGCGCGTACCGGATGGCGCCGACCTTGCCCTCGATGCCGCGGATACCGAATCCTCCGGGGATGAGCACGGCGTCCACGTCGCGCAGCGCGTGCTGTGCGCCCGCCGCGGTCTCGCACTCGTCCGAGGGCACCCAGCGAATGCTGACCTTGGCGCGCGAGGCGAATCCGCCGGCACGCAGCGCCTCGGTGACCGAGAGGTAGGCGTCGGGCAGGTCGACGTACTTGCCGACGAGCGCGACCTCGACTGTCTCGCGCGGCGAGTGCACCCGCTCGAGCAGGTCGCCCCACACGGTCCAGTCCACATCGCGGAACGGCAGCCCGAGCCTGCGCACCACGTAGGCGTCCAGTCCTTCACGGTGCAGCACGCGGGGGATGTCGTAGATCGACGGCGCGTCCGGGGTGGAGATGCAGGCGTCCACCTCGACGTCGCACATCAGCGCGATCTTGCTTTTCAGCGCCTGCGGGACCTCGCGGTCGCAGCGCAGGATCAGCGCGTCGGGCTGGATACCGATGTTGCGCAGCGCCGCCACCGAGTGCTGCGTCGGCTTGGTCTTGAGCTCGCCGGAGGGAGCGAGGTAGGGCACCAGCGAGACATGCAGGAAGAAGACGTTGTCCCGGCCGACGTCGTGGCGGATCTGGCGGGCCGCCTCCAGAAACGGCTGCGACTCGATGTCGCCGACGGTGCCGCCGATCTCGGTGATCACCACGTCCGGGGCGTGTCCCTGCAGATCCGGGCCGCTCATCGCGAGGATGCGGCTCTTGATCTCGTCGGTGATGTGCGGGATCACCTGCACCGTGTCGCCGAGGTATTCGCCGCGCCGCTCCTTGGCGATGACCGACGAATAGATTTGCCCGGTAGTCACATTCGCGTCCCGGGACAGGTCCCGATCGAGGAACCGCTCGTAGTGGCCGACGTCCAGATCGGTCTCGGCGCCGTCTTCCGTCACGAATACCTCGCCATGTTGGAAGGGGTTCATCGTGCCGGGATCGACGTTCAAGTACGGGTCGAGTTTCTGCATCGTGACGCGCAGCCCACGCGCCGTCAACAGCTGACCGAGGCTGGAGGCGGTAAGACCTTTACCCAATGAGGAGGCGACTCCACCGCTGACGAAGATGTGCTTCGTGGCCGTTCGCGCCTGAATCCGTGTTTGACCCACGGGTCTTCACGGTAACACGAATCCGCCCGTCCGTTCGACGCCACGCATGTTTGCCACCCGATCGCCACAGCATCCTTCAGAGCGGGGCAACCCCTGCGGTGAGCGGGGTCGCGGGTCTCTCTGCTCGAGCACGAATGCCAGCCGGAGAAACCCGCCGGTTCAGCCGGGCAGGGCAGCGAGGGTGAGGGAGGCGGCTTTGGTGCCGGTGCCGTATCGGCCCGCGCCGCCGTCGAGTTGTTCGCCGAGGCCGAGGACGGTGGTGACGCGGCCGATTTCGCGGTCGAGATTGTCGACGGTGGTGACCTGGGTGGCCAGGGCCGCGTCGGCACGGACGACGGCGATCGGGCCGGGACCTTCCGCGGCGCCGGGGCGGCCCGCCAAGACCACGCCCGAACCACGGCCGCGCAGGGCCCCGGCGAAGCGGGCGATGTTGGAGCCATGACCGTTCTCGGCGGGCTCGGCGCCGTTTCCGCTGACTACTACGGCGAGCTGTGCGGGACGGGCCGGTGTGTCGCCGTAGGCGAGGAAACCACCGCCGCGCAGGGTCTCCAGGACCAGGCCGAGTTCCTCCGGGGTGCTGCGGGCTTGCCCGTCGACCGGGTCGAGCAGCAGAACCAGGCCGAGAAGATCGCCCGCCATGCTGCCTTGATCGACCGCGCCGGTGCGCAGCTGGGCGCCCGCGGGAATTACGTTGGTGACGGCGGTACGCATCCGGTCCCCCTCGGCGGCGTCGACGAAGGCGTCGGTGAGCGCGATCCGTCCGGTCACCGCGACCCCGGACGTCTCCAGCGCCTTGGTCACTCCGTCGACGTCGCCGGGATCGGCGTCCGGCGTTGTGAACACCACGACGCTGCGGTCGACGAGGGTGCCGGCCAGGATACGGCCGGACGATCCGGCGATGAAGCGATCGGCGGAGGTCAATTCATCGGTGAGCTGCCGATTGTGTTCGGCGAGCACGTCCACCCGTTGCCGGAGATCTGTCTTGTCCGCGCGCAACCCGGACAGCAGATCCGCCGCCAATGTCTGCGATCCGAGCACCACTCCCATTGCCAGGGCGAGAAAGATCCCCACGATCGAGATGGCATGTTGCCGCATCGAAACCATCGCTCTCCCTAGATTATTTGTCGCCGACGAGCCCATGTACCCACAGCGCGAACCGGTTCCAGGTCTCAATAGTCCAGTCCGTGACGTCCCCGCCGCTGTCGGCCGTGAGCAGCACGACGATCACCGCGACCAGCGCGGCGAGCACCACCAGCGCGATGGCGATCCCGGATACCCGGTTGCGGTAGAGCGTGGCGACTGCCTTCGCGTCGGTCACCTTGGTGCCGACCTTGAGGCGGGTGAGGAAGGTAGCCGGATTGCTGCCGCGGCGGCCGCGGTCGAAGAAGTCGTCGAGCGAGGCCGCGGCGCCCACGGTGACGATGAGCGACGCGCCGTGGTGGTCGGCCAGCAGCAGCGCCAGATCGGCGGGCGAACCCGACGAGGGGAACGTCGTAGCGCCGATGCCGAGATCCTGGATTCGTTCGAGTCCCTTGGCGTGACCGTCCGTGTCGGCGGGCAGGATCACCTCGGCTCCGCACTTCATCGTCGCGGAGGTGATCTCGTCCGGGTCGCCGACGATGAGGTCGGGTCGGTAGCCTCGCTTCACGAGGGTGTCCGCACCACGACCGACGCCGATCATGATCGGCACATACTCCTTGATGAACGGCTTGAGCCGCGCGAGATCATCGGCGTGATCCGGGCCGTCCGCCACGACCACGACGTGCCGGTGTTTCATGACCAGCTCGAGCTCCGGCACGCCGATGCCGTCGATGAGCAGCGGGCTTTCGGTGCGGATGAACTCGATGGTGTTGCCCGCGAACGCCTCCAGGTGATCGGCCAACCCGTCGCGAGCCTCGATCATCCGCTCGGCGACGGCCGAGTCGGTGAGCTCGATGCCCTCGACCAGGACCTCCGGCTCCTTCTTGATCATCTTGTCGGCGTAGACGACACCCCCGTCGATACGGACCTTGCTACCGTCCTTGATCTTGCCGAACGCGTCCGAACTCACAGTGTCCAGCAGCAGAACCCCGTTCGCCACCAGCACTTCCGGGCCGAGGTTCGGATAGCGGCCGGAAATAGACGGCGAGGTGTTGATCACCGCCACCACGCCGGCCTCGACCAGCCGGTCGGCGGTCATCCGGTCGATGTCCATCTCGTCGAGAACGACGATGTCACCCGGTCCCACCCGCTTCAGCAGACGCCGGGTGTTGCGATCCACCCTGGCTGTCCCGGTCAGACCGGGCGGCGTTTCGGTGTTCTTCGACAACAGCGCCAGCATCCTCATGTGGCCGATGATGGTGGCAAACCATCAACCATTGATGGAGGCGCGCCGCATCATCTATCACATCCGTCACTGTGATAGCCCCACGCACCACACGGTTCCGATACTTCTTCAGCGTCGGTCCACCCACGGATTCAGGATCGGGCACGCCGCAAAGGGCCACCTTGCACCACATTTTTCCTGTTCATGACGTTCTGAGCGAACCAGCGACACTGCAGAACCGTAGCCATGGATTACCGTTCACGGTCATCACAGGAGATCGAACGACAGGACGCGACCGGAAACTCCTCCAACGCAACTCTCCGTTCGGATTCGCTATCCAGCGAATGAGTCGCTATCGCACGATCCGATGCGAAGTGTCGATCCCGATTCAGGTCACGTGAACCTCAACCGCTGGGCACGTGTCCTGTGATTCCACGAAGGGTTCAGGATCGGCCCAGCGACCCGCCTGAGACGACACCCGTCCCGTGCCGTGCGCATCAGCCATCATGACGCGCCCGCAACCGACTGTGATGCGGACAACACGATCAGCGAGCAGGGCAAGGAGTACCTATATGCTGCCCGTCACAGGTAACTCGAAGAGGAGGCCCCATGGCCAGCACCACCGTCGACGCCGTCATCGCCGCGCCGCGCGATGTCGTGTACCGGCTCTTCGCCGACCGCGAAAGCATCAACCCCTACCTTCCGGTCCAGGTCAAGCTGACCAAGCCCGGCCTGACCGAACGTGAGGGCGTCGGCGCCCAGCATATGTTCGGACTCGGTCCGCTCGGCATCACCGAGGAGATCACCAAGCTGGTGCCCGGCGAGCGGATGGAATACAGGATCATCAAGGGCGCCCCGGTGAAACGCCACGTCGGCATCGTCACCTTCGCCGATACCGACAACGGCACGCTGGTCTCCTACACGATGCAGTCCGACCCCAAGCTCCCCGTGCCCGCCAAGGTGCTGGAGTTCGGCCTGAAGAACCTGATCGGCCAGTTCATCAAAGGCGCGCAGAAGGCTGTGCGCTGACCGACGCGATCACCGCGTCGCCACCTCGACGCCCGACTTCTCGGCACGCGCCGTAGCCAGCAGCTCCTCCGCGTGCGCCCGGCCGGTCTCGGTGTCGTCGAGACCGGCAAGCATGCGGGCCAATTCGATGACGCGCTCGTCCTTGGTGAGCGCACGAACACCGCTGTCGACTTTGCCCTTGCCGTTGTCGGACTTATCGACCACCAGGTGGGTGTCGGCGAACGCCGCCACCTGCGGCAGGTGAGTGACCACGATGACCTGATGCGTGCGGGCGAGCCGGGCCAACCTGCGGCCGATCTCGACCGCGGCCCGGCCGCCGACACCAGCGTCGACCTCGTCGAACACCATGGTCGCGCCGTGCTCGGAGCCGGCGAGCACGACCTCGAGCGCCAGCATCACGCGCGACAACTCACCACCGGAGGCGCTCTTGCTCAACGGCAGCGACTGTGCGCCCGAATGCGCCGACAGGCGGAACTCGACCTCATCGATGCCAGACGAACCGGCGTGCAGTTCCTGCCTGCCGACAGTGAGCGGCGCGGAGTCCTGCGGACTCGCGGGCAGCGGTCGAACCTCGACCTCCAGGCGCGCCTTGCCCATCGCGAGACCACCCAGCTCGGCACTGACCGCGGCCCCCAGTTTGCCCGCCGCCTCGGTTCGCGCGGCGCTCAGCTTCTTCGCCGCCTCCCGCACCCGCTCGGCCGCGACGTCCACCTCCGCGGCCAGCTTGGTCAGCGCCTCTTCCGACACGTCGAGCGAGCCGAGCCTGGTGCGCGCCTCATCGGCCCAGGCAATCACACCGTCGATATCGGGCGCGTACTTGCGGGTCAGCGTCTTCAGCTCGGCCTGCCTGGTGAGCAGCGCGTCCAGTGCACCCGGATCCGAAGGCAGGTCCGAGAGGTAGCCGCTCAGCTCGGTGGTCAGATCGACCACCACGGCAATGGCGTCGGTCAGGCGAGGTGCGAGGGCGATCAGCGCGGGATCGTCGGCCGATTCGATGCGGGCGCGCGCGGCACCGAGCAATTCCAATGCGCCGGAACCGTCTTCGGGAGCGTCGGCCGGTCCGGCCAACGCGTCGCGCGCGGTGGCCGCCGCCTCACGTAGCGAGTCCAGGTCGCTGAGCCTGCGGACCTCGTCGAGGATGCGCACGTCCTCGCCGAGCTCGGGTGCGATGGCGTCGATGTCGTTCAGCGAGTGTTTGAGCCGGTCGGCCTCGAGCGCCAGTTCCCTACTGCGCGCGGTCCGTTCGAGCAGTTCGTTCCTGGCTTCCAGCCAGGAACGGCGCTGGACTTGGTATTTCCGCAGCAGCGGACCCACGGTGTCGGCGGCGAACTGGTCAAGCGCGGACAACTGCTGATCGGGGCGCTGCAAGCGCAGCTGGTCGTTCTGGCCGTGCACCGTCAACAGGGGCGCGGTGAAATCGGCCAGCACCGACGCGGGTACGCCGCGACCGCCGAGGTGCGCGCGCGACCGTCCGTCGCTGCCGACCGTGCGGATGGCGATGATGCTGCCGTCGTCGTCCTGTTCGGCCGCTGCCGCTTCCAGAACCCGTGCGACCTCCGCACGCGCCGCGTCGTTGACGTCGTCGATGGTGAACCGGCCCTCTACCACGGCACGGGATGCACCGAGCCGGACCCGGCCCGCGTCGGCCCGCGCACCGCTGAGCAGATGCAGGCTGGTAACCACCATGGTCTTGCCCGCACCGGTCTCACCGGTCAGGCAGGTCAGCCCCTCGTGGAACTGCGCGGTGGCTGTGGAAATGACGCCAAGGCCGTCAATCCTGATCTCTGTCAGCACTTGTGCTCTCCGTTCGCCGTCGGCCACGCCAGCCTGTCACGGGCAATTGGAACTTGCGCACCATCCGGTCGGCGAACGGTGCGGAGTCCAGCCGCACCCAACGCACCGGCTCGGCGCCGCGGACCGCTTCCACCCGGCCGCCCTTCGGCAGTGCAAGCGTGCGCCTGCCGTCCAGGAAAACTATCGCATCGTGACCGGTCGCAACGGATTCGACCGCGATCCGCGACTCCGGGCTGGTCACCAGCGGCCGCGCGAACAGGGCATGGGCGTTGCTCGGAATCACCAGCAGCGCTTCGAGTTCCGGCCACACCACCGGCCCGCCCGCGGAGAATGCGTAGGCGGTCGATCCGGTCGGCGTGGCGATCAGGATGCCGTCGCAGCCGAACGCGGACACCGGGCGACCGTCGACCTCCAGCACTACTTCGAGCACGCCCATGCGCGAGGCATTTTCGATGCTCGCCTCGTTCAACGCCCAGCCGCTCTCGACCACCTCGTCTTCGACCCGGACCGTGACGTCGATGGTCATCCGGTGCTCGATCGTGTAATCGCGCCGAACCACCTGCGCCAGCGCCTCGTCCAGGTGCTCGGCCTCGGCCTCGGTGAGAAACCCGATGCGGCCGAGGTTGATTCCGAGCACCGGCACCGCAGCCGGCCGTGCCAACTCGGCGGCGCGCAGGAACGTTCCGTCACCACCGAGTACGAGCACCATCTCGCAGCCGACTGCCGCCCGGGGCCCATGCTCGACCACGCGCACCGGGTATCCGCCCGGCTCGGCCTCGAACCGGGTGCTGTCCGCCTCGTCCGCGAGCACCCGCAGGCAGATGCCCGCGTCCGCGAAGATCTTCGCCACCCGGTGGGCGGTCTCGATGATCTCCGCCCGGCCCGGATGTGACACCAGTAAAATTTCCCGGCCTTCGGCCCGTGCCAGCGCGTTCACTGTGGACCCTCCTCAACCGCACGTTCAACGAGGACCGCGACCTGCTCGCCGTCGTCTTCGAACTGCCCGTCCTTGCGCAGCCACAAGAAGTATTCGACATTGCCCGACGGCCCTGGCAAGGGGCTCGCCACTACTCCGACGGTACGCATGCCGAGTTCCGCCGCCGCGGCGGCGACCGTGCGGACCGCTCCGGCCCGCAGCGCGGGGTCACGCACCACGCCGCCGGAGCCCACACGCTCCTTACCCACCTCGAACTGCGGCTTCACCATCGGCAACAGGTCGGCGCCTGGCGCCGCGCAGGCCACCAGCGCGGGCAGGACCACACCGAGCGAGATGAACGACAGGTCGCCTACCACGAGTTCGACGGTGCCGCCGATCGCTTCGGGAGTCAGGTGGCGCACATTGGTACGATCGAACACTCGCACCCGCTCGTCATTCCGCAGGCGCCAGACCAGCTGGCCATAGCCGACATCGACCGCGATCACCTCACGCGCCTCGCGCGACAGCAGGACGTCGGTGAAACCACCGGTCGACGCGCCCGCGTCCAGGCACCGCTTACCCGCGACCGAGAGCCCCTGCGACTCGAACAGCTCCAGCGCGCCGAGTAGTTTGTGCGCCCCGCGCGATGCCCAGGAAACCTCGTCGGGTTCCACACGCACCACCAACGGCGTGCCCGGTTCCACAGCGGTCGCCGCCTTGACGGCGACCGTTCCAGCTATCAGGACGCGGCCCGCACCGATCAGCTCGACCGCGTGCTCTCGCGATCTCGCCAATCCGCGGCGAACCAGTTCCGCGTCCACTCGCGAGCGTCGGGCCACTTCAGATCTTGTCCACCGTGGCCAGTGCTTGAACGAGCACGTCGTGTGCCTGCTCCAGGATTCGGGCGCGACGGGTGATATCCGCGCCGGACTCGGCGCTGTCGGCCGCCGCCTTCGCTCCGGCCCAGCCGGTGCGAATGTCGAGTTCGGCGAGCAGGCTGTCGACCTCTCCGCGAATCCGGTCCGGGTCGGCAGGCTCCGGGCGCCCTTGCACGCCCGGCAGATGCTGACCGGGCAACGGGCCCCCGGGGCGGGGACCGTTCGCCCGGGCGGCGTGCAGCCCGGGGCCGTTGGAACGGGGCATAGGAGTAGTCATCGTGGCGTCAACGCTATCGGATTTCCGAACTGGACGCGCGAACCGTCACGGCTCGCCCCGGGTTGCTTCGCAAGGCCTCGCCCAAGCCGCTGTCGGACGCGAGCTCAACGGGCGAATAGTTGAGAGCATCCAGGGAGTCGGAGACATAGGTGGGAGTCTGCTCGGCAGCGGCGTCGCGCAACTCGTCCAGGGTGCTCACGCCGGTCAGTACCAGTAGCGACTCGAGGCCGACGCGGTTGGCGCCTTCGATGTCGGTGTCGAGACGGTCGCCGACCACCAGCGCGCTGCGAGTGTTCGCGCGGACGAGGGCATCCTCCAGCAGCGGCGCGTACGGCTTGCCCGCCACGATCGGCTCCCTGTCCGACGCGGCACGCAGCGCGGCGACCATCGCGCCGTTGCCTGGAGCGAGGCCACGTTCGTTCGGCAGGGTCTTGTCGGTATTCGCGACGACCCACAGCGCGTCGGCACGCAAGGCGTAGGCAGCCTCGGCCAAGTCCGGCCACGCCGTGTGGGGTGAATGCCCTTGCACCACAGCCGCGGGAGCGGCACCGTCGAAGCGCCGAATCGAATGGAGACCGACCGCATCCACCTCGGCGGCCAGATCATCGGTGCCGACGATCAGCACCCGCGCGCCCTGGTCGAGTCGTTCGGCCAGCAGACCGGCGGCCGCCTGCGCGCTGGTCACCACATCGTCGGTCGCCGCAGGAAAGCCGAGTTCGGCCAGGTGCGCGGCCACGACGTCCGGACTCCGGCTGGCATTGTTCGTGACGTACACGAGCCGCTGAACCGCCCCGCCCCCGTCAGCCAATGCCTGTGGGGCACCCTCGATCACCGCATGACCGCGATACAGTGTGCCGTCCAAATCCAGCAGCAGGGCCTGGTAGCGGTCTCGTAGTCGGTTCACACCACTCTCACTCCGTGTCACCCGATCGGCGTGTTGCCGACGCACACCGCCGGACCCTCCGGCGGTACAGCCATCTCGGCAAGTCCGAGCCATTCGAACACTACGCCAGACGAGGAACAGCAAAAGCGTGGCGTCAGCCACTTCGCGGCTCGGATCGTCGGTGCCGCGCGACGGTTTCGAGCAGCACTCGTCAGTGCTGATCACAGCATCGTCCGACTGGACCACTTCCGCTCCGGCACTGCGCGTCACACCTGTCGACCATGGTTCGAATCCGTACGCGCCTCGCAGTGCCGGGAGAAACGCACCGATGTGCGGAACCGAACGCAGCTGTGGCGCAGGGAACGAATACCTACCGCAGACGGAGTGGGTGCTCTGCGGTCGCTCGCGTTGGGAGAAATCCGTCACTTGCGGGCCGAGCCGATGGCGGAGCGACTACGCGGAGACAGGCTCGAAGCGGACGGCATCGGAGTGTATGTCGGCGAACTTGGAGTCGGCCGGGTCCTCACGAGAGTGACGAAGCGACATGGCCGCAATGGCCTGCTGCACTTCAACCTGAGCATCGTCCGATCCGCCGTGGCCGTCGGTGCCCGAGTTCATGGAAGAACCTTCACCGACGGCGCTGCTTCCGGCCGTCCGAGCCGAGTGTCCTTCCCCTTTCCGAGGAGTGTCCGGTCGCCCACGGCTGGCTACAGGTCGATGTCACCCGTGAGTTCGGCGGCGCGTTCTTCCGCATCGGTTTCGCCGTCGAGGTCGGCGGAGGCGGCGTTGAGGAACCAGGTGAGGCCCTCGTCGGTGCGGCCTGCGGCGACCAGTGCGTCGGCGTAGGCGTAGAAGAGGCGGGCCGCGGCCGAACCGGTGCGTGCCGGATCGAGATCCGACGTCTGCAGGGTAACGACGGCTTGGTCGTACTGGCCGAGATCCATTCGGGCTCCCGCGACGACGATGCGCAATTCGGTGGCCTCGTCCCCGCGCAGCGCGCGGGCCTCGTCGCTGCGGCCGAGTTCGATCGCGCGTTCAGGACGGCCGAGGCCACGTTCGCAGTCGGCCATTACGGCCAACAGGCCGAACCCGCCGGACATCCGGCGGGCAGTTCGCAGCTCCGAGAGGGCTTCGGCCCATTCGCCCGCGTGATAGGCGGCGACCCCTGCCGTTTCGCGCACCACGGCGATCCGACCGGCGCGCTGGCGCGCTGCCCTGGCATGCGCGAGAGCCAAACCCGGATCGTCATCGATGAGTCGCACGGCCATCACGAGATGACGGGCGACTGTCTCCGCGTTGCCCTTGTCGAGGCTGAGCAGATCGCGGCGGACGGCAGCGTCGAGATCGGCGGGCTGGACGTCATCCGGCAGATCCGGTTCTTCCGGACGCGGCGGACGACGGTCGACCGAACGGCCACTGCCGGCGCGTGCGCCCTCGCCGCCGCGACGGCGATCCTGCGGCGCATCACCGCGTGCGGCCCACTCGGGACGGTCCGAGTCACCGCGACGGTCGCCTCGGTCGAACCCACGACGCTCACCGGCATCACGGCCTTCGCTCGTCCCTCGGCGTTCCTCGGCATCACCACGGCGCGCGAAGCCGGAGTCGTCGCCCCGCCGACCGGCACCGCTGCGGTCGGCCGAATCACCGCGACGGGTGGACCCACCACGCTCTCCCGAGGCGCCGCGACGGGCATCGCTCCGGTCCCCTGAATCGTCACCGCGACGGCGGAAACCGCCACGCGAATCCGTACCCCGGTCGGCGCCGCCACGCCCGCCGGAATCGCCACCTCGACCGAACGCGCCACGCGAATCACCGCGACGCTCGCCGGAATCACCGCGACGGTCGAACCCGCCACGCCCGCCGGAGTCGCCGCGGCGATCTGACCCCCCACGCTCGCTGCTGCGGCCGTTGAATCCCCCACGCTCGCCGGAATCGGTACCGCGGTCGAACCCGCCACGCTCGGCCGCATCGCCCCCGCGATGGAAGCCACCAGAGCCACCACGACGGTTGGCGCTACCCCGGTCGCCGGAGTCCTGCCGCCTGAATCCACTGCGCTCGGAGAGCCTGTCGCGCTGTCCGGAGCCGCCGCGCTCGTCCGAATCGCCACGGTTGAACCCGCCGGCGGATTCTTCGCGGCGCTTGAACCCACCGCGCTCCGATGAATTGTCGCGTGAACTAGAGCCGCCCGACTCGCCGCGTCGTTTGAAGCCACCGCGTTCACCGGAGTCGTCGCGGCGGTTGAATCCACCGCTACGCTGGCCCGAGCTGGAGCGCGGGCCGCTCTCACGGCTGTCGCCGCGCCGACCGGCCCCGGAGTCGGGAGCGCCGCGCCGGAAGGGCTTCCGATCGTCGTTTTGTTCCGGCACGGTGCTCCCTTTCTAGATTTCGCAAGAAGTAAATAGGGCCCCACGAATTCAATCACGTGCCGGCGGTGGGGTGGGGGCACGGCGAAGTGGTTCGAGTACGGTCTGGTGCTCAAACGACGATAGGGGACCCTGGTGTGGGTCCCCTATCGTGGAAGGATGTTCCGGCGGTGTCCTACTCTCCCACACCCTGTCGGGT